>NZ_JYOQ01000114.1:0-420652 GCF_000960545.1 Vibrio sp. S457-15 | reverse complement strand
CAAACACTCCGCATATAGTGCCACCGGAAAGAACGTGAAAGGCACTAACTGAAAGGTGTAAATGCGAGCACCAAAACAGATAAACACCAAAACTAATGACCTTTGATGTCAAACCCGTACTAACGCCCAATTAAGGTGTGAAGCACGCTACCACGATACTCAATTTGAACACCGTAATCACTGAAACTAATTCAAACCGAAAATGCCAAGCGTGCTGAATCACTCTTAAATTGTTTGTTATGTTTTACCACAAACGCATGATTTATTTGAGAAAGAACTGCAATTTATAACTAGTTTTCTGAACTAAAACACAACGCAAGAGCCAACTTGACCACCAAATGCGACCAGCCCAAAACAAGTATGAACACTTCCCTGCCCAATGAGGCAACCCGACAAAACGCCAACAAGCGCCCTATCTTTCCAATCACAGCGCAGAACAATGGCAAATTGCCGAGACTACTGCCAAGGCAGGATGTGACTTGGCAATGAACCTCAAAGCGCCTTTAAGCCACAGAAACTTGAATCTAGCCGACTCGACCTAACAATGAAGCAACCCGCGAACTTTGGCATGTTTTACGGGCTGAGAAATTCACGAATTTAGAGCGATAGTGCCGATTTGCTGAGTCTACTCGGAACAATCTGCATGAGGGACAAAGAACAGCTAAAAGGACTTTTAAACCACTGAATTTATAGTGAAACATAACGCCGCATTAAGGGGTGAACAACGCCACCACCTAACCTAAACCATTGTGCCGTAAACACTTAAGCTAATTCAAACCAAAACTGCCAAGCGTTGTGAATCCCTCTTGAATGCTTTGTTAGTTGCCAAACCTAAAGCTTTGATTTGAAGTCGATTGCCGTTTTGCCAACACTAGTTTTATGTGCTTTGAAAAACTCAAATCAGGCGCAGTATTAAAGCGCCTGTCACTGAAACCACTTGGAACACGCAACGCCGTAGAAAACGAACTGACAACACCAAAAAGACCTTTTGGAGAAACAGTGCCACAAAGCTGACTTTCAACAAGTAAATCGGCTTCTGAAACGGCAAACCAAACTAGGAAAAGATCGAAGCTCAATTTCCGCGAACCAAGATCCCGAAGTTCGAAGTGCAGAATCAAGCAAAGCACACGAACGATTAGACCTAAACACTCTGTTTTAGCTGCGATTTTCTCGTTGGCAACTAACGCCGCATTAAGGTGTGAGCAACGCCACCACGAAACTAAAACATACCACCTTAAACACAAAACCCAACGATTAGCACCAAAACTGCCAAGCGTTGGGAATCACTCTTAAATGCTTTGTTATGTTGTTGATTTAACGCAAATGCTCGTCAACTTGTGAATGTAAAGCTCCAAAGTCTTCCAACGACATTTCTTTAGACATACAAACTTCGTAAAGACCAGGTTTAACTCGAGATAAAACTAAGTCTTTCCATTTTTTATTGAAGTAGGTAGATACCGTACTTTCTTTCCAGCCAGCTGCTTCGGCTACTTGTTGAAGCTTTATTTGGTTTCCTTCATTTTCACGAAAAAACGAATAAGCGGCGCGAACGTTGTGGTAGTTTTCTGTTGGCATTTGCTAGATCCTCTTTGCAACTAAAGCATTACTTATATATGGGATCTTTGTTCAAAAACCAACCACTCCAATGAAATTAATTGCACTTGAACAACATAACGCTGCATTAAGGTGTGAGCAGCGCTTGGCTATACTTGAGCGAAGCGAAACTGCCAAGCGTTGCGAATCACTCTTAAATGCTTTGTTAGCCCACTAAGCGATTTCCCACTCATTACGAGCTAAGTTCCAGCGATACACTTGGGCAAGAACATACTCCTTACAGCCATTGAAGGTATATGAGTATGAAACTTCTAACGATACCTCATTACCTTGACCTGCTACTTGCAGCAAATTTAGCCCCAAGTTGTTTAGTTCTTGGATTGGATCAAATGTACGCTGGCGTTGATCATAGCCAATCATTGTCATGTTCGCTCTAAACAGCTCACTTAAACTATAAGTTCGATTTGCAGCTAAGACTTTGATATCAATTGTAAGATCGTTAAACCTATTTTGAGTAACATTGCGATACTCAAGAGTAGACATTGGCTGAGCCTGCGGAGTAAAACCATTGTGCATTAGTGCGAGTAGATGTGGACGCTGCGCTTCGACATATGCATTGCTTGTAGCGATGTAAGTAAATACTACAAAGGCAGCTGAAACTAGTGCGCCCAATGTTGCAACAATAGCTATATAAGCTGAAATTTTATCTTTCTGCGAAAGCACGTCACTTGAAGCACCTTGAACGTATAAGCCTCCCCAAACAGCTAATCCAATTAAAATGACAGAGATGATGATCGGATATCTTTTCATAGTTAAACATTTGAAGTTAAGGAAAAAGCATTTTAACTATACCAATTATATTGCGCAATCTGACTGTATTCCTGTATGTGGGCTAACGCTTTCTATACTGCAAATAGCGGCTTTTCTCGCACGCTACCGCATTCTTTCCTGACAAAAGAAAAACAAATCCTAGCACTTACCTTCATGAAACAAATAGAAAAGTAGTATGAATATGTGTGTTTGAACACGCAATTAGACGGCAAAAAGCATGATAACTAGGCCAGTATTGATAAATTACAACACCTGTATAAATAAACAGCATTATGATATTATGAAAAGTCAGTTTCTGATAAGTGTAAAAGAGCATATGCTTACTCGCCATTATGCCAACAAAACTATCGAGAGTTACCTATTCTGGATAAAGCGCTTTATCGTATTCCACCAGCTTGCTCATCCATCGAAGTTATCTGAAGACGACGTTATTCGATTTCTCAGCCACCTCGCTATCGATGAAAAAGTTGCAGTCAAAACTCAAGCATTGGCGCTGAATGCTATTTCGTTTTTATATCGAGACTTTTTTAAAACCCCGCTTTCACTGGATATGAGGTTCCAAAAATCACTGACGGAAAAGAAGCTCCCTGTTGTTTTGACTCGCGATGAAGTCCGCAGGTTTGTGCAACATATCGATCCGAGATATAAGCTTCACATCCAACTCCTATACGGTTCTGGGCTTCGAATTATGGAGTGCCTTAGACTAAGAATCCAAGACATAGATTATGACTATGGTGCAGTGAGAGTCTGGCAAGGGAAAGGTGGAAAAAACCGTACGGTCACATTGGCGAAAGAGCTCCATGAGCCGCTAAAATCGCAGATGAACTTAGCAAGAAACTACTACTTCAAGGACCGGCATGTACCCGGATACGCAGGTGTTTACATCTCTGAAGGTTTACGCCGTAAATATCCGAATGCAGAATTAGATTTCAATTGGCACTTTTTGTTTCCGTCTAACAAGTTAAGTGTCGACAAAGAGACAGGGCAACTGCGAAGACATCATATAAATGAAAGCGCAATTCAAAGAGCGGTAAAGCGCTCCGCGCTCGATGCAAGCATAGAAAAAACGGTTA
Source organism: Vibrio sp. S457-15 (assembly GCF_000960545.1). Taxonomy (NCBI): domain Bacteria; kingdom Pseudomonadati; phylum Pseudomonadota; class Gammaproteobacteria; order Vibrionales; family Vibrionaceae; genus Vibrio; species Vibrio sp. S457-15. The sequence continues at coordinate 417,194 of NZ_JYOQ01000114.1, read as the reverse complement.
CCTGTCACACGTTAAGACATAGCTTTGCAACGCATTTATTGGAATCTGGTGCCGATATTAGAACAGTGCAAGAGCAGCTTGGCCACACCGATGTAAAGACCACGCAAATATATACCCACGTGATTGAGAGAGGTGCAGGCGGAGTCCTAAGCCCTTTATCAAGTCTTTAAAAAAACAAAAGCCACCTGGTTGGTGGCTAGTATCATAAGCTGGTGATGAGTTAGTGACGCTCACCAAGTTTGACCATTCCTTTTGAGTCAAACCACAATGCTTGCGAGCGGCGACGACCAATAAGAATTGGACCATCATCATAGAACAAAAAGTTCTTCCAATGCTTTTTAAAAATCGACCATTTTGTTTCTATGACATTGTACTTTTCGTAACAGAAATACACGGTCACATCATCTTGCCAATCGATATGTGCATCAACTTCTTGTGGCATTTCAGGCTCATCCGATTCCCATGCAGCCATCCAATCTACAGATTCTAACCAATTTGATTCACTCATAGGCCAATCTTGTGAGCTTAGGCGGTCCATATCAGGGCTTTGCGCGCTAATGTTCTCTTTCCAAAATTGCGCAGAACGAGCTTGGCTCATCGGCTTGATAAATGCCAAATCTTCTTCTGGCACTGGCATCGACTGATGCGTAAAAATCCATTTTCTTTGGTATTCATCCAAAGGCAAATAAGACATTCAGTCTCCTTTATTACGATTTCAGCCAACCTTTCTCTGTGGCTTCTTCAATCAACTCTTTCGCTTTGTCCCACAAGGTAACAGAGCCAAATTCAATTCGTTTATTAATGGTAAGCGCCTGTTCACGCGTTACACTATTCTCTTTCCAACTTTGACCATTGTTATGGTAGTTCAAGAGCATGGGTATTAAACGATCAAGCGCTTTTGCATATTTTGCATCATCACTCTGCGCGGCTTCAAATTCTTGCCAAAGCGCTAATAATTCTTGCCCTTGATCTGTAGGTAGCATACCAAATAAGCGTTCAGCGGCTTTTATTTCTTTTTCTGCTTGCTCTTTTGAAGCGGCAGTATCATAAACAAACGTGTCGCCTGCGTCGATCTCAACAACGTCATGTATCAATAGCATTTTCATCACTCGACAGATATCGACTGGTGCATTTGCGTGCTCTTCCATTAATACTGCCATCAATGCGACGTGCCAACTGTGCTCACCGCTGTTTTCAAGACGACCTTCGGCGCTTTTCACCCGAGTACGACGCAATACGCTTTTGAGCTTATCAAGCTCAATGAGCAATGCTAACTGCTTTTCTAATCGATCCATATTAGCGCCCTTCTTGCTGCCAATGAGGGTTAGTTAATGATGTCAGCACATGATCTTGCCATTCACCATTGATCAAAAGGTAATCTTTTGCGTAACCTTCTTTGCTAAACCCGACAAACTCTAGCACGGCTTCACTGCGTTTGTTATGAGGCATATAGCCGGCTTGGATACGATGCATTTTTTGCACGTTAAACATGTAGTCGCATGCCATTTTTAACCCACGACGCATATAGCCGTGACCTTGTGCCTCTTCCGCCAAGGAATAGCCAACGTTACAGCTATAAAATGGAAAACGACTCATACTGCTGAAAGAAATCGTTCCTAGCATGCGCCCTGTATCAACATGAATTAGCAAGCAATAGTAGCCAAGCCCCATGCGATGGAGCTCGTTCAACTTAATCAGTTTTTGGAGCCAACCATTAACAGAGAAAAACGCCTCTTCTCGCTTTGGTTCAAATGGCTTCAAATAATCGCGATTAGATTGAAAATACGCCGCGATCATATCGGCATCACCGATTTCAGCGGTTCGTAGAAGCAAGTCGCCGTCCAACTTGTGAACGGCGATTGATGAACTATGATCTTCCATTACAAACGACAACTTCCATTTTCTTGATTACCCGCGTTAATTCTTACGAATCCCATAGTCACGTAACTTATTCGCAATAGACGTATGCGATACGTTCAAACGCTTCGCTAACTTACGACTTGACGGGAACGACTGGTACAAACGCTCCAACACCTGGGATTCATAATCACGCATGATCTCGTCCAAAGAACCATCAATATTAAGCGTTGCACTGCCCCCGCCAACTGACTGCGGCTGTGGCAAATTAAAATGTTCGGCTTTCAGTAGGTGACCATCCATTTCTGTTAGCGCTCGCAACACCATATTATCTAGCTGACGCATGTTACCCGGCCATTGGTAGCTGGCCAGAGCATCAACCAGACCGTCATCCAGCTCCGGCTTATCGATACCCAGCTGCTGCGCGTGTTTTGTCACGAACAAATCCAGCAAAGGTGCCACATCATTCGAGCGCTTACGCAGTGGAGGAATGCTTAGCGTGAGTACATTGAGGCGATAATACAAATCTTCACGGAACATACCCGCTTCAGAAAGCTCAGCAAGGTTATGTTTTGTCGAAGCAATAATGCGAACATCTACATGCATTTCATCTTCTGCACCAACACGACGGAAGTTACCATCTTGTAGAAAACGAAGAAGTTTGATTTGCAGATGCGCACTCATCTCACCAATTTCATCAAGAAATACCGTACCGCCATTTGCCTGTTCAAAAATACCTTTGTGGCCTTGTTCGTGATTGAATGAACCCGGCGCATGGCCAAACAGCTCGGTTTCTGCAACGTCATCTGGCATGGATGCACAGCTCAACACAAGGAATGGTTTACTCGCACGGCTTGAACGACTATGACAGGCTTTTGCGAGCATTTCTTTGCCAGTACCTGTTTCACCTTCGATTAGTAGCGGTTGATCCAGAACAGAAAGCTTCTTAGCCTGATTAATCAAGGCTTTATGTCGGTTTGATATTCCTACGAAGTGCTCAAAACCCAATGGATTATGCAACGGTAGTCTTTCTTCGATTTGCGTGCCGTGCTGGCTTGTTCGAATCGTCATCAAAGTGCTTGCAAGCGTAGAATTCTGCGCTTCGTCTCTGATATAGACAGGCATGAGCTCTAAGATGTAATCCAACCCATCAATGACTAGGTTTTCACGAGTACGAGCGTTCACTCCTTCAGACCAACGAGAGAAACGGACGCTTGGTAATAACGCACCAATCTGAGTGCCAATGACTTCTTGTTTATGCAGGCCGAGTAGCGACAAAGCAGACATGTTCGCCATATCGACAGCACCTTTGAGGTCGATTGCAAAAACCGGGTCCGGCAAATTATCAACCAACGAAAGCAGCTCAGTGTTGTGGCGCTCCATTGGCATAAATTGGATTTTACGTACGTCTTTAACCCCCGGAATACGGCGGATTTCAGCCATCAACTCACTAAAAGTATCAAAATCAATATCTGGGCAATTTAAATAGATGATGCCACTGATATCGATTTCAATACCACGTAAGTCGATGCTTTTAGACGCTAAAATATCGAGCAGTTCTCGGGTAAGACCGAGTCTATCTTCACATAAGACTTCAAGACGCACTGAAAATATCCCAATTCACAACTGTCAGGAAAAGTTGACAGTAGTTTCTATCAAGCTTGTATTGGCGTCAAGCAATCCTATCGGTCAAAGGTGATATTCGTTATGGTTTCATCGTGATTGATGCAACTTTCGCCACCACGGCCTGGCGGATAGTCCCGAGTTTGACTTGGCGATCAGGATACCAAGGAAGCGGACGCAGTAAGGCCATCGCTTTCAATCCTAAACGCGCAGTAAGAATCCCCACGCCGAGTCCCTGCCCTGCACGTGCAGAAACTTTGCCAGCAAGATCCATCGACATCAAATCCATACCGGCGTCAATGGCTAACTCACTTGCGCCTGCCGCTGCCATATTGACGAATACCGCTCTCAATAGCTTGATGCGCGAAGCATAACCTAATTCAACGCCATACACTTTGGATAAGTTATCGATCATTTTGAAGTTTCGCCACGCCACCAGCAACATATCAGCGGCGGCGAGTGGACTTACCGCAACTAGCGCAGCAGACTCAGTCGCGTGCTGAGAAACCACTTTTGTAGCGAGCTTGTCTTGTTGACTAACGACCATAGAATCGTACATATCAAGGATTTCCGCATCACTGTGTGCTGGGTTAATGCTGTTCTGCCAGCGATCAAAGCCTGGGTTCTCTGCTAATACACCACTCTGTTCCGCCACCTTTTCGCAAAACACCTTGCCTTTACCCACACTGTCACTGTGAACGAGCAGTTCGGCTTCTTCTTGAATGCTGAAATGATTTCTTAATTTACGTAGTTTCCAGAGTTCTTTACCGATGGCACCTAGCCCCAATGATGCCACAGCAGTAATGAACCCCGCCCAACCGAATGCTAGCCAGTCAGCCGTTTGCACCGCAGTGACAACTGAGTCCACAGCCTGCCACCCGACCAATCCGGCAAAAGTAGCAAACACGCCGGTTGCGAGCCATTTTCTGCCTGGCCGAGGACGAATCACATGTTCAAGTTGCAGTTCTTGTTCGGTTTCAATTCGATCTTCTTCTATCTTTACTGGTATAAAAGTTTCTTTTTCACTGAATGTCTTTTGCGCCGTTAACTCTGGTGAATCCGATTGCTGCTCTTTCTCTAGTGCTTTTTCAGAGAAAATTTGTTTCTGCTTCAATTCGCTCATTTCAATTTGTCTCCTAGCAGATAATCCAGTGCTTTATCTAGACGTATGTGTTTCATCGGTTCATCACTTGCTGACGGCATAGGACGGAAGGAAGTAAAGTCGAAACCACTGTTTTGCCAATAGGCGGCATTGGGTAGCTTCTTCGGCACCTCTCCTGGGAACATCGTCATTTCCTCACCGTTTAAGGTCGTCCCTTGTAACGCAGAAATGGTTTTGTCGCCTGAGGTAATAAACCCTGAAGTGGTCGCTTGGATGGAAGCAATGCTCATACAACTCATTTCAATGTTCTCATAAGCAGCGGTTTGCCATGCTGGGTGCACCATTTGCTGTAATAGAGAGACAAGATGCGGATGCTGATCTGGTGTCACGTGATCGGCCTTGGTGGCGGCAAATAGCACTTTGTCTATTTTTGGCGAGAACAAACGACGCAAAAAGCTACTGCGACCATAACGAAAGCTGTGCATGATCTGCTCAAGAGCCTGACGCATATCATAAAACGCCTCGTCGCCAGCATTAAGTGGCTGTAAACAATCCACCAGCACAATTTGACGGTCAAATGTTGCAAAATGGTGCTTATAAAACGCTTTCACGACTTTTTGCTGATATTCATGAAAACGCGCTTCTAACATGGCTAAGTTACTGCCTTTAGGCGCTTTGCTTTCCGATTCAAATCGACAAGGAAAGAACTGCAACACTGGTGCACCAGCAAGCTCTCCTGGTAACACAAATCGTCCTGGCTGAACCCAGTGCAGCCCAGCATCTTTACAAGCATGGAGATAATCCGTGTAAGCGTGAGCCACTTTCTCTAGCTGTTTTTCATCTGCATCCGCATTGAGCTCGATCTGTTCGAGCTCAACAAGCCATGCTTGAGCTAACTCGTTGCGTTTGCCTTTCAGGGCGTCAAACTGCGTTTGAGACCAACTCGAAAAGTCCATATCTAGCAAAGGCAAGTCCAATAACCATTCACCCGGATAGTCAATGATGTCGACATTGAGAACCGCAGTTTTACTGAGCAGCTTCTTGGTCGTTTTCTTTGGCTTGTATTTTAAAGCTAGGCGAATTTCGCTCACATCACGCGTTGGCACGGGCCATTGTGGTGGGTTCGCATGAATCTGGCTCATCGCCTCGTCGTAAGCAAAGCGAGGCACCATCATATTGGTTTGAGGTTCACGCTTTGCACCAATAAGGCGTTTGTCTCTCGCGGCGGTCAATAAAGGTAGATTGTCGTGAGTGGCGGTGTGAAGCAACTGATTAACCAAAGACGTGATAAAGGCCGTTTTACCCGCTCGGGATAACCCAGTTACCGCAATTCTTACATTAGAATCCATACCACGGCTGATAAAGTCGTTCACTTCTTGCTTTATTCTTTTCATAGTTTTTATTTATCTCACCAGTTTTTATACCCAACGCTTCCATAGAAGTAACTTGAGTATCACGAGTCTAAGTTTACCAACCTTAATCAAAGATGAACAAAATCTGCAATCTAGTGCTGACCTCGATAAGTGTAAAATATTGCTGCCTATAAACGGAAAAGCCTCTGAATCACTTCAGAGGCTTATATATTCGAACTAGAGGCTTAATGTTCTAATCTTCTTCAATCAGCTTGTAGATAACAAAGAGTGCGATTTCAAGAACAAACCAAAGCACACAAGTGATGGTGACGTATTTCTCATCAAAAATACTGATACCGTGAAGAATCAAGTCGTAGCCAACAAAGCCACCAACCACTACAGCAAGAATAATTTGTAGAATCTGAATAAAACGAGGCATGCCGTCTCCTAATTATTGTTCGCATAACGTTTGATTGCTATACCCTAAGGTTTATATCTACATTATATAGACAAAAAGTGCAGTTTTCGCTGCACTTTTGTCAAATGTTTGCTAGGTAAATCAGCACCTTGTCACATTCTCTCTACTGAGACAATGTAAGATTACCGTTTACCTTACGCTTCCATCTCTTGAATTTTTACTTTCCAAGTGTCAGGACCGATTTGGTGCGCGTTAACGCCATTTGAGTCTACAGCCACTGTTACTGGCATATCTTCAACTTCAAATTCGTAAATCGCTTCCATACCTAAATCTTCAAATGCGACAACGCGAGCTTTCTTGATCGCTTTCGCTACCAAGTACGCAGCGCCACCGACAGCCATTAGGTAAACCGCTTTGTGATTCTTAATAGATTCAACCGTTGCAGGGCCACGCTCAGCTTTACCGATCATGCCCATGATGCCGGTTTTTTCTAACATCATATCGGTGAATTTATCCATACGCGTTGATGTTGTTGGGCCAGCAGGACCAACGACCTCATCACCAACTGCATCGACAGGACCTACGTAGTAAATGAACTTACCGTTTAGATCTACGCCTTCAGGTAGACCTTCACCGTTATCTAGCATGCCTTGAATACGTTTATGCGCCGCATCACGACCAGTCAGAATTTTACCTGATAGAAGAACGGTTTCGCCTGTCTTCCACTCTTGTACTTCTTCTTTAGTGATCGTGTCTAAGTTTACGCGACGCGTATTTTCGCCCGCTTCCCAAGTAATGTCTGGCCAATCTTCTAGTTTAGGTGGCGTTAGCTCTGCTGGGCCGCTGCCATCAAGCGTGAAGTGTACGTGACGAGTCGCCGCACAGTTCGGGATCAAACAAACAGGCTTAGAAGCCGCGTGCGTTGGCGCAGTTTTGATCTTAACGTCGACAACAGTCGTCAAACCGCCAAGGCCTTGCGCGCCGATACCAAGTTTGTTCACGCGATTGAAGATATCAAGACGAAGCTCTTCTTCTGCGTTTTGTGGACCACGGTCGATAAGCTCTTGAATATCGATGTGTTCCATTAGAGATTCTTTTGCCAATACCGCTGCTTTTTCAGCCGTACCGCCAATACCAATGCCAAGCATGCCTGGTGGACACCAGCCCGCGCCCATTGTTGGTAGCGTTTTCTCTACCCACTCAGCAATATCGTCAGATGGGTTTAGCATCACCATCTTAGTTTTGTTTTCACTACCGCCGCCCTTCGCTGCGATCTGAATTTCAACTTTATCGCCCGGTACCATGTTGATGTGTACGACAGCAGGCGTGTTGTCTTTGGTATTAATACGTTTACCGGCAGGATCCATAAGTACTGACGCACGCAACGGGTTATCTGGGTTCGTATACGCTTGTCGAACACCTTCATCTACCATCTGCTGAACCGTCATATCGGTTGAGTCCCATTGCACGCCCATACCGATGTTGACGAAACACGTCACGATGCCAGTATCCTGACAAATTGGTCGGTGACCTTCTGCTGACATTCGGGAGTTAATTAGGATCTGAGCAATCGCGTCTTTCGCGGCTTGACTCTCTTCGCGGTGATAGGCTTTTTCAAGAGCTTGAACAAAGTCTAGCGGGTGGTAGTAAGAAATATACTGTAGCGCATCAGCGACACTGCTGATTACATCCTGCTTGCGTATTACCGTCATTACATGCCTCGTTATAGTTATGCTTCCATTATTGGCTTGGCTTCAATCGTGTTTGTTGAGCTTATTGCTCTTTTGAGCTTCGTTTTTTTATAAACAATTGTCGAACGGCTGATATCGACACACGAAACGCTGAAGTCGCCTACTTGTAAACCATCTCAAAACCCTATGAATAGAGGGAGTTTGGCTATACAGAGGAATATGATACTCTTGCTGCCCATGACATGCCATGCAGTGAACGATCTCTTTGTCACAAATTACACAAATGAACAACATGGACAATCAATTCATTGATTTTAAAGCGCTGGAATACGCACCAGAGTTTGCTCTTCACCTCTTTTCTCGCATTCAACACCAGCCTTGGGCGATGTTGCTGCGTTCTGCATCAGAAACGCATATCGATAGTCGCTTTGATGTGTTGGTTGCCAACCCAATTGCAACGTTAGAAACCATTGCCGACAGCACACAAGTTGAAACGCCATCGAATGCCTATTCAACTCAAGATGACCCATTCACGCTGCTTCATCAGTTGCAAGAACAGTGGCTTCCTCACGTTGAGTTAAATAAAGAATTGGATTTGCCTTTTGTCGGCGGAGCGCTCGGTTACTTCAGTTACGATTTAGGTCGACGCGTAGAAACAATGCCAGAACAGGCCGAAAAGGATCTCAACACGCCTGATATGGCGGTAGGTCTGTATGAATGGGCCGTCGTTGTTGACCACAAGCTTAAAAAAGCATGCTTAGTCGGTCAGAATATCGAGCAAGCTTGGCAATGGTTAGACAAACAAGAAGCGGAGCAAAGTGTAGACTTCGCTCTGTCCGGCGATTGGCAGTCAAACATGACGAAAGAGAGCTACGCCACTCGCTTTGACAAGGTGCAAGAATACTTGTTGAGCGGTGACTGCTATCAGATCAATTTGGCGCAACGCTTTAACGCACCGTATCAAGGCAGCGAGTGGCAAGCGTATCTGAAATTGGAGTCCGCGAACCAAGCGCCATTCTCAGCGTTTATCCGTATGCCTGAGTCTTCGATTTTGAGTATCTCTCCAGAGCGATTTTTAGAACTCAAAGATCGCGTCATTGAAACGAAACCAATCAAAGGTACTCGCCCACGCAGCGAAGATCCAAGGCAAGATACCGCTAATGCCCATGACTTGCAGACAGCGGAAAAAGATCAGGCAGAAAACCTGATGATTGTCGATTTGCTGCGTAATGACATTGGTCGAGTTGCATCACCGGGTAGCGTTCACGTGCCAAAGCTGTTTGATATTGAAAGCTTCCCTGCCGTGCATCATTTGGTGAGCACCATTCGTGCTAATTTGGACGAGCAATATTCTCCTGCAGATTTGCTACGAGCGTGCTTCCCGGGCGGTTCAATTACCGGCGCACCTAAAGTTCGCGCAATGCAGATCATTGAAGAGTTAGAGCCACATCGACGCAGCGCGTATTGCGGCAGTATTGGCTACATTTCTCGCCATGGTCGTATGGATACCAGCATCACCATCCGTACTCTCGTCGCGGAAAATCACAAACTGTACGCTTGGGCTGGCGGCGGCGTCGTTGCAGATAGCGATTGTGCCTCTGAATATCAAGAAACATTGGATAAGCTTTCAAAGATTTTGCCAGCGCTGCAATCGTAGGTTTCGACAGATGACAACGTCTCTTGAATCCTGCTGACGAAAACAAGTCAAAACGTCTCCAGTACGGAGGCGTTTTTGTGAGCGTTGTTTGTATGCCCTTTAGCCGTTAGCCGTTAAGCATCCGTTTTTTAAGAGGCAGCGTCTACTGCTCGAGCCACTTACACATAATCTGTTCAATATCGGTTGCGGTGTACGGCTTAGTGAGGATATCGTCCATGCCTGAATCAATGCACTTTTGACGTTCTTCAATCGTTGTGCCTGCTGTTAAGGCGATGATTGGACGGTCGAAGCCTTTTTGTCGCAAGTGAGCCGTTGCTTCGTAACCATCCATTTCCGGCATTCGACAATCCATAAATATCAATTCGTAATCTTTGTTTTTAACCGCTTCTAGCGCTTCCAAACCATTGGCTTTTAAATCAGGAGTAATGTCGAGCTTTTTCAGCATCTGCGTCACAATGACTTGGTTCATTCGGATATCATCCACCACCAATATCGAGCGCCCAGCTAAGTCGCTTCGTTCGACAACAGCCAACTCACCCGACGCTGCACCTTGAGCTTGCCCCTCTTTTAAAGGGATGGAAACTTTAAAGGTTGTACCTTTGCGCTCTTCACTTTCGAAACTGATCTCACCTTGCATTAAATCCACGAGGTTCTTACAAATCGCTAAGCCCAAACCTGAGCCTTCAAAACTGCGTTTTGCCGAGCGGTCAACTTGTACAAAAGGGTCAAACAACGAACTTTGCGCCGCTAACGGTATCCCAATTCCGGTATCTTCCACCTCAAAAAACGCAGTGCCGTTTACCCACTCGACTCGCAAGACCACGCCGCCCAAATGGGTAAATTTGATCGCGTTCCCAATCAGATTGACTAAGATTTGGGTGATTCGTTCTAAATCGCCAATCAGAAACTCCGGAATGCCTAACTTCTTGTCGATAGAAAAATGAATGCGCTTCTCTGCCGCTTTCGCCGCAAATACGCCCGTAATGGCTTTTTCGAGATCATCCCACGCAAAAACCTTGTCGATAATTTCCATCATGCCAGCATTCATCTTGCTGAAATCGAGCAAGTCGTTGATGATGACGCGAAGTAAATCGCCCGACTGAATCAAATTACCGAGATATTGCCGTTGATCTTCTCCCAACTGAGTTTTGCTTAACAGCTCTGCGCTGCCGAGTACGCCATTAAGTGGCGTTCTTAACTCGTGGTTAATCATCGCGACAAACTCTTTCGTCGCTTTTTCTGACTCTTCCGCTCGCTTTCTTAGCTCGACTTCACGTTCAAGGCTGAGGTGACGGCTGATCACGCCGTGAACCAAATCAGAAACCAGCTCCATTTGTTTGGAGATAAAAGCTTGCTCAATTTGTTCCAGCGACACAGAAAATATCAATTCGCCAACGACTCGCTCATCAATGATGATGGGTAAATGTAGCGCCTCATTCTGCCAATTGGGTGTTCGAGCGATAGGTTTGTCACTTTTTAGATCCAAATGCCCGAAATGATGACGACGCAAAGAAGTGAGTTGGACAGGATCAAGGTATAAATACGAAGCGGTAATGACGGAATTGGACGTCAGTTGCTCAAGAAAACTGGCAATCATTGTCTCGTCGAAAGTGCTGGAAAGGAATGTCCGTCCAAACCGAATAAGCGTGGCATCAATTTTTTCTTCAAACTCAAACTTGCGCAGATCGCTTTCCGATCGAAGTTCTAGCTTCTTTAACGCGACACTCAATTTTTGCGTCGATTCGTAGAGCTCATAACTTTTTTGCTCTAAAAGCAGTTCTGCCGCCTTTCTTGAGGCGATTTCTCGTTTGAGTTTCCTTTCTAATGAGGAGTTACCCGTCATACTCTTCTTATTGTGCCTCCAGCCAAAATCGAACTTGGCTTCCGTCTTCGGTTTGGTTTTGATGCATAATATGAATGACCTGTCCAAAGTGCGCAGCACAGCCTTTGAGCAACCCTAAACAAACATGCGCCATACACCTTGCACTGTGGTAGTCGAACACCAGTTCTGACTGTGTTTCGCTGATAAAATCGAACTTAGGCGGATTGGCGTCTGGGTAAAGTTTTTTAACTTCTACATGAATAAAGCTTTCTACATGTCGAACAAATTGAAAGGTATTGTCGCACTGCTGCAAGCTTGCATGACTGGGAATGGAGCGTAGCAGGTTCAAAAATACGCTTTCACCAAACACTTCTTGTAACTGCTCTGGGGGAATATCAGAAACTTTGCTGAGATTGACGATCAGTTTGACTAAGTCTCGGTGATCATAACTGCCGACAGAGGTATATACCCCTTCGTCATCGGAAAGTTCGAGCACTTGGTCAAGCACTTCAAGTCCAAATTTGCTTTCCACTAACTCCATGAACTCGGTAAAGATTATCCCTTTCATTGGCAAACACCAACCTCATTGCAACGCCTTAAAAATAAGAATGGTGTATAACCCTATAAGTTTCAAATCAATATGCTTCGGCAGAGTGAGACACAAAGCACAAAGCAAAAGGTTGCCTAGATGTGAAGCGATTTTCCTTTAACATTTGAGCTTCCTGTTTTATCAACAATGAGGCGGAGCGCACTCACCACTCATTTTCTCACTCAAGCACGCTCGATTCCGGAGTTTAGGGTTATTATCTTGGGTGTATAATAATGAGTAAGCACGAAAATTAGGGGTTCGATTTGGTTATCGACAAAACAAAATTGCTGCAAAACTTTCAATTTCATCTTCCGACGGGTTATCACAAGGAGTCTCTTGCCCGCCTGAATTTTATGAAAGGTAAACCGCTTCGAGACGCCGCTGTGCTGATTGGTTTTGTAGATAGACCTGAAGGCCTACAAGTGATTTTGACCAAGCGAGCCGAACATCTTCGGCATCATCCAGGGCAAATCAGCTTTCCTGGCGGTAAGTTTGAACCCGAAGATATCCATCTGGTGAATACGGCGCTTCGTGAGACTCATGAAGAGGTCGGTATAGAAGATAAACACATTCATGTGTTCGGTCAGTTGCCAAAACTGCCAACGATTAGTCAATTTAATGTGACGCCATTTTTGGCCTTTATTTCTCCGGATTATAAAACGCATATTGACCCAAATGAGGTCGAGTCGGTTTTTGAGGTACCAGCCAACCATATTTTGAACCCAAATAAGCTCTACAGCAGTAAGTTTGAGTTAAAAAGAAGCAGTCATCGTGTATTTGCTATCCCATATCGTCAACATTTCATCTGGGGCATGACGGCACAGATCATTGAGTCGATGCAAAAGCACATCATTTCCGGCTAAATCTCTCCTCTTTCATTCGATAATGATCATACGACCAATGCGATCATTATGTGCATCAATATTAATAAAACGTTACTTCATAAACATTCATTCACATTAGATTAATTTGCCATTTTCACCGCAAACGCTTGCGGTGAAATAAATTTATACAAATCGCCCTATTGATAAGTTTTTCTAATTTTACTCATTAGCAATAATCACGAGTAGCACATCATTTTCGTGATAAAAAGCAGGTTTTTGACATATCATTCAATAAGCACGAGCAATACATGATTTAGATCTAATTTTCCTAGTGTAAAATCTTGCAAAATTGCCCGCGACTTATTTCCTGTTCCCAAAATGAGTAACTCAAAAATGAATACAACTACTTCTGCGGTTTCTACCGCACAATCGTCTAGTAAGTTTACTTACAAAGACTTCACCTGGTGTCTGTCTCTGTTCGGCACGGCAGTAGGTGCAGGTGTACTTTTCCTTCCTATTAAAGCTGGTGCGGGTGGTTTTTGGCCATTAGTAATCCTAGCTCTAATCGCGGCACCAATGACTTGGTTCGCACACAAATCTCTAGCTCGCTTCGTTCTTTCAGCTAAGAACCCAGAAGCAGACATCACTGACACAGTAGAAGAACACTTCGGTAAAACTGGCGCAAACCTTATTACGTTCGCATACTTCTTCGCTATTTACCCAATCGTACTTATCTACGGTGTTGGTATCACAAACACGGTTGACTCTTTCCTAGTTAACCAAATGGGCATGGAATCGATTCCTCGCTGGCTACTTTCTGGTGCGCTTATCGCAGCAATGACAGCAGGCGTAGTATTCGGTAAAGAACTGATGCTGAAAGCAACTTCAGCAATGGTTTACCCTCTAGTGTTCATCCTATTGGCGTTGTCTTTCTACCTAATCCCTGAGTGGAACACGTCTATGATTGAAGTGGCTCCAGACTGGGCTGCAATGCCAACTATCGTTTGGTTAGCAATTCCTATCATCGTATTCTCATTCAACCACAGCCCAATCATTTCTCAGTTCTCTAAAGAGCAACGCATGCAATACGGCGACGAAGCTTACAAGAAAACAGACATGATCACTGGCGGTGCAGCGATGATGCTAATGGGCTTTGTTATGTTCTTCGTATTCTCTGTAGTACTTTCTCTATCTCCAGAGCAACTAGCATCTGCGAAAGAACAAAACATCTCTGTACTTTCTTACCTAGCGAACATCCACGAATCTCCACTGATCTCATACATGGGTCCATTGGTTGCATTCGCGGCGATCACTTCTAGCTACTTCGGTCACTTCCTAGGTGCACACGAAGGTCTAGTAGGTCTAATCAAATCTCGCTCACAATCTCCAGTAAGCAAGATCGAAAAAGGCTCTCTACTGTTCATCGTTATCACTACTTGGATTGTGGCTATCGTTAACCCAAGCATCCTAGGCATGATCGAAACAATGGGCGCGCCAATGATTGCGGCAATCCTATTCTTGATGCCTGTATTCGCGATGCAAAAAGTTCCAGCAATGGCGAAGTACAAAACTTCAGCACCTGTGCAAATTTTCACAGCAATCTGTGGTCTTGCAGCAATTACTTCTGTAATCTACGGCGCTCTTTAATCATCCCTGTTTTTTAACAGAATGATTAATCCAAAAATATAACGATAAAATTAAGCCTCCCAACTCCCCTTGGGAGGCTTTCTTCTGAGGTAATCGATATGATTAGTGTTTTTGATATCTATAAAATCGGTGTTGGTCCTTCAAGCTCACACACTGTAGGCCCAATGAAAGCGGGTAAAGAGTTTATTGATGATCTTCGTGCAATGGGAAAACTGCGCGACATCACTAAAATCACCGTTGACGTTTATGGATCACTATCACTGACAGGGAAAGGTCACCACACAGATATTGCTATCATCATGGGTCTTGCGGGCAACTCCCCTGAGAAAGTTGATATCGATTCTATTCCGGGCTTCATCGCTCGCGTAGAAGAAACTGAGCGCCTTCCTGTTGGCATGCACTGTCATACAGTATCGTTCCCACGTGAAGGTGGAATGAACTTCCACAAAACGAACCTTGAGCTGCACGAAAACGGCATGCAAATCCACGCTTGGATTGATGACGAAAAAGTGTACTCAAAAACTTACTACTCTATCGGTGGTGGCTTCATCGTTGATGAAGAGAACTTCGGTAAAGAAGCTGAGAACCCAATCAAGGTTCCTTACGAATTCACAACAGCTGAAGAGCTGGTTAACCAGTGTAAAGAAAGCGGTCTTTCTATCAGCGCGCTAGTAATGAAGAACGAACAAGCACTTCACTCAGACGAAGAAACTCGTACTTACTTCGCGAACATCTGGCGCACGATGCGCGAATGTATGGATCGCGGTATGAACGAAGAAGGCATTCTGCCTGGTCCACTACGTGTACCTCGTCGTGCTGCAGCACTTCGTCAGCAACTGCTTACTTCTGAGAAAACAACAAACGACCCAATGTCTGTTGTTGACTGGGTAAACATGTTCGCTTTCGCAGTAAACGAAGAGAATGCAGCCGGTGGCCGTGTTGTTACCGCACCGACTAACGGCGCTTGTGGCATCATCCCAGCAGTATTGGCTTATTACGACAAGTTCATCCAAACTGTGACTGAAAAAGATTACATCCGTTACTTTGCCGCTTCTGGTGCAATCGGTGGTCTTTACAAGCGCAACGCATCAATCTCTGGTGCAGAAGTTGGCTGTCAGGGTGAAGTTGGTGTGGCATGTTCTATGGCGGCGGCTGGTCTTGCAGAGCTTATGGGTGGTAGCCCAGAGCAAGTATGTATGGCTGCAGAAATCGCGATGGAGCATAACCTAGGTCTAACTTGTGATCCAGTTGCAGGTCAGGTTCAAGTTCCATGTATCGAGCGTAACGGTATCGCAGCTGTAAAAGCGATCAACTCCACTCGTATGGCACTACGTCGTTCTTCTGCTCCTACTGTATCTCTAGATAAAGTTATCGAAACAATGCTAGAGACTGGTAAAGACATGAACGCGAAATACCGCGAAACTTCTCAAGGCGGTCTAGCGATCAAAGTGATTTGCTAATCGTCTCGTTATAAAAAACATATCGATAAGCCCGAGTGAATACTCGGGCTTTTTTTATCTAAAATACGATGAGGTACGCACATGCAGACGCATTTGAAGCATCACCCGTCATTGCCTTATTCCTGCCGATATTTCTGTTTGTCCCGGCTAAAAACCAGTCAGAGCCTACTCTCGCTGTAGCTCATAAAAAAAACTAAAACTGTTACTATATCCAAATGTTTAGGATATCCCCGTACAAAATCACACCCTTCACTTCTCATTATTGATAACGTAGCCAAAATTTAAATTGGAGCTTATCAACACATGATTAGGTTTGAACTTGGAAACCAAATCTGCGTTTGCTTGTCCGAAAACGACATTTCTTTAGAGATCAACAACACACTCCACCACGCCATCCCTGTTAGTTCAAATGAGTATGCCATTCTTTCAACTATTGCTACTTACGGCAGTTTAAATGCGCCGATCAGTCAGCGCGTTATTGAGAGAAAAATCACTCAACACTACAAGATGGCTTTGCCAGAAAATGGATTTAAAAACGCGGTGGCAGCATTGAGAAAGAAGTTTCGCAAGCTCACGGAAGATCACGTTTCTCCCACGAGAAACATCATAGAAAACGTTCACAGGACGGGATATTTCATCCCTTTTACCATGCTACATACTCATCAAAGCGGCATCTATCAACAGAAGAGAATCAACCAACACACGAAAAACAGCGTCAGAAAAGCCCTTCGTATTTGCTTGCGGAATAAAAGGATATACACCGACATCGCTTGGGTGCTGCTGGTTACTACAGCTATCTTTTTCTCGGTCTGCTATTACGCCATCAACAGCATTGTGAAACACAACTATTTAGATAGCGCATTGGACATTGCCGACAGCCTGTCTCAGATGAGTTGCTATGCTGATGAAGACCAACTAAAAGGGTTGTTTGATAACGTAAAGCTCGTTGAATCCAGCATGATGTTGGATCGCTTTAATATTCGCTGCTTGGTCACGCCAGAGGCGGTGGTTCCCGTCAGCCAAAAAGCGTTCAACGAGTGGAGCGATAACAGCAATTACACGACTCAATCCTTCGACATCAACAACGCCACCATTTTAGTTCGTGTGAAAAACATCAACTTACAGAATAACGTGGAGAGCCACATCTCGCGCTTTTTCCTTTCAGGGATGAAGCTTTACACCAACACAGGTACATCGTTCGAAATTGGTAATACCAACGGGCGATACTTTCACTATCAAATTAAAGATACAGGCTATAAAGAGGTGTATTACATCTCAGGACCTTTTAAGAGCATCATTTTGTTGAGCCTGTTCTTTTTAGTGATACTAAGGCATCGGTCGCTACAAGCGTTCATCACGTATCTGTTTGCTATTCGAGAATTTCATATCAAGCTCGAACCGATCTACAACACCTCAACGCAGCAAAATATTCACTACGAAGCTCTTTCTCGATTCAAAGTGAAGAATACCCAAAGGTTCATCGAAACACTCATCAGCAATGGACTGCTTTTGATCCACACGATCTTGGTGATCCGAGCAATTTACGCCAAACAGCCGACTTTGTTGGTGCCCATCAGCATCAATGTGTGCCCTTCTCTTCTACGAGGCAGAAACTTCTCGACTCTTTATCAAGAACTCGCGAGCAGAGACTGCCGTTTACTGACCATCGAAATCACGGAGAACGCGTCCATGTACTACACCTCCGAGATCTACGACAACGTCGCGAAACTAAAATTACTGAACTGCAAAATCAGCATTGATGACTTTGGTACCGGCAACAACAACGTGTCACTTATCAGCAAAATCAATCCAGATTATTTGAAAATAGATCGGGAGTTTGTGATTGGTTTAAAGTCGGACGATAAGAAAGTGGAAACGCTGCGTCAGTTGATTGCGATGGGAAACACTTACCGCTGCACAGTCATCGTCGAAGGCGTCGAAACCGCAGATAGTGCTCACTTACTCACAACGTTAGGAGCCTACATTCATCAAGGTTACTTCTATCCTCTGCATTTCTAGCTTTTCTTAATGCCGCGAGTTACTTAAACTAGCTGATACCCAAATGACTTCATAATGTATTCGCGCTAAGTGTGCGAAGTGATTTGGGTATCACTAGCGTCTATAACTGGATGAAAGTTAAAGACGTTCGTACATTTTTGTTAGGTGGTGAGACCATCCACCACCCACTCGTGATTGAAACCATGATTGCTATTAAACCAACCAAACTGAAAGATTTTTCGAGTTTGATGCAATTGGACGTGCAGGAAGAGCAAATAGGATTTGCCAAGCCGTTTGAACAGGCTTACCAAAAGCGAAACAAGTCAGAAGTATTTTTTACTATTTATTCGGACTACCTAACCGTTGGCTACCTGATCATTGATAAAGGGTTTGCTCAGCATGCTCCTTTTGCAATGCGGCATGAGTTGGGCCTTAATTATTTGATGATTGATCGCCGCTTTCAACGCCAAGGTATTGGTGCAGAGGCGCTGAAAAAACTGTTTGTGTACGCATATACCATCGACCCAGAGAGCACCTCGCTCTGCGTGACGGTACCAAATAGCCATCAAGGTGCACTCGACTTTTTCTTGGCTTGTGGCTTTACCAACACAGAAAAAGCCATTTATGGCGAGCAAGAAAAAGAGTGGTTGATGCGCCACCCGCTTGGTTAAACGCTCAATAACCAAACGCTAAATAAAACAAAGGCAAGCGATAGGCTTGCCTTTGTTATTGAACATGGGATTACTACGAAGGTTATTCACCCTTGTAGATACAACCTGCTGTACAAGTTTCTTTGATCTCTACTTTGCTTAGTAGCGGTAGGTTTGGTTTTAGTTGTTGCCAAATCCATTTTGCTAACACTTCGCTGGTCGGGTTTTCCAGACCTTCGATGTCGTTTAGGTAGTAGTGGTCTAAGCGATTGTAAATTGGTTTAAATGCAGCTTTTATCTCTGCAAAATCCACAACCCAACCTGTATGCGGATCAACTTCACCTTCTACATAAAGACGAACAAGGAAAGAGTGTCCGTGCAAACGACCACACTTGTGACCTTCTGGTACGTGTGGCAAATGGTGTGCCGCTTCGAACATAAACTCTTTGTACAATTCTGTTTTCATCTTGATTCTCAGGCTTTAAAAAAGACAGGCAATACTAAGGAATTCGCTGCCAAGAGACAAGCGTTACCCCATGCAAGCGTAGCAAAAACTGCCGCTTATTCCTGACCTCTTTGCCATCACGTACACCAAAGCGTCGCATTTTTGTCATGCGCCAAACATTTGATTACACAGTACTCACATCACAATTACATATCCCCAACATGTGTAGGGTCACAATCATTCATTTCGCTCATCGCGCAACCTATGCGAGAAGACTAATATTGTGCAGTTCGTTCCAATTACACTTATAAAAATATGCGCTCAACTATTACCTTTAAGCTCCTGCTCGCGTTAATTGTCGTTTTTAGCTGTGTTCTCGCCGCGTCGACGGCATACCAACACTATCAACAAAAAACGCTGATAAATGATGTTCTTAGTGAACAACTGCACGACAAAGCCAGCAACTACTTCGATAGTCTGAACATGATGATGCTCACTGGCACCATGTCTCAAAAGGAAACGCTGCGACAAAAAGCACTCGCTCAAGAAGGTATTGAGCAAGTTCGAGTGCTACGTGCCGATGCCGTTACAAAACTGTACGGTGCAGGGCAAGCCAATCAGCAACCTATTGATGAGATTGATCAGCGTGCACTAGCGGGCGAGCTAGTGATAGAACCAATTACTGCGGACTGGGGCAAAGGCATTGTTGTGGCGCTGCCAATGAAATCGAACCAAAACTATCGCGGCACCAATTGTGTTTCTTGCCATGTCGCACCAGAGGGTGAAGTATTGGGTGCTATTCGCTTGGAATACAACATGAACCACGTGAGTTCGATGATCAATAAACAAGCGATGTACGCGATGGGCATCATGTCTGCCATTGCGTTGGTTGGTTTTCTCATCACCATGGGCTTGATTCGTAAGATCATCGTGCGACCAATTCAAAAAACCTCGCACTTTATGTCGAACGTTAGTGCCAGCAAAGATCTCTCCCAGAGACTTGTCCATAAACAAAATGACGAAGTTGGCCAACTTTCCCAATCTATTAATTCCTTTATGGATACCGTTTCGGAAAGTCTTGAGCGCGTGCAAGACACCTCCCATTCGTTAGCAGGGTCTGCAGGTCGTCTCACCGACGTTGCTCAATCCACTGATGAAGCAGCAAACAATCAGCAATTAGAAACCAATGAAGTGCAAAACAACATTATTGATATGTTGCAGCAGCAAGTCGTGGTTGAAGAGGCAACAATCAACGCAACGACGTTGGTAAACCACACCGTTGACGTAGCCGCAAACAGCGCCAGCCAAGCGCACAATGTCAGCGAAGACATCAAAAGCTTAGTCAGCAACATTGAACAAGTGCGTGAGAAGATTACGTCTCTAAATCAGAGAACCGAAGAAGTTTCCTCAATACTCGGGGTGATCAAAGGCATCGCCGAACAAACTAACCTACTCGCTCTAAACGCAGCAATCGAAGCGGCACGTGCCGGAGAGCAAGGTCGTGGCTTTGCAGTCGTTGCCGATGAAGTGAGAAACCTGGCCTCACGTACCGCCGAAGCCACCAGCAACATTGAAAGCATCATTTCCCAATTTCAGCAAGGCAGCGAAGAGTCTCTGTCGTCAGTCGATCATGTTTGTCAATTTGCTCATCAACGCTCACTGGATGTCGAAGCGCTGTCTGAAACCATGCACAATGTCGTAGATGAGATGCATCAAGTGCTGAAACACGCAGAAAACATCCAACTGCAAACTCAAACCACCTCGGATGTCAGCAAGCACATTCAATCGAAAATCGACGTGATTACTTTGCACGCGAACGACACGTCTCAATCTGCCTCTCATACACGGGATATCAGTGTCGATTTGGAAGAACTTTCTGAGCGTTTAGAGCAATTACTTAACCAATTCACCCTTTCTGAGCAACAAAGGGCGAATAAATAGGAAATTTCTCGCGTCCAAATTGAATATAAAGGTTGAAGCTGACGAATTGACGGGTAATATGTCCCATTGAATCTGTAAAATTCTATCCAACTCAATGCTTCGCTTGTTTTTTAAACAAAAATGTTTTGAGACAAGCACTTTGATAAGCGTTGCGTTGAATTTTTACCTCAATGGAGAATATTTAAAACATGACTTACGCGCCTGTATCAGACGTACTAAGCGGTAAGCTAGCAGTAGACAGTGAAGTAACTGTTCGCGGCTGGATCCGTTCACGTCGTGATTCCAAAGCTGGAATCTCTTTCCTTGCCATATATGACGGCTCTTGTTTCGACCCGATTCAGGCCGTGGTCCCTAATAATCTTAATAATTACGACAATGAAGTGCTTAAGCTAACGACTGGCTGCTCTGTTGAAGTAACTGGTAAGATTGTTGAGTCTCCTGCGCAAGGTCAGGACTTCGAACTGGCTGCAACTGACGTTAAAGTTGTAGGTTGGGTTGAAGATGCTGAAACTTACCCAATGGCAAAAACTCGTCACTCTATCGAGTACCTACGTGAAGTTGCGCACCTACGTCCGCGCACTAACGTAATCGGTGCGGTAGCACGTGTACGTAACTGCCTATCTCAAGCAATTCACCGTTTCTACCACGAGCAAGGCTACTTTTGGGTATCTGCGCCACTAATCACGGCTTCTGATGCAGAAGGTGCTGGTGAAATGTTCCGCGTTTCTACGCTAGACATGGAAAACCTACCTCGCACAGACGCAGGCAAAGTGGACTACAACGAAGACTTCTTCGGTAAAGAAACGTTCCTAACCGTATCTGGTCAGCTAAACGCGGAAGCTTACGCTTGTGCACTAAGCAAGGTTTACACTTTCGGTCCTACTTTCCGTGCTGAAAACTCAAACACAAGCCGCCACCTAGCAGAATTCTGGATGGTTGAGCCTGAAGTTGCGTTCGCAGAACTAGACGATGTAGCGAAACTGGCTGAAGACATGCTTAAGTACGTGTTCAAAGCAGTACTTGAAGAGCGTCGCGATGACCTTGAGTTCTTCGCTCAGCGTATCGACAAGCAAGCGATCACTCGTCTAGAGCAATTCGTTTCTTCTGACTTTGCACAAGTTGACTACACTGACGCGATCCAAATCCTTCTGGATTCTGGTCGCGAGTTCGAATTCCCAGTTGAATGGGGTATCGATATGTCTTCTGAGCACGAGCGTTTCCTAGCTGAAGAGCACTTTAAAGCGCCAGTAATCGTGAAAAACTACCCGAAAGACATCAAAGCGTTCTACATGCGTATGAACGACGATGGCAAGACTGTAGCTGCGATGGACGTTCTAGCACCTGGCATCGGTGAAATCATCGGTGGTTCTCAGCGTGAAGAGCGTCTAGACGTTCTAGATGCACGTATGCGTGAAATGGGCATCGACCCTGAACACATGAGCTGGTACCGTGACCTACGTCGCTACGGCACAGTGCCACACGCTGGCTTTGGTCTAGGCTTTGAGCGTCTAGTCTCTTACGTAACAGGCATGGGCAACGTTCGTGACGTGATCCCATTCCCACGTACACCTCGCTCTGCGAACTTCTAATCACTTTTTAGTGACTCAGAATTAGAAAGACCTCCCAAGTGGAGGTCTTTTATTTTGTACGAATAATTTTCTCGCAATCTGCGTGTACAATTTAGCTGTTGCTTTCGTCTTCAGCCTTATCTGCTCGCGCGGCGTATTTCACTCCAACAACACACAAACCAAACATGACGAATGGAATCACGGCGGCGGTGTATTCCGTCCAAACCATATGAGAAAAAGACTTCGCCAATATCAGGTGCGCAAACACCAACAAAAATGCGCTAAAGATAGCAACACCCATTAGCCTAAGTTCATGCTTTACCAACTGCTTTTTCATTATTGCTCCTAACCTAAAATGGTTGTCTGTTAATGATTGAAACACAGCTTCGGATTCGTTCACTGATACAGTTTGAGTAAAAAATAGGTAAACAGTTGGCTAGTGAAGTAATTCTCCGATCTTCTTCACGGCTTCTTCTAGTTCATCGTTGCAGGGTAACGAAGTATTAAGCCTTAGGTAGTTCTCATAATCTGGGCCGACAGAAAACAACTTACCGAATGCAACGGTGATGTTGTCTTCCAATAACTTCTGATAAATCGCTTTTCCGCATTTTGATTCCGGCAGTTCAACCCATAAAAAATAGCCGCCTTCTGGCTGTGTGTAATGAATCGATTTAGGAAAGTACTTATCGATCAGTTCAATGAACTTGGATTGTCGCTGCTCAAGATTCTTTCGAAGTTTTCTAAGGTGATTATCATAGCTGTCATTTTGCAAATAATGCGCGATACCTTGTTGGATAGGCGCACTACCTGACAAAGTCGAGATAAGTTGCAGTTTTTGCAGATGCTCATTAAAGCGCTTGTTGACCACCCACCCCAGCCGATAACCCGGGCAAAGACTTTTTGAAAATGATCCGCAATGCAACACGCGATCTTGGGTATCAAAAGTTTTAAGCGAACTTGGTTTCTTGTTAGAAAAATAGAGCTCTGAATACACATCGTCTTCAATCAAATACACATCGTGTTTATCAGCAAGCTCGACGATGCGCTGCTTCTGCTCATCACTTAATGACGTTCCGGTTGGGTTGTGAAAGTTCGTCATCAACCAACACGCGCGAATATCATGGTCAGTAAAAGCCGCTTCAATTTGTTGCAAAGAGTGCCCGATACGCTGGTCTACTAAGATTTCTATCGCCTTTAAGCCCAAACGTTCTATCGCTTGAAGCGCTCCGTAAAATGTTGGCGATTCAACCACGATAGTATCTCCCGGTTGTGTCACGGCCTGAAGGCTCAAATTCAACGCTTCTAACGCCCCTGAAGTAATGACAATGTCATCATGGGTTAACACCATGCCTTGTTGAATGTAACGTTGAGCAATCAAACGACGCAATGATTCAGAGCCTGGCGGTAAGTTATCCAATAACGTCTCTGGCCCCATCTTCCTACCAGAGCTGGCCAGATTTCGGTTCAGCGCATCCAATGGAAACAACGTAGGATCAGGAAAGGCAGAGCCGAACTTCATCGCATCCGGTGACGCTTGATTTTTGAGATAGTCGTAAAGCTCATCATTGATGTTAGAGCGATAAACAGAGGTCGCAGGAGGACTCGGTTCCAAACGGTCCAGCTCTGCGGTAACAAAGTAGCCAGACTGAGGTTTTGCCGCGACCCAGCCTTGCGCTTCGAGCAGCTGATAAGCTTGCAACACCGTTCCGGCACTGACGGAATGATTTCGGCTGGTAACACGCACTGACGGCAGCTTTTCTCCTGCTCTCCATGTGTTTTGCTGAATCTGCGTTTTGAACAGTTCAGCCAGTTGGCGGTATCGGTTCATGTTTCCCTCATTTATCACGACCGAGCGAACCTTAGCATACTTCGCGCCCGTATTCTGATAACGCGACTATCAATCTCGAAACGTAATTAATCAATCTTAGTGATATCAATTCGCGATACGAAGTGAGAATTTATGTTCCATACTTTCAAAGGTATGACTTTTATTTCGGGAGAAAATGATGAAAGTATTTACTATGGATGACCTCTCATACCGAGGTGCTCATAAAGGCGTACACAGTTGGGATCACCCAGCCAGCACAACGCCTTACTACTGGCACCCTGACTGGTTACATATTGCAGAAGACGCGCTAGGTGTGCACAAAACAGCGGATCTAGTCGTTCCAGAAGGTGAAACACCAACAGAAGAGCACGCAAAAGAGGCGATTGTTAAGCACATTAATGGTGAATAGCCAGAAGCGAACCTTCTGTTATGCAAGGTTGCGAGCCTTTTGGAACAAAACATGTCTGAATGAGAACTGTGCATCATCGTGAGCAATCTATCGACAGGATAAATAGATTACTATCACATTAATTTTCATGCCATCTGTTACATTTAGAGGCTAATGGTGATGCACACCTCAACTCATAGACTATGAGAGACGATTATAATGACGAAATACCACGAGAATGACATCAAATATAAAGGCGAGACCAATGGCGTACATACGTGGAGTGTGCCATCAGGACAGCCTTACTACTGGCATCCAGATTGGCTACACGTTGCCGAAGATGCGACAGGGTCACACCCAAAAGAAAAACTAGATGTTCAAGCTGGTGACACCCCAACGCAAAAGCATGCGCTTAAAGCAATCCTAAAACACATGAACGATTGGGCGACAGATAAGTTGTCTTCAAATCCTGACATCGAAACCAATGCGGTAGAGTCAGAAATTGAGCTAAAGAAATAGACCTCAACGTTCGATGTAAATTGAATATGCAAGCGCCCCTCGCCGTAGGGGCGTTTCTTTTCCTTCCCTACTTTTTCCTTCGCAACAGGCTCTGCTTACCTCGCAGGATTCACGTTTTAAACCGCCTAAAATCGCTCCTCAGTAGCCATCAGATTCATGAATTGTTCGATTGAATAAATTAGCACCGAATTGCTACAAAACTCCCCTTTACATCCGGATTTAACCAAGGTTTTCATAGCAAAAGCATCGGTTATGTTAGCATCCTGTTTCAAATCGAAATTTTTTTACGTTTTCTTATCAGTAAGTGTTGTAACGAATATTGCTGAAAGGTATAAATACGAGCAGACCCCTTCGATTAACATGGATGAAGATTATGTTTGAAAAAGTAGTTGCCGCTCCGGCCGACCCTATCCTTGGCCTTACTGAAGAATTTAAAAAAGATCCTCGCGCTGAAAAGATTAACCTTGGCGTTGGTATTTACAAAAACGAACAAGGCGAAACACCTGTTCTTGCTACCGTAAAGAAAGCCGAAGCAGCACTGATTGAAACGGAAAAAACCAAATCATACCTAACCATCGAAGGGACTGCTGAGTACGGTCTGGCGGTACAAAAACTACTTTTCGGTGCAGACGCTGAAATCGTAGCGGAAAAACGCGCGAAAACAGCTCAAGCGCCTGGTGGTACAGGTGCATTACGCGTGGCGGGTGAATTCATCAAACGCCAACTTGGTGACGTAAAAATCTGGATCAGCAACCCAACTTGGGCAAACCACAACGGCGTGTTTACCGCTGCAGGTCTAGAAACGGCTCAATACACTTACTACAACGCAGAAACTAAAGACAAAGACTTCGATGCAATGCTAAACGATCTTCAAGCTGCATCTGAAGGTGACATCGTTCTTCTACACGGCTGCTGCCACAACCCAACCGGCATCGATCCAACTGCTGAAGAATGGGAAACACTAGCGAAGCTGATTGCTGAGAAGAAACTGCTTCCTCTGTTCGACTTTGCATACCAAGGCTTTGCCAAGGGTGTAGAAGAAGACGCAGCTGGCCTACGTACTTTCGCGAAATACAACAAAGAAATTCTCGTTGCGAGCTCGTTCTCGAAAAACTTCGGCCTATACAATGAACGTGTAGGCGCATTCACGCTTGTAGCTGAATCTGAAGAAGTGGCAACAACAGCATTCTCTCAAGTAAAAGCGATCATCCGCTCTATCTACTCTAACCCACCAGCTCACGGTAGTGCTGTTGTTACTCATATTCTAAACAACGAAGAACTGCGTGCTGAATGGGAAGCGGAAGTACAAGAAATGCGTGACCGTATTCAAGAGATGCGCGAGCTGTTCGTAGCAACTCTGAAAGAAGAAGGTGTGGATGCAGATTTCAGCTTTATCGAACGTCAAAACGGCATGTTCTCGTTCTCTGGTCTATCTAAAGAGCAAGTTAATCGTCTGAAAGATGAGTTCGCAATTTACATCGTTGGTTCTGGCCGTATCAGCGTAGCTGGTATGACAAAATCAAACATGGGCCCGCTATGTAAAGGTATCGCAGCGGTTCTATAATCTGTCGGAAATAGACGAAATAAACGAAAGGTCAGCGTATGCTGACCTTTTTTGTTGTTCTTAAATCTGTTGATTACGGTTGATGTTACTAAATGGGATTAAAATACGAACTTCAAACTTAAGCCGACTTCGTTGATGTAATCCGAACTTTCACCACTGTAATCTGTATCACGGTATTGGTAATACAAGCCCGTGCCAATCACATCATGCCATTGGTAATTGAAGCCGATTCTGTACTTGTTCTCGTCAACCACATCACTTCGGTTGGCCTGAATCTGTGCTGACACCATCCATTGTTCATTCAAAAGATAGTTTGCACCAATGGTCACCGCTTGAAGAAACTCGGTGTCAGAAGAAATGGTGCTATCCGTTTTTTCATCCGTCGCTTTCGCTTTCAGCGCACCAAGCCCATAAGTACCATAAACGTCCAGTTGGTCGTTAATTCCATAACGATAACCACCACCAAACAACAATCGATCCACACGTAGTGTTAGATCGTCAGGATGGAAAAACTGCGCTGAGTAATCAACATTAAGCAACCAATTATCGGTGATGAGATAATTGCCACCCAATCCCAGCGTGGTCGCATTCGAGTTGTCTAGCCAATCTTTATTGGTCGTACCCGACCCCACATCCAAATAAATGTGCTCATACCCAAATTTTGCAGCTTGTTCCGCTTCCGAAGCGATACTAATTGCGGGCAAAACTACAAGAGGCACAAGCAATAACTGTCTCACCATCTTACTTCCTTTCATGAGAGTCACCTAAAAACTTAACTACAATTGGCAATTTCCATATTAGCCGAATTAACAAAACCTTGTCGCGGGAGATGTCCGAATCTTATGACTCAGCACGAAAAAGCGTGATCCAATAAGATTCTGTCTTAAAACTGCGTTAAGATTACTTTATTATTTGCGAAACAAAAGGCACCCGAATGGATGCAGAACTTCTCGAGATATATAACTTTCTCGCCAAGTACCCCCCTTTCAACGAACTTCCAGAAGAAACTCTGACCAAAGTGACAGAAAGCGTTGAAATCTCTTACTACCGACAAGATACCCCAATCATTCACTTCGGTGACCATATTCAAGATCTCTTCGTGGTAAGAAGTGGCGTGGTGGAAGTTTATCGCCGCAAGGGTGAGCTTTATAACCGTCTCGATGAAGGCGACTTATTCGGTCAAATGGGGCTGCTTACCAACAACAAAGTTCGTTTCCCGGTAAAAGCTATTGAAGACACCCTACTCTACTGCATTCCGGTCGAGGTGTTTCAAGAGATCTACGACAACTTCGACTCTTTCGCCGATTTTGTTGAAGTAGAAAACAGCGCCCGCTTGCGCCAAACCATTTCAGAAAACAAAGACGCAAACGACTTAACCACCTCTAAAGTCAAGACCCTACTTACTGGCGATGCCCCGACCATAAACCGCGGCCAAACAATCCAACAAGCAGCGCAGTTAATGGCTCAGGACAACATTTCATCACTCTTGATTGTCGACCCCGATTTTGTCCTTGACGAAGATGACCCGCAATCGCCCGTTTTAGGCATCATTACTGACCGAGATTTATGTACTCGAGTGCTTGCGGAAGGCTTGTCTCCTCAAGATGATGTTTCAACAGTCATGACGACGGAAGTGATCTCTCTCGACCATAATGCTTACATCTATGAAGCCATGCTAACGATGTTACGCTACAACGTGCATCATCTGCCGGTGGTCAAAAATCAACTACCGATAGGCATCATCGAAACTACCGATATTGTTCGTTATGAATCGCAAAACTCACTGCTTCTCGTAAGCAGCATTTTTCAGCAGCAAAGCATCGAAGATTTAGCAACAGTCGCAGAAGAAGTCAAAAGCAGCTTCGTACGTCTGGTTAACGAAGACGCCAATTCACACATGGTTGGCAGCGCGATGTCAGTAATTGGCCGAAGTTTCAAACAGCGTTTGTTGGAGTTGGCAGAAGAAGAACTCGGTGCGCCTCCGATTCCTTATTGCTTCCTCGCATTAGGTTCAATGGGACGCGACGAACAGTTGCTGGTTACCGACCAAGACAACGCCATTATTCTGGACGAATCCTATCAAGAAGAGAAACATGGCAAGTATTTTGACGATCTCGCCAAGTTTGTCAGTGACGGCCTTGACGCTTGTGGTTACAAATATTGTACCGGTGACATCATGGCCACAAACCCGATGTGGCGAATGACTCGCTCCGAATGGGAAGAATGTTTCGCTGACTGGATTGACGATCCCAACCCGAAAGCGTTACTAAATGCATCAATATTTTTCGATTTAGGTGGCGTGTATGGCCGCTTAAAATGGGCAGAACAGCTCACCAGCTTCATTGTGCGTCGAGCGCGTAAAAATAATCGCTTCTTAGCATGTTTGGCTCGAAATGCGCTAAACCGCACGCCGCCATTAGGCTTCTTCAAAGATTTTGTGATGGAAAAAGACGGCCAGCACAAAAACTCGATCAACCTAAAGCGTCGCGGCACCGCGCCGCTGGTTGATCTGATTCGTGTACATGCCTTGGCAGTTGGCTCTCGTGCACAAAACTCGTTTGAACGTCTCGACGACATTATTGACGCAGGCATCTTGCCAAAAGGTCGAGCACAGGATTTAAAAGACGCGTTAGAGTTCATCTCTATGGTACGAATTCGACATCAAGCAACCGATGTTGAGCTCGGAATAGAGCCAGATAACAACATCGAACCAGAAAATCTCTCCGATTTTGAACGCCGTAATTTGAAAGATGCCTTCCAAATTCTCAGCAATGGGCAGAACTTCCTTAAGTTCCGTTATCAAGCAAATAAGAGCTTTAAGTGAGGTTTGGCATGATCAAAAAGCTATTTCAAAAGCCTGCGATTCAATGGCCAACCAAGTTTCAGCAAAAGTTGGAGCTCGTCAGTGATGAAAATCTTGTCGCCTTTTACGGCAGCGAATTACCAGCGCCCAATACCCCCATTTCAGAGGTTGAATTTGTCGCGTTGGATTTCGAAACGACGGGGCTCAATCCCGAAAAACACGACATTATTACTATCGGTTTAGTACCTTTCAATCTAAGACGTATTTTTCTGCGCGATGCTCGACATTGGAAAGTAAGGCCTCAGAAAAAGTTGGATGAAGATTCCGTCATCATCCACGGTATCACTCACAGTGAATTGATTGATGCGCCAGATCTGAGCGATATTTTGGGTGAGTTGCTGCCTTGCTTAAGCGGCAAAATCATCGTTGTGCATTATCGTCGAATCGAGAGAGAATTCTTGGATCAAGCGCTGAAAGCGCGTATAGGGGAAGGGATTGAATTTCCCGTGTTAGACACGCTACAAATCGAAGAGAACATCCAAAAGAGAAGCGCTGGCGGCATTTGGAATCGCCTGAAAGGAAAGAGACCAGAGTCTCTACGTTTGGCGCAGTCTCGACGCCGCTATGGGTTACCAGACTACTCTCCGCATCACGCGTTAACTGATGCGATTGCTACTGCCGAGTTGCTTCAGGCGCAGATGGCGCATCACTACAATGATGACCAACCAATCAGTGATTTTTGGTTGTAGATAGATTTTTGGTTGTAGATAGATTTTTGTTGTAGCTATTTACCAACAATCATTCACCGAAAAACATGCATTAAAAAGGAGCCTATCGGCTCCTTTTGTTTTTTCGTCAAACTGAGAATTACAGTTTAAAACGTTTGATCTCTTGCTCAAGCTCGTGAGACAGCTCAGATAGGTGCGCTGCTTGCTCCGCTGCTGAGTGAGCTTCTACAGAAAGCTCGTTCGATACGTCGCGGATGCCTTCTGTGTTACGAGTGATTTCTGTTGTTACAGATGCTTGCTCTTCCGCCGCAGACGCAATTTGCGTTGCCATGTCGCTGATGCGCTCTACCGCACTGTGAATTTGCGTCAGGCTCGCTGCTGCAGAATTCGCGTCATCCACACTGGTATCAGCCAAACGACGACCATCTCCCATGATATCAACCGCTTTCTTGGTTGTACCTTGAAGCATTTCGATCGTTTCTTGGATTTCTTTGGTCGATGCGTGAGTACGTTGGCTCAATACGCGAACTTCGTCAGCAACGACCGCAAAACCACGACCTTGATCGCCTGCACGCGCCGCTTCGATCGCTGCGTTCAGTGCCAACAAGTTAGTTTGCTCTGCAATATCTTGAATCGTCGATAGAATCGTGTTGATGCTATTACCGTGCGCTTCAAGTTCTTGGATAACATTTGTCGCGACTTGAACTTCTTGCGCCAGATTCTGGATAGAGCCTTGCGTTTGATTCACTTGGCTAGAACCGTGAGCACATGCTTGCACCGCTTCTTCAGAGCTATGCGCTGTGCTGTCTGCGTTACCCGCAATCTCTTGCGTTGCTGCTGCCATTTCATTAACCGCAGTCGCAACCATGTTGATTTCGTCTTGCTGGTAAGAAATACGCTGGCTACGTTCTTCTGCTTGTTGTGCCGTTGTACGTGCTTGCTCAGAAAGTGAGGCAGAAACTTGGCTTAGCTTGGTAACCATCGTGTGCATGTTACCCACAAAGCGGTTGAAGTTTTCAGCCAGTTTGCCTACTTCATCGTCACTGCGAGGTTCTAGACGTTGAGTAAGGTCGCCCTCACCAGATGCAATTTCTTCCAACGCATCAGACACGCGGCCTAGGTCACGGAACAAGAAGCCAACCAACCAATATACCGCAAGAATCACAACGATGGTGATCATCACAGCGGTGATCAACAGGTCACGAAGCAGTACTGCATGGCCTGCTTCTTCTGTTGCGCGATCCATTTCAATCGCGAACATCCAATGCGTGCCAGGTACTTTCTTGAAGTAGTAAAGCTTCTCTTGGCCTTTCAGCATCGTGCTTTCAATCTTGCCTTCTGCTGCCGCACGCTCAATAGCCTCTTCTGAAAAGTCTTTTAGAAAACTGGTGATAGGCTTAAGCGTTAGGCTTTTATCTGGGTGAGCAAGGAACGTACCTTCGTTCATATCAATCAGCATTGCGTGCGCATTTTCACCCGCATCAAGATTGATTACGTCATCGATCAGCTGATCGATAAGTACGTCAGCACCCACTACACCGATAAACTTGCCGTTTTTCATTACTGGTTCAGCAATGGTCACTAGCAATGCGTTAGTGATAGCGTCTTGGTATGCTTCTGTGATGATCTGCTTACCTGCTGCATTAGCATCTTTATACCAAGGGCGAGTACGCGGATCGTAGTCAGCACGGTTACGCTCTGGGTGAGAACGGTACATATCGCCGTTTGGAGTACCCAAGAAGATGTCGTCAAAGCCACCAGCTTTGCGTGCTTGCTGTAGGAAAGGAACAACGTCTTGCTCTGTCGAGTAGTCGTTGAATGCGCTTGCAATATCCTTACGGATATTAACCCAGTCCGAAATACCTTCTGACGCTGTGGTACTTAGACTTTGTGCTCGTGAATAGACACCTGAACGAGTCTGATCAAATAATTGACCAGCCGACAACCAAGTAAGTGCTGTTGCCATCACAACAACAGCAGAAAGGCTTGCGCCTATTAGCTTTTGTTTTAATGATATTTTCATAATTATAATTGAGTTGGGAGAACAGTTAAGGTGGGTGAATATTACACACTTTTTCACGACTATTCACTAATTTTTAAAAAACAAAATAGCGTATTAACTCTTTGTAAAATATGGACTTTTACGTGTCATTTTTTTGTCTAGCGTCAGAAAAACCGCACAAAAAAAGCCAGCAGGGTGCTGGCTTCTTAATTACTTGTTATTTAAGCAAATTTATAAAATTAATGGATTATTGACGCTCTGTCTTCATCCCCATCAATAAACTTACACACATTGCTAGCAATATAAAGGTAAATGGCAGTGCTGTAGAAATGGCGCCCGCTTGTAACGCTTGTACCGCTTCTGAGCCACCAATCCAAAGCAATGCAACCGCAATCGCACCTTCCATAAATGCCCAGAAAACACGTTGCAATACAGGCGCATCGACTTTACCACCCGCCGTAATGCTGTCGATAACTAGCGAGCCAGAGTCTGAAGAGGTGATAAAGAATACCAATACCAGAACCACAGCAATGATCGACAATATGTTGCCAAATGGCAGCACATCAAACATTTGGAACATCGCCAGTGATACATCGGTCAGACCGTTTGCGCCTAACTCGCCTACTTTGTTGACGACTTGATCAATCGCCAGACCGCCAAACACCGACATCCAAACCACGGTGACTACCGTCGGAACAATCAGTACCGCTGTGATGAACTCACGTACTGTACGGCCACGTGAAACGCGAGCGATGAACATACCAACGAATGGTGACCAAGAGATCCACCAAGCCCAGTAGAATACCGTCCAGCCTTGGAACCAAGCTTCGTCGGTACGACCAAACGGGTTACTCAATGGAATGATGTTTTCTACGTACGCCATTAACGTTGTTGGGATCGAGCCTAAACTCGCCGCCCAGCCAATCAAACCAACAAGGATAAGCAGCAAAAACGCTACAACCATGTTGATGTTACTGATCACTTTTACGCCGCCGTCGATACCGCGAACAACAGAAACCACTGCGAGCAGAGTAACCACAGTGATAACGACAATTTGCAAACCTAAACCAGGTTCAACACCAAATACATGGTGAATACCACTTGCTGCCTGCTGAGCACCCAAACCAAGTGATGTCGCTAGACCAAATAGCGTGGCAAGTACTGCAAGAATATCAACGATATGGCCAGCCCAGCCCCAAGCGCGATCGCCCAATAATGGGTAAAAGATCGAACGCATTGATAGAGGCAACCCTTTGTTGTAGGTGAAAAATGCAAGTGAAAGTGCCACAACGCCGTAAATTGCCCAAGGGTGAAGACCCCAGTGGAACATCGTCGCGCCTAGCGCCAAACGTGCGGCTTCTGGTGAGTTTGCTTCTACGCCGAGTGGCGTTTCGTACCAACCAGTGAAGTAAGCCACTGGTTCTGCCACACTCCAGAACATCAAACCAATACCCATACCGGCTGCGAACAACATCGCGAGCCAAGACATGAATGAATAATCAGCGACGGCATCTTTACCGCCTAAGCGTATTTTCCCAAGCGGCGACACAATCAACGCTAAGCAGAAAATAACGAAAATGTTACCAGCGATAATAAACAGCCAGTCGAATGAACCAATGATCTTCCACTTAAGCCCATCCAATGCCGTCTTCGCGGTATGAGCATCTAGAACTAATGCTGCGACAAGAAACAGTGCAATAAAGCCTGCACTAATACCAAAAACTGGGTTATGAACGTCAAAGCCCCACTTTTGAACGTTGTCTTGACCTACCGTATAGTCGGTACTGTCAATACTGTACTTATCTATACCCTTTGTCATCGTTCCTCTCTATTTTTATATTATTTTTTCCGTACCAAACAAAAAATCGTTCGAACACGATACGTTTTACATTCCGTGAAAGCGGAAGATCCTATCATTTGAGGCGTTTTTGTCTATCTTTTGCTGTTAAAAAATCCAATAACTTACTTTTCAGTCGGTAATTTGCATTACAAAAAGCGCAAATCTCCACACCATTAATTAGACCACAAACAATTATTGCTATAATAATTTTAGGTCTTTCTGTTTCAGTTGCACGAGCGAATAAAAAGAAATCGCCAAAGACGAATAAATAGTTGCAAAATGTCGACCTAAATTTTGACTGCAGCCCTTTAAATAACAGCGCATTTGAGTTAGTGTCGCGTCGTTACATGTTCCCTACAGACTGGATGAAAAAATTGGAAAAGTACGAAGAAGTATTGGTCTCGATTCGTCAGATCATCCGCGCTATTGATTTACATTCTAAAAAGCTGAGCAAAGAGTCGGGATTGACCGCTCCGCAATTGATTTTGATGCGTGCTATCAATGAGTTAGATAACGTGACTATCAAGCAGTTGTCTAACCACACCAATATGAGTCAAGCAACTGCGACCACGATTTTGGACAGATTAGAACGCAATCAACTCGTTGAGCGTCGTCGTAGCGTTGAAGATAAACGTAAGGTACATGCGGTACTTACCGAGAAGGGCGAAGAAGCTCTGAGACAGGCGCCAACTCCGCTGCAAGAACACTTCATCAATCGATTCCAAAAATTGGAAGAGTGGGAACAAACATTGCTGCTTTCTTCTGTCCAGCGCATCTCCACCATGATGAACGCAGAAGACATCGATGTAGCGCCTCTTCTAGAAATCGGCAGCATCACCAAACCAGAATAATCACCTCTTTAAGTGCTCGTATTAAACGGGCACTTTTTTATTCCGTCAGCCCCGTTTCAAATGCGTATTTGGCTAATTCCGCTGTCGAATGCAGATCTAATTTATGTTTGATGTTGTGACGATGCGTTTCTACTGTTCGATAGCTGATATTGAGTAACGTCGCTATTTTCTTACTGCTATTGCCTTGTGCCACCAACCTCAAGACCGCCTCTTCTCGTCGACTAAGCGGGTTGGGTTTGTGATGGGCAGGTTTGATTTCTTGCGTAAAGAGTGTCTGAGTTACGGACTCGCAAAAATAGGTTGAACCTTGGTTCACGGTTTTGATGGCTTGCACCATTTTCTCGGCTGAAATTTCCTTGAGCATGTACCCCACCGCCCCTGCCTGCATCACTTTCATGATGTATTCGCGGTTATCATGCATCGTAAGCATGAGAATTTTACTCTCTGGTAATTCCTCTTTAATCACACCCGTTGCTTCGATGCCATTCATGATTGGCATGCTGATGTCCATAAGCACAACATCCGGACGCAAATGCTTAACGACCTCAATCGCTTCCAAGCCGTTGCTTGCCGTGCCAATCACATCAATGTCCGGCTCCAGCTCTAAACGCGCGATAAATCCATCTAACACCACTTGGTGATCATCGACGATCACCACACTAATCGGTTTGTCCATAAACTAATTCATCCAAATTCAAAAGCACGGTAATTTCCGTGCCTAAACCAAGCTCACTCATGAGTTCGAACTCGCCACCAATAAACTCCACACGTTCTTGCATGTTGCGCAAACCAATCCCTTGGCGATGCACAGCTTGGTTGACGACAAACCCTACGCCATCGTCTCTAATGAGTAATTGCAGCATATTGCCCATTTTTTGCAAAATAACCGTCACTTTTTTCGCTTTTGCATGCTTTTCAATGTTATTTAGCGACTCTTGCGCAACTCGGTACAGTGTTGTTGCGACT
This sequence comes from Vibrio sp. S457-15, assembly GCF_000960545.1. Classification (NCBI taxonomy): domain Bacteria; kingdom Pseudomonadati; phylum Pseudomonadota; class Gammaproteobacteria; order Vibrionales; family Vibrionaceae; genus Vibrio; species Vibrio sp. S457-15. Next base: position 381,061 of record NZ_JYOQ01000114.1, on the reverse strand, counting down.
TCGGAGGTCAGCTTGTGCTGTTGAGTGTCAAAATGGCTGTCGATATCAATTTCAGAGTGTGAATGAAAATCTTGCAACAATGTCGTCAACGCAGCTTCCAAACCAATATCATCCAATGCGCTTGGGCGAAGTTGATGGGAAATGTGCCGCACTTCATTAATTGCGGTCACCAAAGAACGTTGTGATTTGTCGAGATGCGACTTGAGCTTTTCATCTTGCAATCGATGGCTCATTAAATCCAAATGACATTTACTCGATACCAGAAGCTGATTGATCCCATCGTGCAGTTCGCGCGCTAAATGTTTCTTCTCATCTTCTTGAAACATCACCGTTTTGTGAGCAAGTTCTTTGAGGTTTTTATCGGCAAGTCGATGCTCATGTAAATTGATGGCTAAAGTCAGCACAATGATCACCGCCACAGTGACCACCAAAATCACCACCACAGAAAAAAACGTGGTCTCGATGTTTTTGTTCACCGCAGCACGCATGTTCGCGACTTCTTGGCTGACATCTTCAATGTAAAGACCAGTGCCAATCATCCACTCCCATTTATCCAACCATGCGGCGTAACTGAGCTTGGGTACAATGTCGCCAGTCGAGGGTTTCTGCCACAAGTATTGGTGAAAGCCGCCTCCGGATTGCGCTTGGTAAAGCAACGCTTCTATAAGCCTGTCGCCATTTTCGTCTTCTAGGTGAAGTAAGTTCTCCCCAACCAATTCAGGAAGAACGGGATGTACGAGGTTAGTGCCGTGTTTATCGTAAGCAAAGAAGTACCCATCAGAGCCGTAAGTTAGGCGATTGAGAATGGCCTTCACTCGAGCTTTAGCGACACGCTCTTCAATCGTCGAATCGTTGTAAATGTGGGAAATGGCATCAAATGCGACATCAACGGTATCTTTGAGCGCCGCTTCTTTGGATTGAATGAGGTTTTGATGGAAGATCTCCACCTCTCGTTGACCCAATGTTTTGGCCTGATAAATGGAAATCCAACTGATGCTTGCCGACACTAAAACCACCGGAATCAGTGTCAGTAAAATTAACTTGGCTTTGAGAGGCATCCTTCCCTCCATGAAACGCTGCCCAAAGGGTCAATATGCCCCAAGAGCAGCTTAACAACTTGTCTCAAAAGGTGAAGACTCTCAGCTCACAAAATCTCTTTTATTCCTTACTCATTAACCCATGCCGTAGAAACTTGGGAAAAACAGTAAGGAGGCAAGGACGAGAATTTGAATCGCAATGAATGGCATCACGCCACGATAAATATCCCGTGTAGTCACGCCTGCAGGCGCAACCCCTTTCAAATAGAACAAGCTGAAGCCAAATGGCGGTGTTAAGAAGGAGGTTTGTAAGTTCATCGCGATGAGAATAGCAAACCATGTCATGTTGATGCCGAGTAGCTCAGCAACCGGTGCGATAATAGGAACGATGATGAAACAGATTTCAACGAAATCGATAAAGAAGCCCAGAATCAAAATCACAATCATCGTAATGATCAAGAAGCCCCATTTCTCACCCGGGATCTGCAACATCCATTCTTCGACCAGATAGTCACCACCTGTATACGTAAACGCCATCGAGAACGCCGTCGCACCCAGCAAAATCGCGAACACCATCGCGGTCACTTTAACCGTCTCTTTCGACGCATCGTAGACCATTGACCAACTAAATTGCTTGTACAGTACGGCGAGAACAATCGCCCCAGCCCCGCCCAATGCTGCCGATTCCGTTGGCGTTGCAACACCGGCAAAGATGGAGCCCAACACAACAATGATCAACGCCAATGGTGGTAATACAGCTTTCAGCGCCTTGATCACTTCTTCCCTGCGGCTGAGTGACTCATCACGTTCAATCGGCTGCGCAGCTTCAGGGTTAAGCTTGGCGTAAATAAGGATGTAAATAACGTATGCACCCACTAGCGCGATACCTGGCCACACGGCCGCTTGGAACAAATCTCCCACTGGCACGCCAAGCACATCGCCGAGCAAAATGAGTACGATGGAAGGAGGAATAATTTGCCCCAACGTACCTGAAGCACAAATGGTTCCGCACGCGAGGCCTTTGTCATAGTTGTATTTGAGCATCACAGGCAGCGAGATCAACCCCATGGCCACCACAGATGCTCCCACTACGCCAGTCGATGCCGCAAGTAGCGCGCCCACCAGCACCGTCGAAATTGCGATGCCGCCACGGACGCCACCAAACAGACGCCCCATCGATTCCAGCAGCTGCTCTGCTAGCTTCGTTTTTTGTAGCACGAGCCCCATGAAAACAAACAGCGGTACAGCCATCAGCACCGTGTTTTCCATGATGGATTGAATTCGATATGGCATGAAGGCAAACATGTCCATGCCCTCTGCCCAAACACCAAAAATAAGAGCAATACCGCCGAATGTGAACGCGACGGGAAACCCGAGCAGTAACGCAAAGAGCGCCACAAAAAACATCACTATACCGATCATAATGACTTCCTTTTACGACTTACCGTTGTTACCGGCATAGATAAGATGAGGGTTAACGATTTTATTGACTGAGTGCAGCAGCAAACCAACGCCACTCACCGCCATAAATAAGAAAGAAACCGGGATCATGCCTTTGATTATCCATCGATACGGCAAACCACCTGGGTCACCAGACGTCTCGCCCAAGGCATAACTCTCTTTCGCGAAATCAATACCAAACCATGCGACCAGCAAACAAAAAGGAAAGAGGAAAAACAGGGTGCCGATGATGTCGATGATGGATTGCGCTTTATATGACAGTCGCTCATAAAAAATGTCGACTCGAACGTGACCGCCGGATTTGATGGCATAAGGCACGCCAAGCAAAAAGACAGCAGAGAATAAGTGCCACTCCATTTCTTGAAACGCGATAGACACGTCGTTAAACACGTAACGCATCACAACGTCATACACCACGTTCAACAACAACAAAATGAAGAGGATGCTGGATAACCACCCCAGAAAATCACCAAAGCGGTTGAAGATTCGCTCAATATAGATAAGGCTTCTCATTCCGAACTCCATGGAACGTGTGGGTTGGCTCCGCAGTATCTACGGAGCGTTTTTATGATTTTTATTTGAAATTTTTCTTGGGCTTCCTCGTCGGCCAAATCATACGATTTGGCCAGACCGAGTTTTTATTGCGCTTGGCTATTCAAGTACGCTCGGTGCGAGATGTTCGACCATGGACGAACTTGCTTAATGTAGTTCGCTTGAGATTCTTGAATCTCTTTTGCCAACGCATCTTCCTCAGCATGCTGTTTAAGCAGCTTGTCATTGGCAGCACGCAGCGCGTCCATCACCTCAGGTGGGAAATCTTTTACTTCCACATTTGGGTACTCAGACTGAATAGATGCCCAGTTTTTGCCGCTTTCATGCTTCGATTGCGTGTACATGTCGTACGCAGCGGTTTTCATCGCGACTTGGAGAATTGCTTTCAGATCATCCGGTAGACGCTCCCAAGTTCGCTTATTGACGAGGAACTGAAGCTCAGTCGCAGGCTCATGCCAACCTGTGTAGTAGTAAGGCGCAATTTTGTGAAAGCCCATACGCAAGTCCAAAGACGGACCTACCCACTCCAACGCATCGATAGTACGACGCTCAAGTGAGGTATAAAGCTCACCCGGTGCAATGTTGGTTGGCTTCGCGCCTAATTCTGCCAAGATTTCACCCGCAAAACCCGGAATACGCATCTTCAACCCTTGCAGGTCATCGACCGACTTAATTTCTTTTTGGAACCAGCCGCCCATCTGAACATCGGTGTTACCACCAGGGAAAGACATCAAGTTGTGCGGAGAGTAAACCTTTTCCATCAACTCCATTCCGCCACCGTAGTAGAACCATGCGTATTGTTCTGTCGGCAACATTCCGAAAGGCATAGAAGTGAAGTAAAGCGTGTTTGGCACTTTGCCTTTCCAGTAATAAGACGCAGAGTGTCCCATGTCGTATTGGCCGGATTTCACCATGTCAAATACGCCAAATGGTGCTTTGTGTTTGTTCGCAGAGTCGATACGAATTTGTAGACGACCATTTGACATTTCCTCTGCCATTTTCGCCATATTTTTCGTCGTGTCGCCAAAGATTGGGAAGTTAGGCCCCCACGTTTCAGCCAGCTTGAGGCGATATACTTTTTCAGCAGCATTTGCAGAAGTTGCCACGAATGTCATCGCTGCCACTACGGCAGTCATTTTGAGCACTCGTTTCAAAGATTTTTGGATAAGACTCATCGTTCACGTCCTTTGTCACCAAGGTTATTGTTGTCATCCATTTCATGCGGATTTGAAGTACAACAAGCTGACCAGCACCATTCTCATGTCAAAACATGAGCCGACTAGCGACGCTTGAAGTAACTTGGGTATAAAGATGTAACAATGTTGTCCAATTCGAAATGGGCGTGAACACGCAAGTTATCTTAGTATCAATAACCTAATTAGCCCTTAGTATTACGTATTTATACGTAGGAGATTAGATGGTGGTAATGTTATAACGCCTTAAATCATTAAGTTATGAATCAGGCATGAAAGGCATTATTTAGAAAGCTACTTACGTATTAACTTGCCAAAAAATTTACACAGTATTTAAAAAAATGTGACAAACGCCATTTTTGTATCGCTAAAATACACGCTTGTTTAGAAAGGAAAGTAAGAAATTAGGGCAAAAAAATACCCCGGCGATCACCGAGGTATTGCATAAAAACAGAAAAATAGCGGTAATTAAACTGCTTTGTAGATAACTTTGTTACCTGCCAACTGCTCTTTTTGAACTAGGTTTTCTTCAAGAAGCTTCTTCAGTGCGCCAGTAGCCCATGATGCTGCTTTAGCGTCTTCTTGACCCGCTGCTAAACCGATGCCTTTAGGGTTGATACCTTCAGCATTCGCTACAACGATGTCTAGTACTTGTTGTTGCTTAGGAGTAAGTGCAACATCAACAGTTTTCGCTGCAGCTACTTTCTTCTCAGCTACTGCTTTCTCCACAACAGGTTTTACTGCTGCTTTTTCCGCAACAGGCTTTGCTGTTTTTGGTGCTGCAGCTAGGTTTGCTACTGTCGCTTTAATGCGTTTTTGCAGTTTCATCTGCACTTTACGCTTATGAGCAAGTCTCATTGAATATTTCTCCAGTTCACTGCATCTCAGCAGGGATGAAAATTTGAAGCGCGTTTTATACCAAAATTTACAATCGATTTGTAGGTTTTAGCGGCGAAACGCTACGAAAAATGCGCTCAAAGCTTAGAACGTCTACTATTTAAACAGATCATTTGTGAACGGATTTATTGAATACTGGGTATAAAAACAGAGGTTTCGTTTTGATTAAAAGCATCAAGCTGCATATCAAGAAATCTCGATTTTATTTAGAGTATTCATTGAGGTATGAGCATGGAAACGCTGCATCTAACAAATTCACACTTCAAGTCTGATTCGCCAATCAACAGATTGATTTTGTTGCTGGTAGCGCTCATTACACTATTTCTTGTCGTGATTTCTCCTGGTTGGAAACAAGCAATGCTTTCCGTCATTTTGATGGCAATCATCGTCGGTTTCGCCGTCCTGATGATTAAGAAAAGCCAAGTCACTTTCACACTGACCGCCTCGCACTTTCAGCAACACCTGTTTAAAGGCGGTTGGGTTGTCCGTTGGCGAAATATTGAGTCCATTGGTATATGTAGTTATCAACAAGACGGTTGGCATCAACCGCTCCCGTGGATAGGCATCCGCTTGAAGCACTATTCCCCTTACCTTGATGCAATTTGTCCGCGTATCGCGACGGAGATTTTACTTAGCCAACGCGCTTTGTTGTATTTGGGCGCAAGGCAGAACCATTGTGAAGAGAAATTTGAAGATATGGTGCTCGACCCACAACCGTACACTAGCAAAGCGGGAAAACAATACGACGGTTTGCAAGCCATGCTGGCGAATAGAATGAAGTATCAAAGAAAATTTTACGGCTATGATGTGTTTATTTCTGCCAGTGATTTAGACAGGGAAGCCGACGAATTTGTAGGGCTGACTCGGCGATACTTAGCGGCCGCCGAGCCAGAATAGTAACGAGTACAGACAAGGCGCTAGTATAGTGGCATCTCGTCAGCAACAAACGGGTTGGTTTTGCGCTCGTGACCGAAGGTAGATTGAGGACCATGACCCGGTACAAATGTAACATCGTTACCTAGAGGCCAAAGTTTCTCTTTAATTGAACTAATCAACGTATTGAAGTCGCCTTGAGGGAAGTCAGTACGACCAATGCTACCGTTAAACAGGACATCACCAACAAACGCTAAACGGGCTTCTTCACTATAAAGTACTACGTGACCTGGTGTATGACCCGGCGTATGGATAACGTTCAGCTTTTGATTACCAAAAGTGACAACGTCACCCTCATTCAACCATTGATTCGGCTCAAATGCCTCAGTTAGAGGGAAACCGAACATTTTGCTTTGCCCTTCCAAACCTTGTAGCCAGAAGTTATCCGCTTTGTGCGGCCCAACGATTTCTGTTCCGCCTAACAGCGCTGATAATGGCTCAGTACCGCCAACGTGATCTAAGTGACCATGGGTCAATACCAATTTCACCACATCAACACCCAGCTCTTTGATGAGCATTGCAAGCTGTTTTTCGTCACCGCCAGGATCAACAACGATGCCTTTCATCGTTTCGTCACACCACACGATAGAACAGTTTTGAGAAAAAGAAGTCACTGGGACAACTTGGTATTTCAGAGCCATAGATAACCTATTATCGAATAAATTTGCGTGAAAACTGCCGCAACTATGACACTAACCCTAGGCGACTTCAAGACTTACGCCAGCCCTAAAATAGGCTTACCAACTGCGCACTGCACCCGTATCAATGTGGACAAAGTTACTGCCCGGATAGTATCCAACACCACCAGCCTTCAAACTGATTGCCGCATCGCGTACCGTAGACAGCTTTACACCATCGAGACGAAAATCAATTGCCTTCCCTTCCATGTGTAGACTCTTCTTAGCAACACCAGTAGAACCGCTGCGCAGGGACGCATTGGTCACAGGAGAACGGTAGCCAGAAATCACGATAACTTCGGATTCAGTACCGATGAGCTTTTGAATTTGGCTGATTTGATCGAACAGACGTTTATCCATTGGATGCACTTCATTACGGCGATGATCACGGCAGAACTCATTCAAACGCTGCAATTCTTTGCCGACGTAGCGATTGCCATCGAAGTAGCACGTCTCGAGAAGCTCACCCGTATTCAAGTTATTCATGGCTAACTCGCGTGGTTCATCCGGAAGTGAAGCCCATGAAAGTGTAGGCATTGCAGACGCCAGTACGACACCACCAGCGGTCATTTTAAGGAAATCACGGCGAGAAAAATTACGACTTACCATAAACAAAAACACTGCTCAATTACTAAACAAAGAAAGCGGACGATACCGAAACCAATTTATCTCGTCAAATGCATAAATTGGTCCGGAATATCGAAGTCGCGCTGAATTTTTTGTTTACTTATTGAACAGAAAACGATTTTTTAGAATTGTAAATTTTCTTAAATTTACGAGCCATGGCAGGCTTAGCCTTGATGGTCGTATTTGTAGATGTCATCTCGGTAATACAGCGTACCTTCTTCCAACCAAGCTGTTTGGTAGATGATGTGTACCGGAATACGCTCCCCTAGTGGCACCGAAGTCGTTGATGAACGAGCGCTTTCCCGCTTTTTCTCTAAACGCTCTTCCAAACCTTGAGTTTTGAACAGAAGCTCTGCAAGTTGATCGGCGTTTTCTACTCGAACACAACCCGAGCTAAACGCCCTTCTATCTTGTTGGAACAAGTTTTTACTTGGAGTGTCGTGTAGATATATGGCTTGTGGGTTCGGCATGTTGAACTTGTACAAACCCAACGCATTGTGCGAACCAGAAGCCTGACGCATGCGGTACGGGAAGGTTCTTGGATTAACTGTTGCCCAGTTGATCGTGGTTGGATCGATGATTTCGCGCGAGGTCCAAGAACGGATGATTTGAATGTTATGTTCCATTAAATACATCGGATTGCGTTTCACTTTTGGAATAATGTCTTTCACCATGATTTTCCAAGGCACATTCCAAGTAGGATTTAAAATCACCGAATCTAGCGTTCCAGTCATGATTGGGGTTTTTCTTGAAGCTCGACCAACCACAACTTTTGATTCAAACAGTGGCTGACCATCATGCCAGTACGTAACTTCATAACCCGGCACGTTCACAAACACGACATTGTCTCGTTCTTTCGCCCAAATACGAGAACGCTCAGCATTCAATGCCAGCAAGTGCAAACGTTGTTGAGGAGAGAAGTTGATCCAACGAATGGTGTTCGGACCAATTACGCCATCTTGGTTCAAGCCATGAATACGCTGGAACTCTTTCACCGCCAGCTCCAAATTTTCATCGTATTGCGGTATTTCTGAATCGATGTAACTGACATCCACTCCGACGATCGCCATGCGTTCGACAAGGGTTGATTTGTTTTCTATCGGATCACCGACGCGCAACAGACCTTTTTGCTCATAGAAAGGATATTGATATTGCGAGAATTCAGAAAGCGAAGCAAATACCGTATTAAATGAGGCATCCATTTGCAAAGGCGAGCGCAAGCTGGCTAAAAACTGAGCCAACTTCCCTACCGTGATCTCATTGCTCAGTACCGATAGCGTATCCACACTAGGCGCAGGAAAGCTCACATGGGCTTTATTTGCAAACAACCAGTTAACGCCTTCTTGAGGAACCTGCTCAAGATAGCTGAGGTACATAAGGAGGGAATCGGTCATCACCAAATCGAAGTCAAGGTTGTCTCCTTTCCATCTTACTTGGTTAATACGATGCAATTGGTTGTCAAACTCTTTGGAGACGTCAGCAAGCGCGACCAGCTTCATCTGAAAAATGAACTGTTCAACATCGCTCTCATTTTCCCAATTCAAACGGTAATTCGTACTTTGATAAAGTTGATCAATCACCGTTGGATAATGGATCATTTTTTCGACAGACAACTGCTCTACGGCCCCTTCTTGCTCCGTTTGGGCAGAAGCATCGAGAGAAACCACGGTAGAAAAGCTGCAAAACGGCACCATAAGTGCCGTCATTATTAAAACCCTAGCAAACACTGAAACGATCCTTGCGCTACTTGCCATAAAAAAAGTATGGCAAATATCTCACAGCTTGCAGGTTTAAAATTAAGAATCTGGTGACGAAATCGACAACAAATCTCTCAATAAGAGATCATTTATTGAACTTTTTAAATAATTCGTGACCAATGATTGTCCCATTGAACACCGCTTGCGTATGCGTTTTTGAATTGCGAAGGTCTTTGTTCAACGACTTTTCCCGCTCCAGAACTGACGCGAAACTCATCGCCGTAAATCACCACACCAGACGCATCTGGCAGTGCATTCAGCTCCACCAGCTTGCCCGTTTCTTTAGACCAAATGCCATAACAACTGCCCGGAGGTGATGTTGCTAAAATCCAATCATTGGTTGCAGCAATACTGGCTATATAGTGATTAAAGCGTGCCCATTCTTCAGGTTCTGCTTGCAGTGTTTGCATCTCTCCTCCACGCGTATGCATGGCGAGCAAAGCAGGATATTCGTCAGGTTCTCCGCGATATTGCTGGCCGCACAACACCGTTTCTGAACCATCATGCGCAAGATGACGAATGCTCAGCTTATGATCCGACAACGCAACTTGATCAAGCAACTCGCCGTTTTGCGAAAGGTAGCTCAAGCTTGGCGTCATGCTGTCCAAATTCAAAGGCTCACGGCCATTAGTATGCACTCCACCCACACCAATCGCTAACGTGCCATCGGGCATCATGATCACTTCATGAGGCCCAATGCCGAATCCCGATAACTCAGCGATTTTTCGGTATTGGTTTTGAACATCGTAAACACCGATGATACCTCGGCTAGTGCCTCTTTCGCCTTCCGTAGCGAAGAGATAAAGACCATCGTGAGAATAAACGCCGTGGCCGTAAAAATGGCGCTCCGATTTTGCCAGTTCCAACTTGAGCATTTGTTCTGTTCGATAGTCGAACACCATAAAGAAAGTGCCAGGACGTCGACCAAAAACAACTGCGTGACCATGCTGATTGGTCGCCACGCCATGTCCACGTTCAGGGATAGGTAACGTCGAAATAGGCATACCATGTTCATCAGCCACCACGGCAGCAAACTTATCTCGCCCGACAATGGAACAGCCAATCAATGCGGGCTCTCGCTTTGTTGTCGCCGCACAACCAAACGGCAACACGGGAGTTGCCGCTCCAAATAGTGCCGCTTTTAGAAGTGTTCGGCGGGTTTGATCAGTCACCATCGGTTGCATTAAACCCTATAACGACACCAAGCTCGATAGCCACCTCTTCATGGATGAGGTATTTAAGTTGTTCTAGCTTGTTGTATTGCGCGAGAACCAAACGATATCCGTCCACACTTTGTAGTGCAGAGAACAGGCTTTTATCTTCAGGCCAAGTCTCTAGAGCCATGTCAAACTGATACGCGACGCGATCCGCCAATTGCGTTTTACCTTGCGCCCTTAACAGCGCATCTAAACCTTTACCGCTCGCAAAATACAACTGATGCAAGCTTTCTAGGTTAGCTTTTAAGTTAGAGAGCGAGGTTTCTGAGCGCCAAGACTCCGAGAAGTAAGGACGAGGATGCCCTATCTTGGCTAGCGGACGGCTGAGCTTTTTCATGCTGTATTCTAGCTGGTTTGAAAGCAGCGAAATGTACTCCGATTCCCACTCTGTCTTTTGCAAAGACTTCCACGGGTTTTGAGCCCAAGAATTAGCGATGATCTGTGCTTTATCGTGCAAGTTTTCGGCAATCGCAACACCTGAGGCACATACATTGCTATTGGTGTTAAGCGTGGATGCATCATCATAAAGTAACCATTCCAACGCCCCCAAACCTTGCACAGTCACGCTTTGTGTCGAGATCTCTTCCACTGTCCAAACTTTATCGGCTTTAGTCAGCGCCGACATTTTACGCCCGGTGGTATTTTTTTTATCGGGCCAGAATTGTACGTTCCAGCTTTGCTCCAGCGCGGTCGCTGGGCCACGCTCTTGTCCTTGAAGCGCCATCCAAGCCAGCATGGTTCTGTGCCACTGTTGTTGTACTGGTTCCGCGTCATTTTTCGGCGCCGAACAAAAATCAGCAAAGCTCTGCTCTAACTGCGAAGCTTGGTTTAAAAATGACTGTGCAGCATGAAACTCCACTTCGTAAACAGCTTGAGAAATATGGCTAGTTTGCTCTGGTTGTTCATCCGATGAGCTCGTTGTCGATTGGCAACCAACTAAGCTTAGCGTTGCAACAACAGCGCCCATTAATGTTGTTTTCTTCATGGTTGCATCCTTACAGAGAGTTCAGAAACGCAATCAATGCGTCACGTTCTTTTTGGTTAAGCGATAGCACGTTTTGTTTCGCTTGTTCCGCTTCACCACCATGCCAAAGCACCGCTTCCATCAAGTTACGAGCTCGACCATCATGTAAGAAATACGTGTGACCGTTCACTTCTTCTGTGTAACCAATCCCCCAAAGTGGTGGCGTACGCCATTCACGGCCATTGGCAAGATATTCAGGTCGATGATCAGCAAGGCCCTCTCCCATGTCATGCAACAGCAGATCGGTATACGGGTGGATAAGTTGCTCTGACAGCGCAGGCCGGTCTGCTCGTTTTGTCGTTTTTACACTGGTTTTATGGCAGCTTTCGCACCCCGAAGCAGCAAAGATCTTTTGGCCCAGCTGAACATCAGGATCATTCACATTTCGACGAATCGGCACGGCTAAGTGTTGGCTGTAAAACTCTACGAAGTCGAGTATGTTTTGGCTTACTTCTGGCTTGCCGCCATTTGGCAACTCCTCACAAAGGGATTGCTTCGCCGTGCAGTTTTCATTCGGGAACAAGTGACTTGTTAGACCAACATCACCATTAAACGCGGCCGCATTTTGCTGCATCAACGTTGGTTGTCCTGCTTTCCATCCAAAACGGCCAATCGAAAAGTCTCCTTTTTCGATGTCCCAAACTTTATTCACCTTGCCTGAGATGCCATCGCTATCACGGTCATTTTCGTCTGCCCACTTAAGCAACGTTTCATCAGGAATACTTTCTAGCAAACCTAAACCAATCATAGGTGGCGCGACACGAGCGGAAAACTGCGTATCAGGGTGCATGTCCCCATAACCTAAATCGGTAATTTTCAGCGTAGGCTTTCTCAACGTCACTTTTTTGCCATCTTTAAACTCAACGGGAACGTCCGTATAAGTAATAGCAATTTTGCCCTCCGGTGTTTGGTCTTGCAGAGCAAAATCTTGCAGTTGCCCACCATACGTAGGCTCCGGAATACCGCCATCCATGATGTAAGCTTTCTTCTGCTCTAGCGTCATCGCCGGGATACTCAAACGCACCAACATAGACACAGCATGAATGTCGTCTTTTTCAGGAGGATGCCCACGGCCATCTTTTATGTGGCAATTCTGACAACCATTGGTGTTGAAAAGCGGGCCAAGGCCGTCTCTTGCATCTGTAGTCGCTGGCGCTTGCACCCATGGGTTACGGAAAAAACTATTGCCCACACTAAAATCAAGTCGCTTACTCATTGGCAAGTTCGTCGCGGGTAATGAATAGGCATTAGCACCGTCTTTTTTGACACTGGTGTTGCCACCAGACTTAACATCGTAAGCCATGGCAGAAGTCGAAAGGATCGCGGCAAAGGCGGAAAGTAGGTATGGCTTCATATCACTGCTCTTATATGAATGGATAACAACGAGCTCTAACGGCAAAAGGGCTCACGATGAGCCCTTGTTTATTATTATGTGTTCTTAAAACTCGTGGTCTGCGGTGTCTGGGCTTAGGCTATCGATGCCGACAATACCCGCTGCGCGCTCAATAGCACCGGTTTGTGCAACCAACGCCATGATGGTGTCGTTAACCAGTGCGTTGCCTTGAGCATTACCCGCGGCAATAAGTTGGTCGAAATGCTGATTGTGTTTTTCAGCAGAAGTCACCAACTCGCCAACTTGACTGCGTGTTACGTCAAATTGCTTCTGGATTTCTTCAGCGGCTTTCTTATCTTCCTGAGCAACTAGGTTTGCGATACTTGGACCAGTAAGAACCGTGCCATCTTGGCGGCTGTATGTACCCGTATAAACGTTGTAGATACCTTGCTCGTTGTAGTAATGCGAGTTGTGCGTGTTATCCGAGAAGCAATCGTGCTCGTCTTCCGTAGAGTTCGCTTCTAGCGCAACTTTCATACGCTCACCAGCTAACTCACCCAAAGACAAAGAGCCCATACCAAACAGCATTTTACGTAAACCATTCTCTGCTGAACCTGTTAGTAGCTCTTGACGGTAGTTGCCTTTTTCATCAGCAGACCACTGTTTTTCCATCCATTCAAGATCTTGAACCAGTAGATCGGCCGCGGCTTTTAAGTACTCACCGCGACGATCGCAGTGACCATTTGTACAACCAGAACCAACAACAAAGTCCGTGTAAGCACGCTTACCTGCACCTGCATTGGTGCCGTTCAGATCTTGTCCCCATAGAAGGAATTCGATCGCGTGATAGCCCGTTGCTACGTTTGCTTCTGAGCCACCTACTTCGTTCAAGCTAGCAAGTAATTCAGGAGTAATTTTTGCAACGTCAAGCTTAGACGGGCCGATCGTTAGGCTTGTGTTGGCAATGATATTTGCCGCTGCACCTTCGTTACCAAGCTCATATTGGTAGTCAGCAGCTACATAATCGATAAGACCTTCGTCAAGTGGCCAGGCATTAAGTTGACCTTCCCAATCGTCGACTACTGCGTTGCCAAAACGGAAAACTTCAGACTGTTGGTATGGCACGCGGGACTCTAGCCAAGCTTGCTTAACGTCTTCAAGCTTTGCCTCAGATGGTGCTTTTAAAAATTCATCGATTTTCACTTCCAACGTTTTTGCCGTCGTCAGTGAGTCAGCAAATACGGCATGAGCCACATCTGCATAATGTTCAACAACTTGTTGTTTTGTTACTTGAGCAGCAACGGTAGTACCACTGGCAATGAGGAGTGAAGCAGCAATAGATTGGACTAATACTGTTTTTGCATTCATCTGAAGCATCCTTGTTGAGCAATTTATTTGTTATATTCGTAGTGCTAATTATTCTTATTTGCACTTTTAGTCACGAGATAATACAAATTTACAATTTATTTGCAACTCCAGATACAAAAAAAGCCTCATCACTGTGAGGCTTTTAACATTCATAATTGACAGTTTTCTCTTTAGGATTAAACCTTTAGGTTATGTTTGCCGTGAGAAACTTTCGCTCTAAGATAGTTTTCATTACCATCTTTAATGTGCGCCGAAGTGTTGACAACTTCGGCAATCTCAATTCCGTATTCCGCTAATTCACGGATTTTCTTAGGGTTATTGGTCACAAGACGAATTTTCTTGATACCTAACGCTTCTAACATTTGTGCCGCTTCGGTGAAGTCTCTTAAATCATCATCAAAGCCTAAATGGTTGTTTGCTTCGTAAGTGTTCATCCCCTGGCTTTGCAGACGATACGCATCAATCTTGTTGTACAAACCGATACCACGGCCCTCTTGGCGAAGGTAAAGGATCACGCCGCCAGATTCGCCCATACGTTGGATCGTTTCTTCTAACTGCTCACCGCAGTCACAGCGAGATGAGTGGAAAACATCGCCAGTCAGACACTCGGAATGCATACGCACTAGCGGCGTGTCTTGCGTTTGATCCGCTTGTTTAAAAATAACTGCCACATGCTCTTTATCTGTCTTAAGGCCACGGAAAGACAGGATCTCAGCATCGATATTACTTTTAGCCCCGACTTTAAAATCTACTCTGGCACGTACTTCCGCCATATCTATACTCACTCGATTTATTGCTTGATGCGCTTGATGCGTTTTTGTTATTGCATTCATGGGATTCACTTATTGCTCTTCAACTATGGGGATTGATACCGCATTTTTCAATGTTGAGATCACAATTGGGTTGATCTTATCCCCTTCCGCAAACAAAGACGATCACTTATCTTGCTGCGCTGATGAATTGTTATAGTATAACAATTTTATAAAACTACAATAAAAAACCCCAGACAAATTTTTGCCTGGGGTTGGTAAAGGTTAGAGCATGAAAAGGAATCTTAATGAGTTTGGCTACGTTTCCAAACCGCTAATTCTATCCATACCGCTTCGAGTTCTTGAATTTCTTCGTCTGTTAGGACGGCGAGAGTTGAAGTCACTTGTGGCAGCTTCGGTGTTTGAAACGCACGAATCTGCGAATAAAAGTCCTTCTTTAACTGCAATATAACTGAATCCACTGCGTACACCTACTGTTGTTCTTTTATTACTTCTCCAGCTCAAATTTTATCGTTAGCTTTATACTGGAGGCTTCATAAATTCCAAAAAATGATAACACTCTGCTTGTTATATGCACAATTTATTTTCCATACTGGAATAATGGTCACATTAATTTCGCTTGATTAGTCGGATCGAAAATAGAGCAAAAAAGATCAAAAATATAATAGGAAAGATCCACAATAGCGCAGTTGAATAATTAAATGGAGGTTGATACAGAACAATATTTCCATATCGTTCAACCAAATAATCTTTTACCTGCTGATCAGAGCTACCTTCATTGACCATGGTATAGACCTTTAACCGAAGATCTTTAGCCGCTGGCGCATTGGACTCAATCAAATTCTGGTTTTGGCATTGTGGGCAGCGCAATGTCTTAGCGAGCGACGTTGCTCGTTGTTGCACTTCTACAGATTGAAATTCAAAAAGATCAACGTTCTGCTTAATTTCAGTCCCATTGCTCACAGGAGAATATAATGCAAGTGCAAAAACGGTAATAAATATATATTTAAATAGCGCCATTAAAATACCTAGAAAATATTGAGTTCCATTTGTCGATCGTGATTGCTCCCCGATATTTGATCAAAACCTTGCCACTTTGATCAATAAGATAAGTTTCTGGTGTACCTATAACTCCCAGGTCAACCGCTAATTCGCCATTTGGGTCACTAATCACGTCTTGATAAGGATTGTTTTTAGAGCTCAAGTAGTTTTGAGCAGCAGAGTTACTATCTCGATAATTCAAACCAATGATCGGCACTCCCGCATCCGCTATCTGCAAAAGTGTTTCATGTTCTTTCTTACAGATCCCACACCATGACGCCCACACATTCAGCAACTTATAGCTATTGTCTTGAAACAACACCTGAGTGACCTCTTTTCCAGAGATAACCGATACAGCGCTGAAATTTGGAACCATTAGCGGGCTTTCCTTTGCTTGCTCAACGTGGGAGCGGTCAGATAACGCCGCAACGACCACGACCGCAAAGACGGCAACAGCAATAAATAACCCGAATAGTTTAGGCATAGTTTTCGGTGACATTCACGGCCCTCTTTCTTTTGCGATACACAGACGTCAGTGCGCCAAACACCGCTATTAAACCGCCTGACCATATCCACCAAATCCCCGCCCGGTACTGAACTTTTATTGCATAAGCGTTTGTGCCAACTTTATCCCCCAACGTCAGATAATAGTCTCCGTGCCATAAACTCAGAATCGCGGGCTCAGTCATGTTCATTACTCGCACAGGATAATGGCGTTTTTCAGGTTGTAATGCATAGCGAGTCTGATCATCAAAGCGCAAAATGATCCTTGCTTGTTCTGCGGTGTAATTTGGCCCTATTACCCAATCCATACCTTGAAAATCGATACCAATGTTTGCTCTTTGATGTGAAACACCAGGCTCTACTCGCAAGTTGTATTGGTACGAGTATTCACTGTTGAAGACAGCTCCCACAACGGCTAAAGAAAAACCGACGTGTGCTAATACCATCTTGATTAGTGGCCCTTTATTTTCGGTATTCAGCCATAACATAATGTGCGTAGCAATAACCCAAGCTGCTAAAAATACACTCATGATTGCCCCAATACGCACGGTATCAACCGACAAGATAAAGACGGCTACGACACCTAAAGCGATAGTACTTGCGAAGGCGAATTGCCCTTTCCAGTTCGCGCACACTCCTTTTGTCCACCGCAAAATTGGCGTCATGGCTAACGCCAACAAAGCGAAAATACTAAGAGGAAATATCAAGCTATTAAAATACGGTGCACCAACAGAGATGTTTCCCAACCCTAGCAATTGATAAATCATCGGGTAGAACGTACCTAAAAAGACGATCGCCGTGGATATGACCAAAAGTCCAATGGACACACACACCATATAAGAACGACTAATCAAGGAACGTAATCTAAATGGTTTGATGGCATCTCCACGCATAATCAGTACGCCAAACGTCATCAATACTAACGCACTAAGCACAGCAAGCAGGGCTAAACCTTTGGTAGGATCCACAGCAAAAGCATGCACCGATGTCAATACGCCAGAACGTACGATAAATGTCCCGAGAATGCTTAAACTAAAGGTCGCAAACGCCAACGCGTATGTGCTCCACAACGCTCCCTGATTTTTCTTTGCTAATACTCCGCTGTGCAGGAGTGCAGTGCCGGTTAACCACGGCAATAAAGAGGCATTTTCTACTGGGTCCCAAAACCACCAACCTCCCCAGCCAAGTTCATTGTATGCCCACCAAGAGCCGACGAGGATACCAACAGTCAGGGTTCCCCAGGCAAAATACGCGGCCTTTCGCGTACAGCGGTACCATTCATTGACAGGCCGTTTGCTTAATAACGCCGCAAGTGCAAACGCCAAAATGGCGGAATAACCAACGTAACCCAAATATAAAAGTGGCGGATGAATGATCAATCCAATGTCCTGCAGCATTGGATTCAAATCACGTCCTTCTACTGCGAATGTTTTTGCGAACTCAAAAGGGTTAGACGTTGTTAACGTAAACCAAGCAAAAACGGCAATCAGGACATTCATAATGCCAAGGCAATCTGCGGTGTAGCATTGGTTAATCGGAGAACTAAGAGCAATGTATGATGCCCATAAACTGAGCGTCACGACCCAAAACAGCATGGAGCCTTGGTGTCCACCCCATGCCGCTGCAACCTTGTAAGCGGTTGGCAATTGGCTGTTGGAATGAGTGACCACATATTCAAGAGCAAAATTGTCTTGGATAAAACAGACAATCAGCAGTAATAGACAAACTACAGAGGCCAAACTGATGAGATGTGAGGTCGCAAGTTGGTGTTCTAACATAATGGGCTTAGCCGCTGCACGGCGATACCAATGCAGTACAGCGGTACAACTCGCCCCCATTGCGACGAAAATCAGTAAGAAGAACCCTAGTTCAGCCTCCATTGTTCCTCCTTAAACAACGGTCATTTGACCAGCATAGAGTATGAATGTACGCAGCATCAGCACGCCGACCAAACTCAATGTCGTCACGACAAAGACGTAACTACCTTTATGGCGAACTTCAGAAGGCATTAACCAGTTCAATGTTAGCGGCATCAACATACCAATCAACACAACACCAACCCAGAACCACTGCGCCCAAAAGCCGTTGGATATTGCATTCCAAGCTGCGACTTCGTTTTGTCCCCCGCTGAAAATCAGGCCAGTAAAGAACGTTACTAAAACGAACAACTCGAATAATACAACCGGACGTTCAAAGCCATGCACCCATGAAACACTAGGGCTGGATGTCGGCTCTTTAAACACTAAGATTCCGAACATCAAACATGCCGCTGCGCCTGAAGAAAGGCTTGAGAATAGGAACAAAATCGGCAACACCGGATTGTTGAGCATCGGGTAGGTTTTAAGTGCCGATAGTAGGAAGCCAGTATATGCCGCCAGAACTATCGCCAAGAACCCCAAGAACAACTCGATGACATTACTCACCTTTCCAGCCTTGATCAAAAAGCCATCCACAAAGTCGAGTAACCCGCTCGGTAATTTGCCTTCACAAAAGCTGATGATTTGATGGCGAAAGATCACGCCAATCCAAACAAACAACACAACCATGTAGACTTGAAACAAGACAACACCCATCGACATCACCGACGTCGGGTTGTAGTAAATCATGATTTTCCAAAACTGGAGTGGCTTAGTTAAATGGAAAATCAAAATCACCAAACCGGAAATGATGCCAAATGGCGCGAGCCAAGCCATCGCTTTCATAATGCCATTGTTCGCCGGATCACCCTCAATGACTTTGCGTTTAAGATAGATAGAAATCATCACTGCGCCAGCAGACATCCCAGCTAAGAATAGGTAAATCGCGATGATCCAATCCCAAACTAATGAATCAAAGTGGAAAGCACTTTCAAAACCGTTCATGATGACACCTCCCCTTTGTTATGCGGAATTTTAAACAGCTTAGGTTGCGTTCCTAAATGTGACTTATCGCGATACACAAGATGGTTATCAATGACTTTGCTGACCTCGCTATGTGGATCATTCAAATCACCAAATATCAACGCGTTTGTCGGGCAAGATTCCACGCAAGCTGGCTGCTTACCTTGTACTAGTTTGGTATCACGGCAGAAGTTACATTTGTCTGCAGAATGGTCAACAGGGTTGAAAAAGCGCACTTGATAAGGACAAGCCGCCAAACAATAGCCACAGCCGACGCATCGCTCTTTGTGCACATCAACTATCCCCGTAGCTTCATCCTTGTACGCAGCACCCGTAGGGCAAACATACACACATGGTGGATTATCACAGTGCTGACAAGATTCACGCGTAAACTGGTACTCAACATCAGGAAATTCTCCAATGGGTTCACTGCGATGAATTTTTAGGCGGGTCACCCCTTCTGGCACTTTATTCACTTCGCGGCATGCTTCAGTACACGCAGTACATCCTATACACGCATTTTCATCATGCACCATGCCAAAACGTTTGGTTTGCTCGCTATCACTGGCATAAAGAGAAGCACTAACAACAGAGGTGCCAGCAACGCCAGTGGTCAAAATCAATGCGCCGCTACTGGCTAAAAAATTTCGTCTTGAACACTTCATGCTATCTCTCCTCGTCTTTTTCAAGTTCAGGTTCAGCAGCAAACTGAGAGTGGCAATCGACACATTGCTTGATGAGCTGTTTTCTGTCGTAAGAAAGCGCTTTCGTTTTGGCAGCGTGAACATCGTGACAATTTGAACAGGTCAAATTTTTAGCATGGACATCATGCGTCCAATTACTTTCTCTCAACTGAGTTGGAGCGTGGCAATCTACACACTGGCTATTCGCTTTGAGAATGGTGCTTGGATCAAGAAAAACCTTGTCATGCACTGCTTTTGATTGCGCAGCAGCAAACTTGATCACATCAGGAGCCCCTTCACGGTGATCAGGCCCGATATTGCTGTGACAGTTTGTGCAGTTAAGTGTTTTACCTTGGCTAAGCAGCGCTTCTGGCTCATGCGACAAATTCAGAGTTTCTTTGGCATCCTTATGACATTGAAGACATTTGTAGTCTCGGTCACGAATCAGCTCAACTTGATGGCGAGTGTTTTGTGCACCCTCAACAGGCTCTGATGAAATCGCATGGGCGGAGATAGAAAAACCATAGATGGCAAAGGCGAAGAGAAATTTCAGCATTGTCACTATGGTCAATTTTATATTGCCCATATTTTCTTTCCTTAGCTCTAAAATAATTGATAACTGTTCTCAACTATTTAATGGAGCGACAATTAATTTCTTCTGAAGATATTTTTATATCTTCAAATGACATCAATTCTTATTTTGGAAAGCCACAACGCTAAACCTATATTCATAATACCCCTATTATTCCTAAGAGGTAGAAGGTACTGTTCAAAAAGCGAACTTAATCACCTTATTTATAAAATGGTTATACCTCTAACCTACTGTCAATAAAAGGGATTAAATTCTACCACTTTAGAGGTATATGAAATTAAACATGATTAAGATCACTAGTGTAAATTGATCTAAAGCAAGACTCATCCCGCTCACTATTTCATCTCTTTATTTACACAATAATATTATTTGTAGATCTCCGATTCTTATTTGGAATAGCTTCTCACAACGCTGCTAATAAAAACGAATATGGAGATAACACCGTGAGCATAAAACACTGGATGAGCGCACCTATCGCGGTTGCGACCTTATTCGCTAGCCAATTATTGTTGGCCGGCTCTGTGTTGGCGGCAGAAAACAACGATCGACTTGATCCTCGTAATGACGCCTTCGAACAAAAACATCCTGACCAATATCATTCTTGGAAGGCAACATCAGAAAGTAAACATATTGAAGACGCTCTAAGTGAAGACCCAAATATGGTGATTCTTTGGGCTGGCTACGGATTTGCTAAAGATTACAACAAGGCTCGAGGTCACTTTTATGCGCTCGACGATGTAAGGCAAACCTTAAGGACAGGCGCACCAGCAGATGAAAACTCCGGGCCAATGCCAATGGCGTGTTGGAGTTGTAAAAGTCCTGATGTCGCTCGCGTGATAGAAGAGCGTGGCGAGGATGGCTACTTCTCTGGTAAATGGGCACGTCTAGGCTCAGAAATCGTCAATCCTATCGGATGTTCTGATTGTCACGACACTCGCTCAGAAAAATTCAACCAAGGCGAGCCAGAACTAGCACTAACCAGACCTTATGTTGAGCGAGCATTCGATGTAATTGGAAAAAACTTTGATGATCAGTCGCGCCTTGATAAACAAGCGTCTGTGTGTGCTCAGTGCCATGTCGAATACTACTTTACAGGACCAACGAAAGCGGTGAAGTTCCCTTGGGATATGGGTACGACTGTCGGTGACATGGAGAAGTATTACGATGCGTTGGACTTTAAAGATTGGACTCACGCCGTTTCTAAAGCACCGATGCTAAAAGCACAGCACCCTGGCTTCGAGACTTGGCGTGAAGGGATTCACGGCAAAAACAAAGTGGTTTGCGTCGACTGCCATATGCCGAAGGTGACAAAAGAAGATGGTACCGTTTATACCGATCATAAAGTAGGCAATCCTTTCGACCGCTTCGAAGACACATGTGCGCAGTGCCATACTCAAACCAAAGAGCAGCTACGTAACATCGTGTCTTCACGTAAAGCGCAGGTGTTGAACATGAAATTAACCGCCGAGAAGCAAATTGTCGCGGCGCATTTTGAAGCTGGAGAAGCATGGAAAGCAGGAGCAACGGAAGAAGAAATGAAGCCGATTCTCCAAGATATTCGCCATGCGCAATGGCGTTGGGATTATGCGATCGCCTCTCACGGTGTTCACATGCACGCACCAGAAGTGGCGCTGGAAGTTCTCGGTACCGCAGTTGATCGCGCCGCCGATGCTCGTACTAAATTGGTACGCTTACTGGCAACAAAAGGCATTACTAAACCTGTTCAAATTCCAGATATCTCGACCAAAGCAAAAGCCCAAGAAGCTTTAGGAATGGATATGGAAAAAATGAACGCGGATAAAAAGCACTTCTTAGACACCGTTGTGCCAGATTGGGATAAAGCAGCGGCCGAACGAGAAGCAACCTATTAGTCAAATCGAAAATAGGATTCAACACCTATGATGCAACAACAAAGGGCGCGTTCTGCGCCCTTTGTTTTCATCAGTTCATTCTAGTCGAGGTACATCATCAAAATGCAAGTAAACCATTAACGTCGACGAATTCTTGGCACCGGTTGGATGTTTGGTCGAGTCTGAGGTCTCTGAATATTTGGCTTGGTAATCGGACGCGGCACGTTATGCGCGGGTAATGGCTGTGTCTTCAATGTTGATTCTGGCAACGTCGTTTGTTTTGGTAACGTTTTTGTTTCTACACGTTGGGGACGCTCGTGCCATTTTGCTTGAATCGCTTGTTTTTGTTCATCCGGCAACGTTTGCCAGTGGTTATCCAGTTGTCGCTTCATGTTATCGAAGTTGGCGTTCATATCGCCATCTTTCCAATCTTCAACTTTGTCTTTGATTGACTGTTGTTGATCGTCGTCGAGACCATTCCACCATGCCTCGAGCTTTTCTCGATGGTCATGTCCGTTATCACAGCAACCCGGATAATAGTAAATCCAATAGTCATCGTGACCATACCACCAAGGGTCGTAATACCCACTCGAATAATAGACAGATGAAGAACCAGTTGAAGGAGACGAGCATCCCACCAGCACTGTACCGCACAACAATACCAACAAACCCGCTTCTAGCTTCTTCATGCCGACTCTCCTCTTTACTCTACATTGTATGCTTACATCAGCTTTTTCGCTTTGTTGATGGACTCGATGATCGTCACTCTGTCTAAATTAGGGTCATTGGAATCTAGGAGTAGCACCCAAGTATCGATGGCTTCTTGAAAGCGGAAAGAAATGAAGTGATCGTTCGCTATCAACGACAATGCGGCTTCATTATAAGGTTCAAGTTGCAACGCCTGTTCTAATAGTAAACTGACTTCATCAGTCATCGCTTGTTTATGCAGGTAGTATAATGTTGTCGCCTTAGCGGCAAGTTGCGTCGCGGTTACGTTGTCAGTGAGTTGGAGTGTGTAGTCGAAACAAATCAACGCGGCATCAAATTCTCCCACCAGCAGATAACCTTGACCTAACTGAAACCAAAGCTCATCGTTATTCGGCTCTTGTTTTAACTGTTGCTGTATTTCATCCATGATGTCTCGCGAGGTCATCATTCGAGCTATCTCCGCTTGGATAGGTTTCGGTGGGGTTTGCTTCAACAACAAGTAGCCAGCGCTAGTGAGTGCTAACACCATCAAACAAAAGCCAAACCACTGCGTAGGCTTAACTTTAGAAGCGCTAAGTGACAAAACGACGATAAAAAGCCCCATCAAAGTGATGGCAATGAAGAACCATAAAGACATAGCGATACCCGTGAGTAAACATAAGTTTAGTGTACTGGTTTGGTTGAAAGATTGCGTTGATGAAGATACAAAAAAGCCGAGCATCTTGCTCGGCTTTCATATTTAGCGATGAAGGAGAAGATTACTCTTCTTTGCCCTCTTCCGCGTCGTCTGCTGCTGGCGCTTCAGGAGCTTGCTGTTCTGCATTCGCTTCTGTTGTTTCTGCTTCTTCGCCTTCTGGCAATTCCACTTCTTCAACTTCATCGATACGTTGTAGACCAACAACTGACTCATCTTCTGCTGTACGGATCAGCGTTACACCTTGAGTGTTACGGCCTACTTGGCTAACTTCTGCTACACGTGTACGAACCAGAGTACCAGCGTCGGTGATCATCATCATCTCGTCGCCTTCTTCTACTTGCACTGCGCCAACTACTGGGCCATTACGCTCAGAAACCTTGATAGACACAACGCCCTGAGTTGCACGACCTTTCGTTGGGTATTCAGCCAGTTCGGTACGTTTACCGTAACCGTTTTGAGTAACCGTTAGGATGTCGCCTTCGTTAGACGGAACGATTAGTGAAACCACTTGGTCGTCGTCAGCCAGCTTCATACCACGGACACCTGCCGCTGTACGACCCATTGCACGTACTTTGTCCTCGCTAAAGCGAACAACTTTACCTGCTTTAGAGAACAACATGATGTCGCTTGAACCCGTTGTGATATCAACGCCGATTAGAGAATCGTCATCACGTAGGTTCACCGCAATTAGACCGTTTGAACGTACGTTCGCAAACTGGTCTAGAGAAGTCTTCTTAACGGTACCGTCGCCAGTTGCCATGAAGATGAACTTGTCTGCTGAGAACTCATCGACAGGAAGAATTGCAGTAATACGCTCGCCATCTTCTAGTGGAAGGATGTTCACGATCGGTTTACCACGTGCAGTACGGCTCGCCAATGGCAATTGGTAAACTTTCAGACGGTAAGTCTTACCGCGAGTAGAGAAACATAGAATGTTGTCGTGGGTATTCGCCACTAGAAGACGTTCAATGTAGTCTTCATCTTTCATTCGAGTTGCACTCTTACCTTTACCACCACGGCGCTGTGCTTCGTAGTCGCTTAGAATTTGGTACTTAACGTAACCTTCGTGAGATAGAGTTACGACTACGTCTTCACGAGCAATCAGCTCTTCCATGTCGATGTCATGGCTAGCTGCTGTGATTTCAGTACGGCGTGCATCAGCAAATCCGTCACGAACTGCTTCTAGTTCTTCACGGATCACTTCCATCAAACGCTCAGTGCTTGCAAGAATGTGCATTAACTCAGCGATTTCTTCTAGAAGCTCTTTGTATTCAGCAAGAATCTTCTCGTGTTCTAGACCGGTCAATTTATGTAGACGCAGATCTAGAATTGCTTGCGCTTGTTGTTCAGTCAGGAAGTATTGGCCGTCGCGGATACCGTATTGAGGCTCTAGCCATTCTGGGCGAGCCGCATCAGTACCAGCACGCTCAAGCATTGCTGCTACGTTACCTAGATCCCAACCACGAGCAATAAGACCAGCTTTTGCTTCAGCAGGAGTCGGCGCTTTACGAATTAGGTCGATGATTTCATCGATGTTCGCTAGAGCAAGTGCAAGACCTTCAAGAATGTGCGCACGCTCACGAGCTTTACGCAATTCGAAGATAGTACGGCGAGTCACGACTTCACGACGGTGATCCACAAAGCACTTCAACATATCTTTCAGGTTGAATAGCTGTGGCTGACCATTGTTCAACGCAACCATGTTGATACCGAAAGTCGTTTGTAGCTGAGTTTGAGCGTAAAGGTTGTTAAGAACCACTTCGCCTACTGCATCACGCTTACATTCAATAACGATACGCATACCATCTTTGTCAGATTCGTCACGTAGCGCACTGATGCCTTCAACTTTCTTATCTTTAACAAGTTCAGCAATCTTCTCGATCAGACGAGCTTTGTTCACTTGGTAAGGAATTTCGGTAACGATGATGGTTTCTTTACCGTTTTTCTCTGTTTCGATTTCCGCTTTTGAACGCATGTAGATCTTACCGCGACCTGTTTTGTACGCGTCTACAATGCCTTTACGACCGCTGATAAGCGCCGCAGTTGGGAAATCTGGACCAGGGATGTAATCCATTAGTTCATCAATAGTGATTTCTTCATTATTGATGTATGCAAGACAGCCATCGATCACTTCGCCAAGGTTATGTGGCGGGATGTTGGTTGCCATACCTACCGCGATACCAGAAGCACCGTTTACCAATAGGTTTGGAATTTTGGTTGGAAGAACCGCTGGAATCTGTTCTGTACCATCATAGTTAGGTACGTAGTCTACGGTTTCTTTGTCTAGGTCAGCCAAAAGTTCGTGGGCAATTTTTGCCATACGTACTTCGGTGTAACGCATTGCCGCAGCAGAGTCGCCATCGATTGAGCCAAAGTTACCTTGACCATCGACCAGCATGTAACGAAGTGAGAACGGCTGAGCCATACGTACGATTGTGTCGTACACAGCACTATCACCGTGTGGGTGATATTTACCGATTACGTCGCCGACAACACGGGCTGATTTTTTATATGGTTTGTTCCAATCGTTGCCTAGTACGTTCATCGCGAATAAAACGCGGCGGTGTACTGGTTTTAGGCCATCACGCACATCTGGAAGAGCACGACCCACGATAACTGACATCGCGTAGTCTAGGTATGAACCTCTAAGCTCATCTTCAATGTTTACGGGCGTGATCTCTTTAGCTAAATCGCTCATAGAGCCATTATCCCTCTATTTTCTGATCGTAATTACGATACGTGTAAGGTGCAAAAATATAACACACAATTCATCACTGGGGCATCACTTTCCCGCTCGTTTTATCAGGTTGTGAGCTTCGTTATGAGTTAAATGAAGAGAAATTGCACATTCATCCCATATCTTTCTGAAAACTGACTATATTTCCACCAACTGTCGCCAAAAAAGTCTCCTGTAACGATTGTGAGAAAAGAAGCAGTTTAAACGTATCGTACCATTAGAGTATAATCTCGCCTTCCAAAGGACTATTAGCGAAGCAAAATAACTATCATGACTAAAGCACAAAACGTCGACCCTAGTGAAATTAAGAAATTCGAAGAGATGGCTTCTCGTTGGTGGGATTTAGAAGGCGAGTTCAAACCTCTTCATCAAATTAATCCGCTTCGCTTGAACTATGTCCTAGAAAAAGCCGATGGCCTTTTCGGCAAGAAAGTTCTCGATGTTGGTTGTGGCGGCGGCATCTTAGCAGAAAGCATGGCAAAGGAAGGCGCCACCGTGACTGGTCTAGATATGGGTAAAGAGCCACTAGAAGTTGCTCGCCTACATGCATTGGAGACAGGGACTAAGCTGACCTACATCCAAAGCACCATCGAAGACCACGCTGCGGAAAATGCGGGGACTTACGATGTTGTGACCTGCATGGAAATGCTAGAACACGTGCCTGACCCACTCTCTGTAATTCGCTCATGTGCCGCGTTGGTTAAGCCTGGAGGACATGTGTTCTTCTCGACGTTAAACCGCAACATCAAGTCGTACTTGTTTGCGATTGTAGGCGCAGAAAAACTATTGAAGATTGTGCCAGAAGGCACGCACGATCATGAAAAGTTCATCAAACCTGCTGAAATGATGAAGATGATCGACCAAACAGATTTGACTGAAATGGGCATCACAGGCCTTCATTACAACCCGCTAAATGACAGCTATAAGCTAGGTCGTAATGTAGATGTAAACTACATCGTCCACACTAAAAAATACTGAACGGCGTTACATTAAAAACGCCTTCTTGTGATTGACATTTCAGTCATAAAATGAATCAAAAGCGGTAGCACAAAGTTGCCGCTTTTTTTGTCTTTTTATGTATGAAATTCGTGCTCTAGATTCCATTTTAACCAACCCATTTTTCGCAAATAAAAACAGGCAAAGATCAAGGAATTTTTTTTTGAGGGCGGTTATTTATAAACCGATCTTCAAAGCTTAGTTTTCCCCATTCAAGTCAGCCCTTTTCTCATCGGTTAGTGTTCACTTACTGAATTTTTTTATTTTATTACTTATCCACAAGTCATCCCAAATCTGTACCTTGATAAATCAGTGCAATAGCACTATCTTGTAACCCGCAAACAAATGAACCCCTATATGTTGTGTTTAAGCTACAATATATAGATAGACTTTGATCACAAAGCCGCCGCAAGCTTTACAAACTTTGCACATAAACAAACAAAAATACGGCTTTTATCAGTTTTCTTAGGGAAATAAAGCAGAATGAACCAACAACTTACCGTCACTAAGCGTGATGGCCGTAAAGAAAGTATTGATCTGGATAAAATCCATCGCGTTATCACTTGGGCTGCAGAAGGTCTAAATAACGTTTCAGTCTCTCAAGTAGAACTTCGCGCTCACATCCAGTTTTACGACGGTATCACAACGACAGATATCCACGAGACTATCATCAAGTCAGCGGCAGACCTGATCTCTGAAGAGACCCCGGATTACCAATACCTAGCTGCTCGCCTAGCGGTATTCCACCTACGTAAAAAAGCGTACGGCCAATATGAGCCGCCAACGCTGTTTGATCACGTGTCTCGTCTTGTAGATATGGGTAAGTACGACCAACATATCCTTGAAGACTACTCAAAAGCTGAACTGGACGAACTAGATTCTTACATCGACCACAAACGCGACCTTAACTTCTCTTATGCTGCGGTAAAACAGCTTGAAGGTAAGTACTTCGTGCAAAACCGTGTGTCTGGCGAGATCTACGAAAGTGCTCAGTTCCTTTACATTCTAGTGTCGGCTTGCCTGTTCGCTAACTACCCGAAAGAAACACGTCTTGACTACATCAAGCGTTTCTACGATGCGACGTCAACATTTAAAATCTCTCTACCTACACCAATTATGTCTGGTGTACGTACCCCTACTCGTCAGTTCAGCTCATGCGTACTGATTGAGTGTGGTGACAGCCTAGATTCTATCAACGCAACTGCAAGTTCTATTGTTCGTTACGTATCTCAACGTGCTGGTATCGGTATCAACGCGGGTCGCATTCGTGCGCTAGGTTCTGAGATCCGTGGCGGTGAAGCGTTCCACACAGGTTGTATCCCGTTCTACAAGTACTTCCAAACAGCCGTAAAATGTTGTTCTCAAGGTGGTGTACGTGGTGGTGCAGCAACGGTGTTCTACCCAATGTGGCACGGCGAAGCACGTTCACTAATGGTGCTTAAAAACAACCGTGGTGTTGAAGAGAACCGCGTTCGTCACATGGATTACGGCGTACAGCTAAATAAACTGATGTACCAGCGTCTGGTTGAGGGTGGCAACATCACTCTATTCTCACCTTCAGACGTACCGGGTCTATACGACGCATTCTTCGAGAACCAAGAAGAATTTGAACGTCTATACGTGAAATACGAGAACGATCCTTCAGTTAAGAAGGAAACGGTAAAAGCCATCGAAATGTTCTCGCTACTCATGCAAGAGCGTGCATCAACAGGTCGTATCTACATTCAGAACGTAGACCACTGCAACACTCACAGCCCATTCGACTCTGAAGTTGCACCAGTTCGTCAGTCTAACCTATGTCTGGAAATCGCACTTCCAACTAAACCACTGACTAACGTTGAAGATGATTCAGGTGAGATTGCACTATGTACGCTTTCCGCGTTCAACCTTGGCGCAATCAAATCTCTAGATGATTTCGAAGAGCTTTCTGATCTGGTTGTTCGCGCTCTAGACGCACTACTGGATTACCAAGATTACCCACTACCAGCGGCGTACAAGTCAACAATGAACCGTCGTACGCTAGGTGTTGGTGTTATCAACTTCGCTTACTACCTAGCGAAGCACGGAGTGAAATACTCTGATGGCAGCGCAAATGGCCTGACTCACCGCACGTTTGAAGCAATGCAATACTACTTGCTAAAAGCATCAGTAGCGCTAGCAAAAGAACAAGGCAAGTGTCCTTCGTTCCACGAAACAAACTACGCGAAAGGCTTACTTCCAATCGACACTTACAAGAAAGATATCGACCTAATTTGTGATGAAGAGCTGCACTACGATTGGGACAGCTTACGTCAAGAAATCATGGAACACGGTCTTCGTAACTCAACACTGACAGCGCTAATGCCTTCTGAGACCTCTTCTCAGATCTCGAACGCAACAAACGGTATTGAGCCACCACGCGGTTACGTATCTGTAAAAGCATCGAAAGATGGTATCTTGAAGCAAGTTGTTCCTGAGTTCACAGAACTGAAAAACAACTACGAACTGCTTTGGAATATCGGTTCTAACGACGGTTACCTTCACCTTGTTGGCATCATGCAGAAATTCGTTGACCAAGCGATCTCTGCAAACACAAACTACGACCCATCGCGTTACGAGACGGGCAAGGTTCCAATGAAGAAACTTCTTCAAGACCTACTTACAGCGTATAAGTTTGGTGTTAAGACGCTTTACTACCATAACACTCGTGATGGTGCGAAAGACGACCAGAAAGACGCGGTTCAACCACAAGATGACGATTGTGCAGGCGGCGGTTGTAAGATTTAATCTTCCCTACCCTAACAATCCGCAGTAACAGAATATCGAACACCTCCCCTTATGGGGAGGTCTAAAAGGAATTGAGGCATTATGGCTTACAGTACTTTTAACCAGAACAAAAATGACCAACTGAAAGAACCTATGTTCCTTGGTCAATCAGTAAACGTTGCTCGTTACGACCAACAAAAATTCGAAATTTTCGAAAAGCTTATCGAAAAGCAACTGTCTTTCTTCTGGCGTCCAGAAGAAGTTGACGTATCTAGCGATCGTATCGATTACAACAAACTGCCAGACCACGAGAAGCACATCTTCATCTCTAACTTGAAGTACCAAACGCTTCTAGACTCAATCCAAGGTCGTAGCCCAAACGTGGCACTACTTCCACTTGTTTCTCTTCCTGAGCTAGAAACATGGATTGAAACTTGGTCTTTCTCTGAAACGATTCACTCTCGTTCATACACACACATCATCCGTAACATCGTGAATGATCCAAGTGTGGTATTCGATGACATCGTTGAAAACGAGCACATCCTTAAGCGTGCGAAAGACATCGCACACTACTACGATGACCTGATCCAAGCGACAAATGACTACCACCGTTACGGTGAAGGTGAGCACGTTTTGAACGGCGAAACGGTTAAAGTGAGCCTGTACGATCTTAAGAAGAAACTGTACATCTGTCTGATGTCTGTAAACGCGCTAGAAGCAATCCGTTTCTACGTAAGTTTCGCGTGTTCATTCGCTTTCGCAGAGCGTGAGCTAATGGAAGGTAACGCGAAAATCATCAAGCTGATCGCTCGTGATGAAGCGCTTCACTTGAATGGCACGCAGCACATGATCAACCTGCTTCGTAACGGTCAAGATGACTTCTCATTCATGCAAATCGCAGAAGAAGCAAAACAAGACTGTTTTGACCTATTCAAAGAAGCGGCAGAGCAAGAGAAGGAATGGGCAGAGTACTTGTTCAAAGACGGTTCAATGATCGGATTGAACAAAGACATCCTGAGCCAATACGTTGAGTACATCACCAACATCCGTATGCAAGCGGTAGGCCTACCAGCAGCGTACCCAGAAGCAACAACCAACCCAATCCCATGGATTAACGCTTGGTTGTCTTCAGATAACGTTCAAGTAGCGCCTCAAGAAGCGGAAATTTCGTCTTACCTAGTCGGTCAGATTGACAACGAAGTTCGCGCAGACGACTTTGAAGGGTTTGAGCTGTAATGCCAACCATCAAAATCAACAAACTTGTTAGCATTGAATCCAACCCATCCAATACCATTTTGGAGACCATGGAACAGGCGGGGTTACTTCCAGAATACAACTGTCGCGACGGTCACTGCGGTGCTTGTCGTTGTAAGTTGGAATCTGGTGAAGTGGAGTATGTTGGTTTTGCCATGGCTTACACGCAAGGTGATGAGATTCTCCCTTGTATCTGTAAAGCCAAATCAAGCGTTTCGCTGACTGGTGTGAACTACGCGATGAAAGAAAAGCGCGCATAGTTCCAGACGAAGAAACACGAAAAAGCCAAGGCGATCGCCTTGGCTTTTTGTTATCTGTAGATGGTGAATAGCCTAAAGTGCGCTGTTAGGAATATGCATCTCTTTCACTTTCTCTAAAAACGCATAGTGGGCAAACATAGGTTTTCGCTCTAAGTAACGGCGTAATAAATCCAGCGCTGCGGTGCTGATCACTTTCACTTGGTCGTCACGCTGATACTTTTTCGCTAACTTATAAGACGCGCCCCATTCACCTGATGGTGTAGACAAGGCGACAGAAAATACCCCACCTTCAACTTGTCCGGTCACTAATGCTAAATCGGTAGCGCACTTTTCGCGAGTCGCTCCCGCTAACGCAAATGTCGCAGCCAATGGATCGCCCTCATGGTTTACAGTTTGGTTACGCCCTGCCAGCACCCAACCGTGGCCCAATTGCTTTTCTACATTTTCATCACTGTTTAACCAGTAGGTTAAATATCCGGCACTGCTTTTTTCAGACACAGAAAGTGTGAGATCTTTATCCGCCAGCAGTTGTCCTACATGCTCAACCATCGGAAGGTCGATGCTAACCGTATTGCTTTCGAGGTGCTTGTTGATCAACTGCATCAGCTTCAAACGTTGTTCAAGCTGATCTGCCGGGCCAAACAGCTTCACTTCAATAAAAGGCAGATAAGAGCGATACCCAAGCTCATAGCCTTGTGGCAGTTTTAGCTGATCCAACTTATCCGAGATCCCAGATTCAGAAAGACCAAAAGTGTAGATTCGACTACAGCATGAACCTTTTACATCAGGAAATACTCTTCGAAGATCAGGCAAAATTTGTGTTTCTGCCATCAATTTGAATTCGCTTGGTACACCAGGAGTAAAATAAAAAATCGCGTCATTGATCAGCATTTTAAAGCCACATGCCGTGCCAATAGGATTGTCTAAAATTTGTGCGATTTCAGGTAGCATGGCTTGTTTTAAATTGCTATCAGGCATAGGAATGCCACGCCGAGCATACATGCTCTCCAGCTGCTCTAGCCATTCTTTAAACAATACCAGTTTGCACTCAGCCGCTTTCGCTGCCGCTGCGGCGCTCATGTCGTCGGTCGTTGGCCCCAATCCACCGTTAACAATGACTACGTCATTGTTGAAGCTCAGCATTAAAAACTCTTCGATTAAGCTCGACTGCTTGTCTCCCACAGTGGATCGTTTGGTTAAACCAAACCCATGCTGATAAAACAAACTCGACAGCCACGCCGCGTTAGTATCAACAATATCTCCGTGAAGCACTTCCTCACCAGTACTTAGCATTGCAATTTTCACAACTGACTCCTGAACATAAGCACAATTCTATTTCTATACGGAGCACTTATATCGTTTTCTTTTTATCAGACTAATCGCTTAGTCAATTTGTTGGGATTAAATTAAGGTCAAGTATTTAAATGGGTTTTCTTTTAAGGGATAATTGTGAGCCCGATCATCAAACCATTAACTCGGAGACCTTTGTGTCAAAATCATCCATGTTCAAGAAGACTCTCGCAGGACTCTTACTGACGACGTCGGCCGTTGCTAACGCAAGCCAGTACGATATGAGCCGCCACTCAGAGTTTTCTTACACGCCTGATTGTATGTCAGGTTACTGCGAAACAACCAATCTGTACACCTTCGAATCTCAAAATCGCAGTCTTGCTTTTGAACAGAATAACGATGATTCTTTAAATCTTGACGCAGGCCTTCAGCCTAGACACCTTATCGTTCCTCAAGATAAGGACTGGGATTACCTAATGGGCCAGACGTACACCATCCTTGGCCTGAGTGTGGCTACTGTTGGTTTGATGACGTTTCTTCCTGAAAGCATTACTAAGTGGGACGAAGAAGACCGCGACATGAGCAAGCTGGGTAGCAAATGGAAAGATAACGTTTCTGATGGCCCGGTATGGGACCGTGACGAACACTTCCTAAACTACATCATGCACCCATACTTTGGCGGTGTTTACTACACAGCGGCAAGACATGCAGGTTACAACGAATTTGAATCATTCTTGTACTCTGCCACCATGTCTACTTTCTTCTGGGAATACGGTGTTGAAGCGTTTGCAGAAGTCCCTTCTTGGCAGGACATCTTTATCACGCCATTCTTTGGTGCGGTCGTGGGTGAAATGATGCTAACAGCAGAGCAAGACATCGTAGCAAATGGCGGCGAAGTGTTAGGTTCAGAAACTGCAGGCGACGTTTCTCTCTTCTTCCTAAACCCTGTTGGTCATATCCACCACTGGGTGACTGACGCATGGGGCGGCAGCGCTGAATTGAAATTCAACTCCTCACCTTGGTTCGGCAATCAAGATGTTGCGAAGTTTGCCATGGACGCAGGTGCAAGCTACGACAGTCAGTTTTACGGCGTAGAGCTGAAAGTAACGTTCTAAGCCAACCATATTGAACGACATTAATGAAGAGCAGCCAAACGGCTGCTCTTTTTTGTATCTAGTGCACTGTTTTGATTATTTGCTTCGCGAATTAGTGTGAAAAATTGACTTCTATCAAACATAACCCCTTCCTAGGACCTACACTGAAGAAAAGGACTTATTCCAATAACTTAAGCGATGCGTTCCACCGCACTGCGTCCAAACCTTATTCCAGGAGGGGACATCATGAACACTGTGTTTATCGTTAACTTTGTCGGTCAAGCATCACCGGCGACTATCAAACAACTGGCTGCTGTTACTCATGAAAACGGAGGCAAATGGTTAATCAGTAAAGTAAACTTTATTGAAGACCAAGTCGCTGGGGTGATAAAAGTTGAGTTACCTGAAGAAAACGCGGACACGGTGAAAGAAGCGTTTTCAGCCTGCCAGACTCTAGTAGTTAAATTTGTGGATTCAGAGCCTCACTCACACAAAGAAGATACCATTTTCCAACTTCGTCTCGATTCCAATGACCGTGCAGGTATCGTCAATGAAATCACTCACGTTCTGGATGCACAAGGTATCTCTATTTTAGATATGGATTGCCAACGCGTATTTATTGCCGGGGGTGGCGGTGTGAGTTCTAGCTTGTTCAGCGCCAAAATGGCTATCAAGCTGCCAAGCGAATTGGAAATCGAAGATGTGGCGAACGAGTTAGAAGCGCTCAGCGAAGACACCAGAGTGATAATTGAAAGCTAGTCGATTTAGCCTTTTATTCATAGAAAAAGAGCAGCTATAAATAGCTGCTCTTTGTCATTGTAAGCATGAGAAAAACATTACTTCACAGACCACTGTGACAGTGAGCGTTTGAAGTCTGAGTAGTCAAACTCATTCAGTTTTTGAATCTCGCCGCTTGAACGCTCACAGTAAACAGAAGGCATACGTAGACCATTGAACCAGTTTAGTTTCACCATCGTGTAACCAGCGCTGTCTAGAATGTGCAGACGTTGACCAATCTCTAGTGGCTGATCAAAATTCGCCACACAGAACTGATCACCGGCAAGACATGAACACGAACCAATCACGTACTCGTGCTCGCCGTTGTCAGATGCCTCTAGAATGGAAGCTGGTTCATTGTAAATCAGCGTATCAAGACGGTGTGCTTCAGTTGCAGAGTCAACAATTGCTGTCTTCTTCACGTTCTCAACGATATCGACCACAGTAACCACTAAGTCTGTCGTCTTAGTGATGATGGCTTCACCCGGCTCTAGGTACATTTGCACGCCGTGCTTCTCAGAGAATGCTTTTAACGCTAGACCTAGCTTCTCAATATCGTAACCCGGCCACGTGAAGAATACGCCGCCACCCATGCTCACCCAATCCAGCTTGTTTAGGTATTCGCCAAACTGCTCTGAAATCGCATCTAATAGGCCGATAAACGCGTCCACATCTTTGTTTTCACAATTCATATGGAACATCACGCCATCAATACCTTCAAATACTTCAGGTTTGATGTGATCAGCTTGTACACCTAAGCGAGAGAATTTGCGCGCAGGGTTTGCGAGGTCTTGACCCGCGTAGCTCACGCCCGGATTTAAACGTAAACCAATCGACGCTTTGCCTTCAACAATGTGGCGGTAAGCTGCAAGTTGAGATTGCGAGTTGAAAATCATTTTGTCACAGATGTCTGCGACTTCACGTACGTCATCTTCGCTGTAACCCACACTGTAGGCGTGCGTTTCGCCACCAAACGTTTCGTATCCAAGTTTTACTTCGAATGGGCCGGAGCTGGTTGTGCCGTCTAAGTAAGGCTTGATGATGTCAAACACACCCCAAGTAGAGAAACACTTCAGTGCTAGCACAAGCTTTACACCTGAGATTTCTTTTAGCTGTTTTGCTTTCTCTAGGTTCGCAATCAGCTTGTCTTCATTGATCATGAAGTACGGAGTTTTTAGTTCATTGTGTTGCATGTTAATACCTTGAGTGCTTTCGCCTGAACGAAGCCACTATAAAATCGAACAAAGCCGACGCTGTTGCATCGGCTTAGATTTTAATTATTTAACTTTGTTTGTAATTCGCCAAAATTTGTCTCTGTAGCGAGGAGAACGCGTGGAGTTTACGAATGTAAATGAGCACGTTCGACAAAGCCACAGAGGCAAATAACAAGAATTACTTCAAAGCGTGGATAACTGGTAGGCCTTGAGCCGGTTCCAACTCCTGAACATGCCAATCTAGACCGATTTCTGGCATTGTTTCTAGGAACGGATCTGGGTCTAGCTGCTCCATGTTGAACACGCCTTTGTCAGCCCACTTGCCACGGAAGAATTGAAGTGCGGCAGTGATCGCTGGTACACCTGTTGTGTAAGAGATCGCTTGATGCTCGACATCTTCGTATGCCACTTCGTGGTCAGCGTTGTTGTAGATGAATACGCTACGCTCTTTGCCGTCTTTCTTACCTTGAACCCAAGTACCGATACACGTTAAACCTTTGTAACCCGGCGCTAGAGACGTTGGATCTGGTAGTAGTGCTTTCAATACATGAAGAGGCTGTACTACTGTGCCATCGTGCAGCGTTAGCGGATCTGGACTTAGTAGGCCGATGTCGCGCATTACGTTGAAGTAATTAAGGTAACGATCACCGAAGCCCATCCAGAACTCAATACGTTTCGCAGGGATGAACTCTTTCATTGAACGCACTTCGTCGTGCGCCATTGAGTACACTTTGTGCGAGCCACAGTTCGGGAATTCGAACTCAAGCATACGTGAGTGACAAGGTACTTGCTTCCACTCGCCATTTTCCCAGTAGAAAGAGTCACCTTGGATCTCTAACATATTGGTTTCTGGGTCAAAGTTCGTTGCAAACTTCTTACCGTGATCACCCGCGTTTACATCCATCACGTCGATTGTGTCGATCTCGTCGAACAGATGTTTTACTGCGTATGCTGCAAACACAGAAACTACGCCAGGATCGAAACCAGCGCCTAAGATGCCAGTGATGCCCGCTTCTTCGAACTTCTCACGGTAGCCCCATTGCCAATCGTAAGCTTCAGGGACTTGTTGACCTTCTGAACATAGGTCAACCGCGACTGATGTATCTAGGTATGAAACTTTTGCTCGGTAACACGCTTCCATGATTGGCATGTTTACCCAAGGAGGACCCGCGTTGATGACTAGGTCCGGCTTCACTTCTTCAATCAAAGCAACAAGAGAATCTACGTCGTCAGCATTTACTGCACGAGCTTCTAGTTTCTTAGTTGAATCTTTCAGATTGTTTTTCTTCTGAATCGATTCGATGATTTTCTCACACTTACCTACGGTACGTGATGCGATTGTGATATCACCCAGAACGTCGTTGTTTTGTGCTGCTTTGTGTGCAACTACCCAGCCAACGCCGCCTGCACCAATCTGTAGAATTGCCATAGTTTTCCGTTACCTTTGTTAAACTAGCTCAACTGCTAGCATATTGATTTTAGAGAGCAAAGATTCAAAGTCCGCAGTCGTTAGACACGGGTTCAAAATCGTAAATTTAAGCGCGGTTTTACCGTCGACAATGGTTTCACCCAATACCGCGATACCGCGAGTCAACGCTTCTAAACGTAGCGCTTTGTTCAGTTCATCAAGATCTGCTGTTTCGTGTGTTGCACGGAACAATACCGTCGACAATGAAGGCTCAGCTAGTAGTTCAAACTGATCGTTTGTACGGATCATGTCAGCCACTTCAAGCGTTTGAGCGAGTAGATGATCGTACATGTCACCCAGTGCCTTCGGACCCACGTTTTGCATGGTCATAAAGACTTTCAATGCATCGAAACGTTTGGTTGTCGCGATAGATTTATCGACCAAGTTTGGTAGCTCATCGTGCTCACGATTCAAGTAATCTGCGTGATGAAGCAAGAACTTAAAGTTCGACTTGTCGTTCACCAAAAGTGCGCCACAGCTGATTGTTTGGTAGAACAATTTGTGGAAATCGACACTGATAGAGTGAGCGCGCTCAACGCCTTTCAGACGAGACTTATGACTGCTAAGGATCAGCGCACCACCGTAAGCACCATCCACATGCATCCACATGTCGTGCTTGACTGCCATGTCGGCGATGAAGTCTAGGTCATCAATTGCACCGTGATCCGTCGTACCCGCAGTACCAACAATCGCAAATGGAATTAACCCTTCAGCTTTCGCTTGCGCAATCACTTCATCTAGCTTCGTGATATCCATGGTGCCATCAGCGTTTGCATCCACAGTCATCACCGCTTTCTCACCAAGCCCCATCCAAGATGCAGACTTTTGAACTGTGAAGTGTGATTTCTTAGAACATACAATGCGAAGTTTGTCAGCGTAGTCAGGCAGACCTAACTTCTGGATTGAGTGACCACTTAGCTTATCTGCGATCCAATCACGTGCCAGCATCAAACCCATTTGGTTACTTTGCGTGCCACCGCTCGTGAAAATACCATCGGCTTTTTCGCTTAGGTCGTACTTGTCGCATAGCCAGTTCACCACTTTTTGCTCTACGTAAGTTGCAGAAGATGCTTGGTCCCATGAATCCATTGATTGGTTCAGAGCAGCAATCATAGCTTCTGCAGCAATCGCTGGCATCAGCGGTGGAGTGTGTAAATGTGCAATGCAGTCTGGGTGCTGAGTGAAGATAGCGTTCTTTGCCACCAGCTCTGCCGCATCATCGATTACGGATTTAAGTGGCGCATTTTTGTTGTCTAGGTCAACCGCGTTGATCGCATCTTCTAACACTTTAGGATCCATACCTGAGTATGGTGCGCTAACTTGTTCAAACACTGACTTCATTGCAGCAGTTGTGTGGTTCATTACTGATGCAAACTCAGCACTGCCTAGTTCACCGGTATGGATGAAGTGCTTTTTCCACTCTTCTTGTGGTGCAGCTTCAACGTGGCTACCGCCTGAGGCGATGATCGCTTCTTCAAGCACACGTAATGCGAAGTCAATCTGTTCGAATGAAATGATAAGTGGTGGAAGGAAGCGAATAACAGAACCTTCGCGGCCGCCTTTCTCAACCATCAAACCACGCTCAAGCGCAGCACGTTGAATCGCTAGGGTCAACTGACCGTCAGCAAGAGGCTCACCAAACTTGTTAAGCTCGCCGTTAGGATTCTTGATTTCAACGCCTAGCATCAAGCCTTTGCCACGAACTTCAGCAATACAGTTAACACGTTTTTGGATGCTTTCAAGACCAAAACGTAGGTATTGGCCCGCAACGTTCGCATGCTCAACAAGGTTGTCACGTTGGATAATTTCAAGCGCTTTAGCACCTGAAACCATTGCAAGTTGGTTACCACGGAATGTGCCCGTGTGCTCGCCTGGCTTCCACGTATCATGTTGCTTATTGATCACAAGCAGTGACATTGGCAAGCCGCCGCCAATCGCTTTAGAAAGACACAATACATCAGGCACGATACCCGCTTCTTCGAAAGCGAAGTTGTAACCAGATTTACCCACACCACACTGGATTTCATCAAAAATCAGCAGGATACCGTGCTCATCACAAATACGACGTAGTTCGCGCAACCAGAATGCTGGAGCAGGAATTACACCGCCCTCACCTTGAACTGGCTCTACGATGATCGCAGCAGGTTTCATGATACCCGCTTCATCATCGTTCAATAAACGCTCTATATAACGAATGCTTGCTTTCGCACCTTCGTCACCACCAAGACCAAATGGACAGCGTAGGTTGTATGGGAAAGGCATAAAGTGCACATCTGACATTAAGCCAGTACGACGCGCTTTTGTTCCTAAATTACCCATCATGCCCATCGTACCGTTTGTCATACCGTGGTATGCACCACGGAAAGCAAACATGGTATTACGACCTGTCGTTTGTTTCGCTAGCTTGATCGCAGCTTCAACCGCATCAGCACCCGATGGTCCACAGAACTGAATAACACAGTTATCGCCCAGCTCTTGAGGAAGAAAAGACTTCACAGACTTAATAAAGTGAGTTTTAGCAGAAGTGGCAATATCAAGAGTTTGATAAGGCAGACCAGAGTCTAACTGCTCTTTTAACGCTTGGTTAATTTCAGGATGGTTGTAACCCAACGCTAAAGTACCAGCACCAGCTAGACAATCTAGGAAGACTTGACCACGAGTATCTTCTACCAAACAGCCATATGCTTGCTTTATCGCAATCGGTAGACGACGTGGATAAGAACGAACCTCAGATTCATGCTCCGCCTGTTCTAATAGAACTTGATCCGGCGTTAAGTCATACGTTCCCTCAACAAAAGGAACCTGAGAAGAAAAAATGTTTGCGATAGTGTTATCGACTTCAAAGGCAGTGCTCATACTACTTAATCCCTTGAATTGTAATAATTCTCGAACCTGTATTTATTTTCGTTTGAATTTAATTACAGGAGATATAGGTAAACCTCCGCATTTGTCGCTACGTAAAAGACAAATACAGATAGTCAGTCACAACATCGGTGACTTTTATTTGTGCTGGGAATTAATCAAGGTTCCGTAATGCAACCGTT
This sequence comes from Vibrio sp. S457-15, assembly GCF_000960545.1. Classification (NCBI taxonomy): domain Bacteria; kingdom Pseudomonadati; phylum Pseudomonadota; class Gammaproteobacteria; order Vibrionales; family Vibrionaceae; genus Vibrio; species Vibrio sp. S457-15. The sequence goes on along the minus strand of NZ_JYOQ01000114.1, from coordinate 340,382 downwards.
TTGTAAAACAGGACATTTCGGCAGTATGAAGCTGATTAGTGTGTGTTTATTCAAAGGTTTCAATGTTGGGTTTCCCATTAACATGCTGCATTTACAGCATTAGTATCCCGTCTATCGACAAATGGCTTTACCGATACCTACCCTACGTAGTGTCACAATCAGCTTGAATGGTCACTACGCGTATCCCCCAGAGAACTAGCGTCATAAATTACGCTCCGAGATTGCGCGCGAATTTATCACAAAATAAAATCTTCTGGCAACGACTTTTCACAATTCATAAGTTGACAGCGATCACAACAAAACCATTCTTATTCTGATCTCAATAACTTACCTGATAGAGGTGAATTTATCTTGTTCTGTCGATATGCATCTAACAAAGTCATAAATAAAACTGGTTGAATAGTATGGATGTGCATTTAAAAGAACTGGTTTCCCAGATAGCTTAGAATTTGCATTTATTTGTTTGGCGAGAGTCGGACTTACTTTTTGAAGTTGTTGAGAAACAACAAATACGAAAAAGCCCAGCTAAAAAGCTGGGCTTATCAATCTGGAGCGACACACGAGGTTCGAACTCGTGACCTCAACCTTGGCAAGGTTGCGCTCTACCAACTGAGCTAGTGTCGCAGATTTAAGATGGTGCCCCGGGCCGGACTTGAACCGGCACAACGCGAACGTCGAGGGATTTTAAATCCCTTGTGTCTACCAATTCCACCACCAGGGCACACAAATATTCTTTGTGATGCCTTTACAGAAAAGTAAAACACCATCTGATACCGCATAACGCCATATCTATAATTTGGAGCGACACACGAGGTTCGAACTCGTGACCTCAACCTTGGCAAGGTTGCGCTCTACCAACTGAGCTAGTGTCGCATTTATTCTCGAAAGTAATTCACTCTCAAAAGAATAATGGAGGCGCCTCCCGGAGTCGAACCGAGGTCCACGGATTTGCAATCCGCTGCATAGCCACTCTGCCAAGGCGCCTCATTTGTGAAGTAAGCATCGCTTTTTCACCACCCTTTCAAGCCGCGCTCTCTTGGGTACGGGATGCATTCTACGGATTCGAGCGATCGAGTCAACACTATTTTTATTTTTTTAAATCGTTTGGCCAGATTTTGTGCGAAAGACTGTAGATTGATTAGTTTTAATACGAAAACATGACCAATTACACTTGTTTATCTTGAGTTTATGGCTACTCAGCACCCGCTGCTACGGTAGGTTCTCGCCATTTCAAGTAGAGATAATTGGACAATTACAAATCTAACAAACACCGACTGAACAAAAAACAAGATTTAGATCACATTTCTATTTTTAGAAAGTCATTCGAAATGCACAAAAAAAGCAGGCATAGCGACCTGCTTTCTTAATCTCGTTTAGTGATGTTCTTCGTTCAGCAAATCATCTTTTGCTGCTGCAAGATACTGAACCATCGACCAATATGTTAGGAATGTAGCGACGTACAGAGCGGCAAAGCCTAGCCAAACCATCCATTCGTCATAGCGCCAAATCAGAACCCATAATGCAAACATCTGAGAAACTGTTTTTACTTTACCAACCCAGGATACAGCGACACTTGCGCGTTTACCGATTTCAGCCATCCATTCACGCAATGCAGAGATGATAATCTCTCGCGCAATCATGGTTACAGCAGGGATAGTGACCCAAATGGTGTGGTAGTGCTCTGTAATCAAAATCAACGCTGTCGCAACCAGTACTTTATCAGCGACTGGATCGATAAACGCACCAAACCTTGAAGTTTGGCCAAGTTTACGAGCTAGCATGCCATCTAACCAGTCGGTAAAACCTGCAACCCAGAACACCATTGCTGCCGCAAAGGGCGCCCAAGAATAAGGCAGATAGAAAACAACCACGAATACAGGGATTAAGAACAGTCTAAGAAGGGACAGAATGTTCGGGATATTCAAACGCATTTTATTATTCTCTTACACATTGCGTGTTTATGTTGCTGGATTTTCCTTATTGTTTCAATGCTTGGAAAATAATTTCTGCTAAAGAGTGACTAATTCCCGGTACTTTGGCGATTTCTTCAACACTTGCGCGCTTAAGTTCCTGCAATCCACCCATGTATTTCAATAAAGCTTGGCGTCGTTTTGGCCCAACACCTTCAATCCCCTCCAACGCGCTTGTACGTCGAGTTTTACCACGTTTCGCTCTGTGACCCGCAATCGCATGATTATGACTCTCATCGCGAATATGTTGAATCAAATGTAGCGCTGGAGCGTCACTAGGTAAGTTGAACTCTTCGCCATCGACCGTAATTAAGGTTTCAAGGCCAGGTTTACGTGTTACACCTTTGGCAATACCAATCATGATTGGTCGCTTAGGCCAATCTCCCCAATACTGGGCGATGATTTCATGCGCACGATTTAACTGACCTTTACCACCATCAATAAAGATGATGTCTGGGATTTTTTCTACATCCAACTGCTTTGAGTAGCGACGCTCTAACGCCTGCCCCATCGCTGCATAATCATCGCCCCCCGTGATTCCAGTAATGTTATAGCGTCGATATTCTTGCTTTACCGGACCTTCGTTGTTGAAGACCACACATGATGCGATAGTGCTCTCGCCCATCGTATGGGAAATATCAAAACACTCCATCCTCATAATAGACTCCATTCCCAGCGTCTCGCGAAGTGCTTTGAAACGTTGGTTGATCGTCATCTTATGGTTGATTTTTGTCGTGATGGCAGTAAGTGCATTGGTATTAGACAGCTTAAGATATCTCCCTCTCGCACCAGTCGGAGAAGTATGGAAATGAACCTTACGCCCTGCGACTTCACTCAGTGCTTTTTGAATGGATTCGAGATCGTCGGCCAACTCTTGGTTCAGTATTATTCGAGATGGGATTGTTCGCGCCTCATTGTGGCTCAGGTAGTACTGAGTCAAAAAGCTATCGAATACCTCTTGTTGGCTCGTGTTTTGAGGAATCTTAGGGAAATGACTGCGACTGCCTAACACTTTACCCTGACGAATCATCAATATGTGGATGCAAGCAATGCCGTTCTCTTGCGCAAAACCCAGCACATCCATATCGTCCATGCTGTCTTCCGATACATATTGCTGTTCTTGGACTCGTCTTATCGCTTGTATCTGATCACGAAACTTTGCCGCGTCTTCAAACCGAAGTTGCTGACTAGCAACCTCCATTTTCTCTATCAACTGCTTCAGTACTTGCTGATCTTTACCTTGCAGAAATAGACGAACAAAACCCACCAGCTCAGCATACTCTTCATCTGAGATAATCGAGCTAACACACGGGCCAGCGCAGCGACCAATTTGATACATCAAGCAAGGGCGCGTTCGATTGGAGTAAACCGTATCTTCACACTGTCTAACAGGAAATATTTTTTGCAGCAAGTGCAGCGTTTCTCGTACCGCCCCTGAGTCAGGGTAAGGACCAAAATACTCGCCTTTACGCTTCTTGGCCCCACGGTGCATCGACAATCTCGGATGTTTATGACCGCTAATGAATATATAAGGGTACGATTTGTCATCACGCAGAAGCACGTTGTATTTCGGTAAATACTGCTTGATGTAATTGTGTTCGAGAATCAGCGCTTCTGTCTCGGTATGCGTCACCGTGACATCTATTTTGGCAATATTGCTCACCAAAGCGCGTGTTTTTTCACTGTCGACTTTTTTGCGAAAGTAACTAGAAAGGCGTTTTTGAAGATCTTTGGCTTTACCGACGTAAATGACAACAGCATCGGCGTTGTACATGCGGTACACGCCGGGCTGATGAGTTACTGTCTTGAGAAAGGAAGCCGAATCGAAAGGAGGATTCACACTAAAGGGTCTCGGTGTCCAGCATTCCGTGGCGAATCGCTAAGTGTGTTAACTCAACGTCACCATTAATGTCCAGCTTGCTAAACAGTCGATAGCGGTAGCTGTTGACTGTCTTTGGACTTAAGTTAAGTTGCTCAGAAATATCCGTTACTTTCTGACCTTTCGTGATCATAAGCATGATTTGCAGTTCACGTTCGGACAAATCTTTAAATGGGTTTTCAGAGGCAGGTGAGAACTGGCTCAATGCCATTTGCTGCGCTATCTCTGGAGAGATGTAACGCTGCCCACTATTGACCACACGAATTGCATTTACCATTTCATCCGGCCCTGCACCTTTGGTTAAATAACCAGAAGCACCAGCCTGCATCACTTTGGTTGGAAACGGATTTTCCGTATGAACGGTTAGTACGATGATTTTCACATCTGGATTCACGCGAAGAATTTTCTTGGTGGCTTCCAAGCCGCCAATCCCAGGCATGTTCATGTCCATTAAAACGACGTCAGCATGATTACTGCGACACCATTTCACTGCATCTTCACCGCTGTCAGCTTCTCCTGCTACGTTCATTCCACGGACGTCTTCAATAATACGTCGTATCCCTGTGCGAACCAGCTCGTGATCATCTACAAGGAAAACATTAATCAAACTTGTATCTCCACACTTTTTATTGGCTCTGCACCCACATAATTTTACTAAATGTGGATATCAGTATGACTGCCTATATACTAACGTATTTGGCAAAAAATTGCTTTCTATGAATATGTGCTGAAACGCAAACTTTAGCAAGAACTTATTCATAAACCACTCTATTATTTCAGAGCGTGATGTGCAGAGCCGAAATCTAGGAAAAACTAATTAACAACATTACCCCCAACAAATCAAGTATCTATATCCATATAACCTCGATATATGAGAATCACTTAACTTGCAAACGAGAAAACAACTGGCAGATCTGGTGGTTTAATATACAGAGATCGTTAACTAGAAATCCTTTTTTAAGCCATTTGTAATTGCTAAAAACCTCCGATTAAACAAGCCAGAAGTAACTATGCTGAAGTATCTAATTCCATTTTCTATTACTGGTTATTTTTACAGTCCATAATGTTAGAATGGCGACTTGAAAAATTTATAAGGTTTCTCTCTTTTGAACATCCAACAAGGTTTCCTACTTACTCGCCAAGCACGAGACATCAAAGGCCAAACTCAGATAGAGTTGTGGCTCGCGACAGAAGCAGGTCCGACTCAACTATTGATCAATGGTGAGAAACCCGTGTTCTTCATCGCTCAAGAGTACATTGAGCAAACCCAAAACCTGGCGCTATCGAAAAGTATTCAAGTTGAAATTCGAACTCTTGAACTGAAAACGTTCGAGCATACCCCTCTCGCAGCTTGCTATACGAAAGTAACCAAAGAAGCACTCGTATTACAAGATCTGCTCTCACAGCAAGATATCGTGACTTACGAAGGCGATATACGACTCGCTGACCGCTATCTAATGGAGCGCTTTATTAAAGGGAGTGTGGAGTTTACAGGTCATCAGCAATCGCGAAATGGCTTTCATCGTATCCAGAATGCAAAGTGTCGAAGTGGTGACTATGAGCCTAAGTTGCATGTCGTTTCGCTAGACTTGGAGTGTTCAGAAAAAGGCATTCTATACTCCATCGGTTTGGATAGCCCTCATGACTCTCGAGTCATTATGATTGGAGAACCAGAACCAGCTGAAACAAATATTCAATGGGTTCAAAATGAAAAAGCACTACTCGAAGCATTGATTGCTTGGTTTAAGTCGTTCGATCCTGATGTTATTGTTGGTTGGAACGTTATCGACTTCGATTTTCGTCTCCTTCATAAACGTGCGGAATGGCACAACATGAAGTTGATGTTGGGTCGCGCCGATCAGCCAAGCTTCTTTCGTAGCTCATCCCAAAGCCAACAGGGGTTTATCTCAATACCTGGACGTGTAGTACTCGATGGCATCGATACACTAAAAACCGCAACTTATCACTTTCGGTCTTGGTCGTTAGAATCGGTGTCACAAGAACTACTCGGTGAAGGTAAAGAGATCCATAACGTGCATGACCGTATGGACGAAATCAATCGCATGTATCGCTCCGATAAGCCTTCACTTGCCAAATACAACCTGCAAGACTGCGTGCTGGTAAACAAAATCTTCGAGCACACTCATCTCCTCGCGTTTGCTATTGAACGGTCGAGGTTGACGGGAGTTGAGTTGGATCGCGTCGGAGGCTCAGTCGCGGCGTTCACCAATCTTTATTTGCCACAAATTCATCGAGCAGGTTACGTCGCACCCAATTTGCACCCTGAAAACTGGATTGCGAGTCCCGGCGGTTACGTAATGGACTCTATCCCTAGCCTTTATGACTCAGTTTTAGTGCTGGATTTTAAGAGTCTATATCCCTCTATTATTCGCTCTTTCCTGATCGACCCAATGGGTTTGGTCGAAGGTTTATTACTGGACATTGGTAAGGATGACGATCAAGCCGTGCCTGGTTTTCGTGGTGGTCAGTTTCATCGTTCGAAACACTTTTTGCCAGAGATGATCGAAAAGCTTTGGGCGGCACGAGATGTTGCGAAGAAAAACAACGAGAAAGCCTTTTCTCAAGCAATCAAAATCATCATGAACTCGTTTTATGGCGTATTGGGCTCATCGGGATGTCGTTTCTTTGATACTCGATTAGCTTCCAGTATTACCATGCGTGGGCATGAAATCATGAAGCAAACTAAAGTGCTGATTGAAAACAAAGGCTATCAAGTGATTTATGGAGACACAGACTCAACATTTGTCTCTTTGAATGGTTCATACAGCCAAGCGAAAGCGGATGAAGTCGGCAATCACTTGGTTGAATACATAAACTCTTGGTGGCAAGAGCATCTTCGCGCTGAGTACAACCTCACTTCAATGCTTGAAATTGAATATGAAACTCACTACCGCAAGTTTCTGATGCCAACTATTCGTGGCGCGGAAACGGGCTCGAAAAAACGTTATGCGGGTTTAATTGGTGAAGGAGAACAAGAGCGCATTGTATTCAAAGGGCTAGAAAGTGCGCGTACCGACTGGACGCCATTAGCGCAAAAATTCCAAAACACGCTCTATCGAATGGTATTTCACGGCGAAGACCCGAGTGACTATGTGCGTGAAGTAGTAGAAAAAACCAATAATGGGGAGTTTGATGACCAATTGGTTTATCAAAAGCGACTACGCCGAAAGCTGCATGAGTACCAAAAAAACATTCCACCTCAAGTGCGTGCAGCACGTTTAGCCGACGACATTAATGCCAAGCTTGGTCGACCTTTACAGTATCAAAATCGTGGGCGCATAGAGTATTTGATTACCCTAAATGGCCCTGAGCCTCATGAATACCGTAACAGTCCTATCGACTACCAGCACTACATCGACAAGCAGCTAAAGCCTGTTGCAGATGCGATTCTGCCATTTATCGGCACAGACTTTGAAACCCTCTCAGCACCACAGATGGGACTGTTCTAACCAATACGAAACTCAGTCTTTTGGTACTGCTTCACGAGCCAGCCACCGAAAGCATCAATTAGGCCAATGACCGAACGCTTGGGAATTGGCCTTCCAGATAACAATATGCAGAGGCGGTCAATCTCCAGTTTTTTCTCGGGATGATATTGCAAAAACACTTCACCACATTCTATTGGATCATCAAACCAGCGCTTATCGCGATACATCACCAAAGAGTAAGAAGCTCTTAATAACTTTTTAGCGATGACTACCTGCGCACGAACTTGCTCCTCAAGGCTTGTCGCCTGAACAATCTTAGCTCGATACACTGCTAGCCATTCTTCAACATCCATATTCCAGTGCTTAGCAATTTCCCAACTCGGCACATAGTCGCCAAAACAATCAGCCAAGTCATCGCCATGCACACAAACACAGCAGTGCTTGAGCATAAAGCCCCAAGTAAAAATGCTATCAAGATTGGCAACTTCGCTAACAAGTGCCGTTCTTATCGCCACTCCCTTGACTTGCGGGTGATCTTGCTGAGCTCGCCACTTTATAGTATTGAGCAGCGTCGCTCGGTTGTTCTCAAACGTCGACTTTGTCACCACAACTAAATCCAGGTTGGACTTTCCTGCTATTGCCGTTTTTCGCGCAACACTTCCGTACACATAAACGCTGTGAAGATTTTGCCCTAGACCGCCTGTTAGGCACATCAACACTTCTTTGATTAAAGGAGCAAACTCTGGTTGAAAAGGTTGTTTAGGATCGATAACTGGAAGAGACATGGATTAAAAAGCGCGCTCAAAGTTTGTCAGTAAGATTCGCTTATGATCCCCTAGCCCCTATTCGGAATCAACCCTAATCAAACGTTTAATCTTGATTCAACAATCACGATGAATTTTGGTGCCACACAACAAACTTAGCGCTATAATCAGCGAGTTTTGCTTAATAAGTATGAATAGGAATATACAATGCCAAAGGCAAGTGAAATCAAAAAAGGCTTCGCAATCGAGTCTAATGGTAAAACTCTTCTAGTTAAAGACATCGAAGTAACGACTCCTGGCGGTCGTGGCGGCGCTAAAATCTACAAAATGCGTTGTACAGATCTAACAACTGGCGCACGCGTAGACGAGCGTTACAAGTCTGATGACGTTGTAGAAACAGTTGAGATGAACAAACGTGCAGTTGTGTACTCATACGCTGACGGCGATGAGCATATCTTTATGGATAACGAAGACTACTCACAGTACACATTCAAACACAATGAAGTTGAAGACGACATGTTGTTCATCAACGAAGACACGCAAGGTATTCACATTATCCTTGTGGACGGTTCTGCTGTAGGTCTTGAACTGCCTTCTTCTGTTGAACTAGTCATCGAAGAAACTGACCCTTCAATCAAAGGTGCTTCAGCTTCTGCTCGTACTAAACCTGCGCGTTTTGCTTCAGGTCTAGTGGTTCAAGTTCCAGAATACATCGCAACTGGTGACCGTGTAGTTATCAACACTGCTGAACGTAAATACATGAGCCGAGCATAAGCATGTCTGATTTGATTTCTTACGACGACGTTATCGACGCAGCGTACGACATCTTCCTTGAAATGGCTCCAGACAATCTAGAGCCAGCTGATGTCATTCTGTTTACTGCTCAATTTGAAGATCGCGGTGCCGCAGAACTTGTTGAAACTGGTGAAGACTGGGTTGAACATGTGGGCTTTGAGGTCGACAAAGAAGCGTATGCAGAAGTTAGAATCGGCCTAGTAAACGAAGAAAATGACGTACTTGATGACGTATTCGCTCGTATGCTAATCAGCCGAGACCCAGAACATAAGTTCTGCCATATGCTTTGGAAGCGCGACTAACGCTCCTTCTCTTATGAATAAAAACACCAGCCTAGTGCTGGTGTTTTTTTATTTTCAAACATCACCGAAGATAGAAAACTGGCCTTTTTGTGTATAAGAAAAAGGCTTGCCAATTGGCAAGCCTTTCTGATTTTCGTTTTTCGCTCTCGATTAACGATGCTTGTTGCGTGCACCTTGTTCGCCAGCATTTTTCTTTGGCTTACGACGAGCAGGATTGTTGCTGCGACCTTTAGACGTGCTTACACGTTCTTCATGGCGCTTAACCGCGCGGCGGATTTTTTGGCTGCGAGCACGTTCACGCTTACGTGACGTATTATCCTTGCTCAAATCTAGCATGGTTTCTTTCTCTGGGCGAAGTTCTACAAGCTCACGCAGGTAGTTTACTTCTTTCAGATCCAGTTCCATCCAACCGCCACGAGGCAGTTTTTTGTCTAGGAAGATATCACCGTAACGAACACGTTTCAGACGGCTAACGGTACACTCTTGAGATTCCCATAGACGACGAACTTCGCGGTTACGACCTTCGTTGATCACTACGTAGAAAGTGTGGTTCATACCTTCACCACCTGCGTAGACAACGTCTTCAAAGCGAGCTAAACCGTCTTCCAGTTCAACCCCTTTTACTAGATTACGAACTTTTTGTTCGGTTACTTCACCAAACACACGCACTAGGTATTCACGCTCAACTTGGCGACTTGGGTGCATTAGACGGTTTGCTAATTCACCATCAGTAGTGAAAAGTAGCAGACCAGACGTGTTTGCATCCAAACGACCAACAGAGATCCAACGAGAGCCACGAATTTTTGGCAGACGGTCGAAAACCGTGCGACGGCCTTCTGGGTCATGACGAGTACACAGCTCACCCTCAGGCTTGTAGTACGCAAGTACACGACAGATCACTTCTTCTTGAACCTTTGCAGATACAATGTGACCATCGATACGAACTACACTGCTCTCATCTTCCAGTCTTTCACCAAGTTTAGCGACCACACCGTTCACGCTTACGCGTCCGGATTTAATTAACGATTCGATCTCACGACGAGAACCGTGTCCAGCACGTGCTAATACTTTTTGTAACTTTTCGCTCATTTATCTACCTATGTGTCGTCTTCACAGACGTCGAGACCAGAATTGGCCTTCATTGTGCAAGTTACCCATGTAGATGGGATTTTTTCGGTCGGTCATTATACGCGATTCTTGCATTTAATGTAAGTGAAATCCTGCCAATTCTCCGCCCACAATTTACCGTTCAAGACAAATTCTCGGCCCAACTTTTGTCCTACTAAGTATGAGATATTCCCATGCAGAATCGAACTATTATGGGTCGTTCCTATCCTCTTTCAAACGGTCTCAGCTGATAAAATTGTCAGGGTTATAACAACAATAACCCATTTAGCTTGCTGGCTATGGTAATCAGATAAAAGGAATAAAAAATGTCTAAGACAAATCTTGACCTAAATTGGATTTTTGGCACATCCGGAGATGACGATTTAACAGGAACAAAAGGATCTGAAACCACCGACATCTTTTTCGGATTTGGCGGTAACGATAAGTTTGTAGGCTACGGCGGCAATGATTATATTTTTGGCGGCTGGGGAGACGACACTCTGCTAGGCGGTCGTGGCAACGATTTTATTTCTGGCGGTTTTGGGAATGACTTCATCTCAGGCGGTCTAGGTAATGATTCATTGTTCGGTGGATGCGGTGATGATGTTATTTTCGACTATTCAGGCAACAACTTCCTCAGTGGGGGCTGGGGTAACGATACGCTTGTGGTCGGCGATGGCGAGTCAGTGTTGAGCGGGGGCTGTGGTGACGACACATTTGTCTTTACCAACCGTCTGGCGATTGGCGTTCCTGATCAACCGGTATCCTCCAATGACATTGAGATAGAAGCCGATGTTCTCGACTTTAATATCTTCCACGACAAACTGGTCTTTGATTTGGGTAAAGATACAGATGGTGATGGCATTCGCGATACTTTCCTAGATTCAGCGGATGATCTGACCCTTAGCTACAACGAATGTGGTTGGGCAGTATTCTCTAGCGAAGAATACAACGTAGAAGTCACGCTAAATGGCGTTAATTCAGCTTACATAAACTATGCTGAACACCACGGTATCGACATTTTCGAATTCGCATAAGCCATCTTTACTCGGCGTAAACACTGCTCAAGTATAAATAATGAAAAAGGAGGCTGATAGCCTCCTTTTGTTTATGTTGGTATTTCAACTTATTCGAATGGTGATGGATCGCCAGAACCAATTCGAACCACTTCTGGATCACCTTCGCTGAAGTCAATCACTGTAGTAGGTTGCTCACCTAAGTAACCACCATTCAGGATCACATCAACTGCATGTTCAAGTTTGTCGCGGATATCTTCCGGATCAGACTCTGTCACATCGCTACCAGGCAGAATCAATGACGTTGACATCAATGGCTCACCCAGTGCTTCGAGAAGATCCAATGCGATTTGGTTATTTGGCACACGGATACCGATAGTCTTACGTTTCGCATTCATCAAGCGACGAGGAACTTCCTTCGTACCTTTGAAGATGAACGTGTAAGGACCAGGAGTGTTGTTTTTCAGTAGTCGAAATGCTCCGTTGTCCACGCGCGCATACAGAGAAATTTCTGACAAATCGCGACACAACAACGTGAAGTTGTGCTTATCATCTAAGCGACGAATCTGACAAATGCGCTCTAGCGCTTGTTTGTTCTCCAATTGGCAACCAAGTGCATACCCTGAATCTGTCGGGTAAACCACGACACCGCCATTACGAATGATTGCTACTGCTTGATTGATCAAGCGAGCCTGTGGGTTTTCTGGATGAACGTAAAAAAACTGGCTCATTGTAATTCCTCATTATCGAGCCTCTCGGCTCTATATTTTTGTGGAGCTTGAATGCCGTCTTGTTGAGCATTATACCCAAGTCATTCTCGCTGAAACTAACGTCTTGACGTTACTTGGATACATCCAACGAAGGATCGATGCCCCAATCTTTCCAAACGGGTTCAACACCTGCAGGTAACCACAGGTTTCTGCCTAATTCCATCCAAGGAGATGGATAGTGAAAATCGCTGCCTTGAGAGGCTAATAGTTTGTATTGTATAGCATAATCAGCCAAGTTGCGTCTTTCTTGTTGTGCTTGCTGCGGTTGAGCAACTTCCATTGCATCTCCGTTAGCTTCAACAAACGCAGCTAGAAGACGCTTAATCCACTTTGCTGTCAACTGATATCTGCCCGGATGCGCCAATACCGCTTTACCACCAGCGGCATGGATAGCATCGACAGCCTCTTTCATTGAACACCAATTTGGCGGTACATAACCTGGGTTATTGCGAGTGAGATACTTTTTGAACACCATTTGCATGGTTTTCGCATAACCATTATCAACTAACCACTTAGCAAAGTGAGCTCGGGTAATCGGCGCGTCACCAGCCAGTTGCTGAACTTCTTCTAACACCCCTTCACGAGTGGCCTTTTGCAGACGAGAAGCGATCAGCTCAGAACGAGCCACACGATGTTGCTTTTGTTGCTCAATCAATGCCGCTAATGCAGGATTTTCAGGATCAATATTCAAACCAACGATATGGATATCTTTATTCTGCCAAACGGTTGATATTTCAATACCGTTAATGATTTTTATCGGCAAGTCGTTCTCTTCAACGTATTGTTTGGCACGCGCTAAACCGTCAACCGTGTCGTGATCTGTAATCGCCAAAACCTCGATATCAAAACCCAGTGCCCTATCCACTAAATCTTTCGGTTCTAATCGACCATCGGACGCCGTGGTGTGACTATGTAAATCAATTCTCATATTTTTGTCGTTTTAATGCTGTTTTGGGGTTGACTTTTTACTCTCGCACTAGTTAACTAGTACACAAATACAAAGCACGTAATTTAAGGCTCACTATGTTACAAGAATTTAACCAGAACCAAAAAGCGAAAGTTGCTGTTTGTCTTAATAAGACAAACTCAGCAGATCTTGCTTGGTGGCGCACTTGGACAAGTTCTTGGTGGGCTAACGTGTACTTCTAGTTTAGAAAAACAAACGTCATAAAGCCCGCTACTCAAGCGGGCTTTTTATTTTGTCGCCCAACTCACATTCAACTGCCTAAACATTAATCGGATATGACCAACTCTTGATTGGGAGAACGTTTGCTTTATGCGACTATGTACTGCAGGACGATTAAAACAGCTACAAGGAGGTCTTGTGAACAAGGCCATTGAAATTAAGAAACTTGGACAACTGGAAGTATTAAAAGCTTCTGTTCCTTACACTCAAGACCCAACCCGTCTGTTCCATACTATTTGTGAGAACAAAACGGATAGCTTGCTTTTAGAATCGGCTGAAATTGATTCTAAACAGAATCTCAAATCGCTGTTAATCGTCGATTCTGCGGTTCGCATCGTTTGTTATGGACATACCGTCAGCTTTCATGCTCTAACGGAGAACGGCAAAAACCTACTGACGCATTTGAATCAAAACGTACGTGGCGAAGTCGCAAGCCAATTTGACGGCGAAACACTGACTTTAGGATTCATCCAACCATGCGATACGATTGATGAAGATTCTCGTCTACGAGAAGCCTCTTCTTTTGATGCGCTTCGTTTGGTACAGCACAGTTTTGATCTTTCTTCGCAAGACAAACATGCCATTTTCCTTGGTGGCCTATTTGCGTATGACTTGGTGGCGAACTTCGAACCATTAGGAAACGCGGTAGCAACAAACCAGTGTCCGGATTACGTCTTCTATGTTGCGGAAACATTGCTGGTTGTAGATCACCAAACAGAATCCTGCCAACTGCAAGCAACATTGTTCGTTGACGGCTCGCAAAAAGCAGCGCTAGAAAGTCGAATCGAAGATATCCGAGCTCAATGCACATCGCCAAAGCGTCTTCCAGACGCAACGCAAGTGGCCAATATCACAGCTCAACCAAGCGTTTCGGATCAAGATTTCTGTCAAATCGTCCGTGATCTAAAAGAATTCGTGGTAAAAGGCGATATTTTCCAAGTGGTTCCTTCTCGTCGATTCACATTGCCTTGCCCTTCTCCGCTAGCAGCTTACAAAGAGCTAAAGCAAAGCAACCCAAGCCCTTACATGTTCTACATGCAAGATGAGCTGTTCACTTTGTTTGGTGCGTCGCCAGAAAGTGCCTTGAAGTATGAAACCGACACCAACCAAATAGAAATCTACCCAATTGCGGGGACTCGCCGTCGCGGTAAACGTCCAAATGGCGAAATCGACTTTGATTTAGATAGCCGTATTGAACTTGAACTACGTAGCGACAAAAAAGAGAACGCTGAACATATGATGTTGGTAGACCTAGCTCGTAATGATGTAGCGCGCATCTCGCAAGCTGGTACTCGTCATGTTGCCGATCTCCTAAAAGTCGACCGCTATAGCCATGTTATGCACTTGGTGTCCCGCGTGGTTGGCCAGTTGCGCGATGACCTTGATGCTTTGCACGCTTACCAAGCTTGTATGAACATGGGCACGTTAACTGGGGCGCCAAAAATTCGTGCAATGCAACTGATTCGCGATGTTGAAGGTGCTCGTCGTGGCAGCTATGGCGGAGCGGTAGGCTATCTGACCGGAGAAGGCACGCTCGACACTTGTATCGTGATTCGCTCGGCTTACGTGGAAAACGGCATTGCTCAAGTACAAGCAGGTGCAGGCGTGGTATTCGATTCTGACCCTCAAGCGGAAGCCGATGAAACACGCGGAAAAGCTCAAGCGGTTATCTCTGCTATTCAAGCAGCGCATTCTCAACCTGCGAACAAGGAGTAGCAGACATGGCGAACATCGTATTCATCGATAACTTTGACTCGTTCACCTATAACCTTGTGGACCAATTCCGCTCATTAGGTCACTCAGTCAAAATTTATCGTAACCACATTCCGGCAGAAACCATCGAACAAGCAATAAACGAGCTCGAAAACCCCGTCGTTCTGCTATCACCGGGGCCAGGTGCGCCATCAGAAGCAGGTTCGATGCCAGAGCTGATTCAACGAATGAAAGGCAAAGTGCCAATGATTGGTATTTGTCTTGGTCACCAAGCGATTGTTGAAGCGTACGGCGGTACTGTCGCTGGCGCTGGTGAAATCATTCACGGTAAGGTCTCTATGATGGAGCACCAAGACCACGCAATTTATCAAAATCTGCCATCGCCACTTGCAATTGCGCGTTACCACTCTTTAGTGGCGACAAAGGTACCAGACAGCCTGACCATCACTGCCGAAGTCGACAATTTGGTCATGTCTGTTGTGCACGAACAAGATAAAGTTTGCGGATTTCAGTTCCACCCAGAGTCAATAATGACGACTTACGGCGCAACCTTGTTGGGCAACGCGATTGAATGGGCGCTTGAGAAAAATAACGCATAAGGAAATGGGGAGAGAAACTATGGAAGCAATCATCAACAAACTGTACGAACAGCAATCACTGACTCAAGAAGAAAGCCAACAGCTATTCGACATTATTATTCGCGGCGAGCTTGATCCAATTTTAATGGCATCGGCATTAACTGCATTAAAGATCAAAGGCGAAACGCCTGATGAAATTGCCGGTGCAGCAAAAGCCCTACTGGCGAATGCGAACCCGTTCCCTCGCCCTGATTACGACTTTGCAGACATCGTAGGAACAGGGGGCGATGGTCACAATACTATCAATATCTCGACGACGGCCGCCTTTGTTGCCGCAGCGTGTGGCCTAAAGGTCGCGAAACACGGCAACCGCAGCGTATCAAGTAAATCGGGCTCTTCTGACTTACTGGACTCGTTTGGCATCAACCTAGCAATGAGTGCTGAAGACACCCGCAAAGCGGTTGACGACATTGGCGTTGCCTTCTTGTTCGCGCCTCAATATCACGGAGGCGTTCGCCACGCGATGCCTGTGCGCCAAACCATGAAAACGCGCACCATTTTCAACATTCTTGGCCCGTTGATTAACCCTGCACGTCCAAACATCGAACTAATGGGCGTCTACAGTGAAGAACTGGTTCGTCCTATCGCAGAAACCATGCTACAAATGGGTATGAAGCGCGCCGCTGTCGTACATGGTAGCGGATTGGATGAAGTGGCCATTCACGGTACAACAACGGTTGCCGAAATCAAAGATGGCAAGATCACTGAATACACCCTATCGCCAGAAGATTTTGGTCTAGAGTCTCACCCGCTAGAAGCCATTAAAGGCGGCGACCCGGAAGAAAACAAAGCAATAATCACCAACATTCTGACGGGTAAAGGTACAGACGCACAACTAGGCGCAGTCGCGGTTAACGTCGCACTTCTAATGCGTTTATTCGGCCACGAAGATTTAAAAGCCAACACGCAGCAAGCGATCGAGGCTATGAACTCAGGCAAAGCTTACCAATTGGTACAGCAACTTGCCGCGCACGCTTAAGGAACAGATGAAGATGACTGACTTCAACACCCAGCAAGCAAACAACTTATCAGAGCACGTCTCAAAAAAAGAAGCAGAAATGGCGGAAGTGCTTGCCAAAATTGTTCGCGATAAATACCAATGGGTAGCAGAGCGAAAAGCATCACAGCATTTGAGTACTTTTCAGTCGGATCTATTGCCGTCAGATCGCAGTTTTTATGATGCATTGAGTGGCGATAAAACCGTATTCATTACAGAATGCAAAAAGGCATCGCCATCAAAAGGCCTTATCCGCAACGACTTCGATTTGGACTACATCGCGTCGGTTTACAACAACTACGCAGACGCGATCTCGGTTCTGACCGATGAAAAATACTTCCAGGGTAGCTTCGATTTTCTGCCTCAAGTTCGCCGACAAGTGAAACAGCCAGTGTTGTGTAAGGACTTCATGGTCGATACCTACCAAGTTTACCTTGCTCGTCATTATGGCGCGGATGCGGTATTGCTCATGCTTTCGGTACTGAATGACGAAGAGTACAAAGCGTTAGAAGAAGCTGCGCACAGCCTAAACATGGGCATTTTAACGGAAGTCAGCAACGAAGAAGAGCTTCACCGCGCAGTTCAGCTTGGCGCTAAAGTTATCGGTATAAACAACCGCAACTTGCGCGACTTAACAACGGATTTAAACCGAACTAAAGAGCTTGCGCCAACCATTCGTAAGCTTGCACCAAACGCAACGGTTATTTCAGAGTCTGGCATTTACACTCATCAACAAGTTCGTGACTTAGCAGAATATGCAGACGGCTTTTTGATTGGCAGCTCGCTAATGGCGGAAGACAACTTAGAACTTGCGGTTCGTAAAGTAACGCTAGGTGAAAATAAGGTTTGCGGTCTGACTCACCCAGATGATGCGGCAAAAGCGTATCAAGCAGGCGCAGTATTTGGTGGTCTGATTTTCGTTGAGAAATCAAAACGAGCGGTCGATTTTGAAAGTGCTCGCCTAACCATGAGCGGCGCGCCACTTAATTATGTTGGCGTGTTCCAAAATCACGACGTTGATTATGTCGCCTCAATCGTAACGTCTTTGGGTTTAAAAGCCGTGCAGTTACATGGGCAAGAAGATCAAGAGTACGTAAACCAGCTCAAAACAGAACTACCCGTTGGCGTCGAGATTTGGAAAGCCTACGGCGTGGCGGATACAAAGCCATCCTTGCTATCGGACAACATTGACCGTCACCTGCTGGATGCTCAAGTTGGTACTCAAACTGGCGGCACAGGCCACGTGTTCGACTGGTCTTTGATCGGCGATCCAAGTCAAATCATGCTGGCAGGTGGACTGTCGCCTGAAAATGCACAGCAAGCAGCAAAATTAGGCTGCTTGGGATTAGATTTAAACTCTGGAGTAGAAAGCGCACCGGGGAAAAAAGATTCACAGAAGTTGCAAGCCGCATTTCACGCTATTCGCAACTACTAAAGTTATTCGCAGTTATAAAAATACGAGAAGGATTATCAAAATGGCAAAACTGAATGCCTACTTTGGCGAATATGGCGGTCAATACGTTCCGCAAATTCTAGTTCCAGCACTTGAGCAACTAGAGCAAGCGTTTATTGACGCGCAAGAAGATCCAGAATTCCGCAGCGAGTTCATGACGCTCCTTCAAGAGTACGCTGGTCGCCCAACGGCACTGACTCTGACTCGTAACCTAACCAAAGGCACAAAAACAAAATTGTACCTAAAACGTGAAGATCTGCTTCACGGCGGCGCACACAAAACCAACCAAGTACTTGGTCAGGCGCTACTTGCGAAGCGCATGGGTAAACACGAAATCATCGCAGAAACAGGCGCAGGTCAACACGGTGTAGCAACTGCACTTGCGTGTGCACTACTTGGCCTCAAGTGTCGAGTTTACATGGGTGCAAAAGACGTTGAACGTCAAAGCCCGAACGTGTTCCGCATGAAACTGATGGGTGCAGAAGTAATTCCTGTCCATTCAGGCTCAGCAACACTTAAAGATGCTTGTAATGAAGCGCTGCGTGATTGGTCAGGCAGCTACGAAGACGCACACTACCTTCTCGGTACAGCAGCAGGCCCTCACCCATTTCCAACTATTGTGCGTGAGTTCCAACGCATGATTGGTGAAGAGACTAAAAACCAAATTCTGGCGCGTGAAGGTCGCCTACCTGATGCTGTTATCGCCTGTGTGGGTGGTGGCTCAAACGCGATTGGTATGTTTGCAGATTTTATCGAAGAAGAAAGCGTTCGCCTGATTGGCGTGGAGCCAGCAGGTAAAGGCATCGATACGGATCAACACGGTGCGCCACTTAAGCATGGTAAAACAGGTATCTTCTTTGGTATGAAGGCACCATTAATGCAAGATGAGAATGGTCAGGTTGAAGAGTCTTACTCTGTTTCAGCCGGTCTAGACTTCCCTTCAGTTGGTCCACAGCACGCACACCTTAACGCTATCGGTCGCGCTGAATACGACAACGTAACGGATGATGAAGCATTAGAAGCATTCCAAGAACTAGCTCGCAGCGAAGGCATCATTCCTGCACTTGAATCCTCTCATGCTCTGGCACATGCACTGCGCATGGCTCGTGAGAATCCTGAAAAAGAGCAATTACTGGTTGTTAACCTATCTGGTCGTGGTGACAAAGACATCTTCACCGTACACGCCATCTTAGAAGAAAAAGGAGTAATCTAATGAGCCGTTATGAGAAGATGTTTGCACGCCTAAACGAGAAAAACCAAGGCGCATTTGTACCATTCGTGACGGTTTGTGATCCAAACGCCGAGCAATCGTACAAGATCATGGAAACACTGGTTGAATCTGGCGCTGATGCGCTTGAACTTGGTATTCCGTTCTCAGACCCATTGGCGGACGGCCCAACAATTCAAGGTGCCAACATTCGAGCGTTAGATTCGGGTGCAACTCCGGATATCTGTTTTGAGCAAATCGGAAAAATTCGAGCAAAGTACCCAGACCTGCCAATTGGTCTATTGATGTACGCCAATCTTGTATACTCACGCGGTATTGAGAGCTTCTACGAGCGCTGTGCAAAAGCGGGCATCGATTCCGTTCTCATTGCAGACGTTCCGACTAACGAAAGCGCAGAGTTCGTAGCCGCGGCAGAGAAATTTGGAATCCACCCAATCTTTATCGCACCACCAACGGCAAGTGACGAGACGCTAAAACAAGTTTCTGAATTAGGCGGCGGCTACACTTATCTGCTTTCACGCGCGGGTGTGACGGGTGCAGAAACCAAAGCTAACATGCCAGTTGACCATATGCTTGAAAAGCTAAACCAGTTTGATGCACCACCAGCGTTACTAGGTTTCGGCATTTCTGAACCAGCACAAGTAAAACAAGCCATTGAAGCGGGTGCTGCAGGTGCAATTTCGGGTTCAGCAGTCGTAAAAATCATCGAAGCACACGTAGAGCAACCGCAAATCATGCTCGATAAGCTTGGTGAATTTGTCTCAGCAATGAAAGCAGCAACTCAAAAGTAATCGACACCACAAGCTAAACACTGCAAACGCTCATTGATTCTCGTTAATGGGCGTTTTTTTATCAACTTGATTGCAAACCTCGCAATGCTCTCACTTCCAACCGTCTTTTAAAGAAGCGAATCCATAAAGTGATAAAATGCCATTGTTCAAACCTGTTTTGTAAGGTACTGACATGGAAGATATCAAATCGTTGTTGCTGCAATGCCCTGTTTTAGCCGGTTTGCCAGTGGAAGGAATAAACGAAGCAGTACAAATCGTTCGCGCACGACACTTCGACGAGAAGGCACTCATTTGCAGTAAAGGCGCGCAGCACTCTTCATTGATGGTGATCGCCAAAGGATCTGTACGCGTTAACTCGATAAGTTCCAAAGGAAAAGAAGTCACCTTGATGATTTTCGAAGCCGGAGGATGGTTTGGCGACAATGTATTTTCACCCGGCATGCCACGTATTTTCGGAGCAACAGCTCATACCGACGTAACCCTATTAGAGCTACCTGGCGATAAATTTCGGCAGTTGTTAGCCAAATATCCACAAAGCTACCCTGTGATTCTGGATTTGCTCAGCCGCAGATTATGGTCAGCTATTTCCGTTATCGAAGACGACGCCATTCGCGGTATAGAAGAGAGGATCGGCAGACGGTTATTACTTCTGGCAGAATATCAACATAACCGTCCTATAAGTGCCCAGTCTTGTGTAGTGAAAGTGACTCGTGAGCACATCGCCAACATGATGGGGCTAACACGACAAAGTGTTCATAAGGTACTAAAGAAATTGGAAAACTCGAACGTTCTTAGGCTGCAATACGGCAGTATTACCATATTGAATCCACTGAAAATGGAAGCGTATCTCAAACAGTTGGAATAGTTGTAGATGCAAACACGTCTTTGGTCTAACCGGCGTACTCAGCTAAAATGACCACCAACCGATACCATGTAGATCAAACAAAAAGCCAGCGAGAGCTTCGCTGGCTTTGACATCATACTTATGCGACTTCGAGTTCCGATTTTAGCTCTCTCTTTAAGATCTTACCCGTAGCACTCATCGGTAACTGTTCACGAATTTCGACAAACCTTGGGTATTTGAAATTGGCTAACTGCTCTCGCCCCCATAATTGCAGCTCATCGGCTTCGACAAATTGATTCGGTTTTAATACCACATAGGCTTTGATCTCTTCGCCATATTCTTGATGCGGAATACCTATCACAGCCACCATCGCTACCGCAGGGTGCGTCATGAATACTTCTTCAATCTCACGAGGATACACATTGAAGCCACCTCGAATGATCAAGTCTTTCATCCTGTCGACAATAAACAGATTACCCGACTCATCAAATCGCCCGACGTCACCGGTATGGAACCAACCACTTTGCAACACCGATTCCGTCACTTCTGGGCGATCAAGATAACCTTTCATGACGTTGTGCCCGCGCACAATAATTTCGCCTTCCTCACCGACAGGGAGAGCATGACCGTCAAGATCAACGACTTTCACCTCAACACCTTGAATCGGTTGCCCGACAGAGCCCGGTACTCGCTCTTGATCAAGGTGATTAAAACACGCTATCGGACTGGTTTCGGACAAGCCGTAACCTTCTAGAATTGGTACATTGAATCGTGCTTCAAAGGTCTTAAATACTTCTGTCGGTAGTGACGAGCCTCCACTAACGGCTACCCGTAGCGACGAAATATCGCAATTATGTTCAACATGCAGCAAACCAATGTACATCGTAGGGACACCGGCAAAGAGTGTCACTCGATGCTTTTCGATCAGCTCCAACACATGTTTCGGATCAAATCGAGGTACTAAAACCAAAGTTGCACCGCTTTGCACGCTAGCATTGAGATGCACGGTTTGACCGAATGTATGAAACAGTGGCAACGTTACTAGATGAACATCATCAGCCTGACTCGCCATGATGTTCTGAGCCACAAGCGCATTCATTACGATGTTTTGCTGCGTGAGCTCTGCTCCTTTGGGCAGTCCCGTTGTGCCTGATGTATACAAAATCACACAAGTGTCATCCGCATCGCGAGCAACGTAATCCGCCAAAGGTTCGATATCTTCTATAAAAGACGTCAGTGTCGGTAAACCTTGGTACTCTTTTTGAGTGTGATCTTGCGTCATTACGATCATCGTTTCACACGCATCCACCTCTTTAAACGCTTTCATGCCTTCTTTCGCCATTGGCAGTTCGAGCGTTCCTTCAAAACAGAAGTAAAACTTCGCTTTCGAATCTTCTAGGTGGTATTTGATTTCTCTAGATTTGAGCAACACGTTCAGCGGAACGGTAACAGCACCCGCCTTCTGAACCGCAAAGTAAACGAAAGGAAAGAAAGGCAAATTCGGGCACGATAACGCCACTCGGTCTCCCGGTTTGACGCCCGCTTTAATCATCGAAGTCGCGATCTTACCCGCAATCGCGTCAAATTCTGCGTATGTGAATTTTTTATCACCACATATCAAGGCCGTTTTATTCGGTTTACTTGCAGCATTTCTCTGCAAGGCAGCAGCAAGGTTCATCATAATGGCTTACCCTCTAAAACTTTGTCATTTTCATTGTTGTTCGTGAATTCCTTTAAGAGAGTCACGCATCATGGGCGACTAGGAGGCTTGGAAAAGCCACACCGCCTTTTGTTAACATTACATTTACAAGATTTAAAAACGCAAGAATGTAAAAAATTTAACATTCAGATGCCCGCACGAACCAAAATGTGAGCGTGTTAGCTAATTATTGTTATAAATATCAAACCAAAAAACCAAAGCCCTTCCTCAACTCCACCGTTGAACAAGCCATTAACATTAACTTAATTTCAACAAACGTGACTTATCACCCAAGAACACATCGAAATACAGAATCCATACATTAAGCAAATGGCAATCGTTTGCTATCGTGCAAAAAATTAGCACCCGTCAATGAAATATCGATTATTTCATCAATAAGCTTCTGCTGCATATTGCCAATTGTGAACGATAAGTGTAAAAAGCAAGGCGAGATAATTATCCATAAAACAATTACAGGCTGGTGGGTAATTTTAGGATTTTACATTTTATTAGCACAGAGGTTATGGAAGTGTTAAAACAAAAGAGTTTGCTAAACAACATTGGCGTGCAAGTCGTCATTGCAATGATCGTGGGTACTGCCGTTGGTGCTCTAATGGGTCATGATGCGACTGTATTCGCGCCATTAGGTGCTATCTTTATCAACCTAATCAAGATGCTGGTAATCCCATTGGTTGCTGTCGCTTTGATTTCTGGTGCTGCTGGTCTTGGTAACAGCCAGTCTGCGGGTAAAGTTGGCTTGGTAACATTGGGTTACTTCGGTTTAACTTCGGCTCTAGCAGTTGCATTGGCTCTGTTTATGGGTGAAGTATTCCAACCGGGCATGGGCATCGACGTTTCTGGCGTAGAAGGCATGTTCTCGGCAGAGTACGCTTCAAAAGGTGAACTACCTACTTTCTGGGCAACCATCACTGGTATGATCCCAACCAACGTTTTCCAATCACTGAATGAAGCGAACATCCTACAGATCCTAGTATTCTGTATGTTCTTTGGTATTGCGATTTCTAAGCAAGCGAAAGAGCGTCGTGAACCAATCATCAATGGGGTGAACTGCATTGTTGATGCAATGGTTTGGATGATCAATAAAGTGATGATCATTGCACCTATTGGTGTATTTGGTCTGATGGCAGAAGCCGTAGGTACGTTCGGTTTTGGCGCACTCATGGTTGTATTCAAACTGTTCGTTGTTTACGTTGCGGCAATCCTTGTGTTTGGCTTTATCGTATACCCTGCAATGGTGCATGTTTTCACGAAGACATCAGCGAAGAAATTCGTGTCTGCAATGAAAAAACCACAAGCAGTTGCACTATCAACAGCGTCGTCAATGGCGACACTGCCTGTCACTATGGATACGTGTGAAAAAGAACTTGGCGTGAAAAACTCAACTGCGTCATTCGTTCTGCCTCTAGGCGCGACCATCAACATGTCTGGTAATGCGATTTACTACGGCTTGGTGGCTATCTTCTTTGCACAGCTGTTCAACATCGACCTAGGCGTGGGCGCTTACATCGCGATCATCGTGACTTCGACTCTAGGTGCGGTTGGTCAAGCTGGTGTTCCGGGCCCTTCTTTCCTAGTGGTAGCAGTACTACTAGCGGCGGGTATTCCAATTGAAGGTCTGCCTCTACTCTTCGCTCTTGACCGTATCTTCGACATGATTCGTACGGCTCTAAACATTACTGGTGATGCAGCATGTGCGGTCATTGTTGATGCTTTAGTAGAAGAAACTGCCGCTGACGCGGAGTTACAGAAGCAAGAAGCTTAGTTTCCTAACAAATACTTAAAAGCCGCTCAAAAGAGCGGCTTTTTTTTCGATTCTTTGCATTACGTAACCATACAAATAGAAACTAATAGCATAATTTTTCTGAAGTGATATAACGCCCGTACTAACTATAAAAAACGTCAGATCTAGGTTGTATCATGAGTCTTAAGCTGTCTTTGGTTTCGCTTTCCAATACAGATTTGCCTATTGAAACAAAACAACAGGCACTGATCGATATTGTTCTTCGCTTCCTCACACCACAAGAGAGAGCCTCTCTCTTTGAGTCCATCACTCATCAACGAGAAACGAACTTGCTGGCACGCTATCCTGAGTACCAGTCCAAAAGTCTTTCTGTCTTGTTTGAGTTAATGGATTATCGAGATTTGGTTCGACTGCATCCGAACAACCTACATGACGACGTCTATCTACTTGAATTAACCGTAGCAGAGTGCTTCCCTCATTGGTTAGACTTTTGGTGCGCTTGCGAAATCGAAGCCATCAAACAGAAATACTCGCTTGAAAACCGCGAGCCAGCGACTGAACTCTCCTTCGAAGACGCCTCTTACTCAGCAATGCTCATTGATGATATTTCAAAGTCTTCAATGCGCGTTCAACTGCCCAGCTACCCAGTGGCAATGACCTTGAGTGACGCAGTTGCGCTGAGTAATTTGGAGCTCTTCGTTCAAGGAGAAAAGTGGTATGAGATTTTGCCCTTGTTGTCACTTTCTCAGAAAGGTAAGCACTTTATTCTGCTCCAAACTCAGACAACTCCGGTGTTGGTCGCATCAGCGCTAATCCAAGACTGGAACCAACGTAACACTTGGCTAAGTTATGCGCCGCAGTTTAACAGTGAAAAATGGCGATTCTGTCTACCTCTGCACGGCTATCAAGAGCTTAATCGTCTTGATATCTTGGCAAGTGACCTCGTTACAGACTATGGTTCTTTAACAGTGTTTGATCAGGCATTCCAAACACACATAACTAAAACAGAGATGGTATGCGAAGTGCTGCGTCTTACGGTGAGCGGCAGCGTTCAACACAAGCTCTACTTCTTATATCTTGCACAAAAAGAGCTGATGAATGTGCTGTTTCAGTCAGGCTACAAGGTTGGGTTCACCATTATAGAACAAGCGTTCATGTTAAATTTTTATCAATCTATTGATTCTAAAGCCTACTTTCATTCAGGATACTGCGACATTAACGGTGACGGTATTAATACGTACCGGGGTTTCTGGAATTTTGAATCGATGGTAGACACCTTTAAACGCACAGACTTTCGCGATTATAAACGCCGTATTCGAGTAATCAGACAAAATACGCAGGTGAATGAACATGCTTGATATAGGTCTTAGTGGCCTACTCTACCCGAAAGCCATCACACTGTTTGCGACAGTGGCCGTGGTTCTCGTGTGGCTGCTGTACTACTGCTATCGCCTTAAACAAAAGAACGAAGTGATCTTAGGTTCGTACCACGCGCCTTATATCGCCTATTCGACATGCATTATTATTTGGATTAGCAGTAACGCCTACTTCCATACCGATTTGCTACCTCTGCTTGGGTCAGAGGGCGGCATTTTCATGGCGAAATTAGCCAACTTAGCTTCCTTCTTCGCATTTGCTTTTGCTTTCTACTTTTCTTGCCAGCTCGCCGCCGAGCAGAAAAAAGGCAAAGTAAAACTGTGGCAACAAGGCATTTTTGTTGCGCTGACGGTTTATTCTCTGGTCATCAATTTACGCCCGAACCTAACCGTTGAGAATGTGCTGATTGATGGCCCTAGTCAATTTGTGATTGAGTTTGGCCCTCACACTTCTTATTTCTTCATGGGATTGGTGACCTTTGTCGTTATGACACTCACCAACCTCATTAGCATGCGCGCAAACAGCAGTAAGCTCTCTATAGCGAAGAACAATTACATGATCGCAGGGATCTTAGTATTCATGCTGTCTACGGCTGTCATACACCTAGGCATGACCTACTTCCTTGGGGATTTCTCACTAACGTGGCTGCCACCAGCGTTATCCATCAGTGAAATGCTGTTTGTTGGTTACGCGCTGCTTACATCGAGATTCTACAGCGCCAAATACCTTGCTTATCTGACGATCAGTGTGCTTTTTGTGTGCACCATTTTCGTCCTGCCATTAGGTGCGGTATTTATTCCAATGTCTGAAGACAATCAATGGCTCATCTCAATTCCGATTTGCGCCTTGATTGGCATCACCTGGCACTTGGTCTACAAACGCGTTAGCCGAATCGCATCGTTCTTTATATACGGCAATCGACAAACACCAGTTCAGCAGATCTTAGCGTTAGAAGAAGAGTTTAAGCGCTCAATCGACGATGCCGTGCATCAGTTGAGCACATTACTCAACATACCCAATGACAAGCTTCAACTCGTAACCAGTAACTACACCGAAACCTTCTACGAAGATTATTTACACAGCAATGATTCGGTTTTGGTGCTCGACGAACTCTCTGAAAGGCTCGACGAAAAACCGAATTCAAAAGGTTCAATCAAAGCTCTTTATGAACGCATGAGATCGAGTAACACGGCACTTGTTATGCCACTATTTGGCCGCGAAAAGTCGGTTTCACATTTGCTGATTTCTTCACACAAAAGCGATAACAAACTGTTTTCGAACGAAGAGATTTCAGCACTACAAACATTGTTGATCCGCGTACAAAATACGATTGAGTCTGATAGAAAGATTCGTCAAAGCCGCGCGTTGGCCAACTCGATCGCCCATGAAATGCGCAACCCATTGGCGCAAGTTCAGCTTCAATTTGAAGCGCTGAAACAGCACATTGATAGCAATGCATCCGATGACAAGATCAGAAGCGATATCGAAAAAGGCCAAGCAGCAATTCAGCGTGGACGCCAACTCATCGACATCATCTTGCGCGAAGTCAGCGATACTTCTGCTGTGCATGAACCCCTTTCGCTTACCTCGATTCATAAAGCGGTGGATCTTGCGGTGAGTCGATACGGTTTTGAAAACGAACACATCATCGAAAGGGTGAAACTTCCGACTCAAAACGACTTTGTCGCCAAAATCAACGAGACGCTGTTCAACTTTGTCATTTTCAATTTGATTCGCAATGCGATTTACTATTTTGATTCCTATCCCGATAGTCAAATTGAAATCAGAACCCTCGTCGGCCCTTATGAAAACACGCTTGTTTTCCGCGATACAGGGCCTGGGATTGATGACAGCATCGTACACAAAATCTTTGATGACTTTTTCTCATTCCAGAAAAGCGGCGGTAGCGGGCTTGGCTTGGGTTACTGTCAGCGCGTGATGCGTTCTTTTGGTGGTCGAATTGAGTGTAAATCGGTAACTAATGAATTTACCGAGTTTTATCTGCATTTTCCGGTTGTGCCAAATGCACCGAAAGTAGAAACGCTTCGAACGCCAAACTTTTACAACTGGAATCAGAAAGTCAAAACCAAACCAAGTCCAGAACCTGTCGTACAAATCAACAAAGATGCACCAACTGTGCTCATTGTCGATGATAAAGAGGTGCAACGTACTTTGGTTCAAATGTACCTAAATCGACTTGGCGTCAATAGTTTACAAGCCAATAACGGCGCAAATGCGGTGGAACTGTTTCAATTACATCAGGTCGATTTGGTGTTGATGGATGTTCAAATGCCCGTGATGAATGGGTTTGATGCCAGCGAAAAAATCAAGCAGTGCTCTCCAACTACGCCAATCATTGCCCTGTCTGGCGAGTCTGGAGAGAAAGAGCTCGAGATGATTGCTAAGTTGATGGATGGTCGTCTGGAAAAGCCAACCACACTCAACGCATTGCGTGATGTACTGGTGAGATGGCTTCATTTCGATAAAATAAGCGTAACGAACAGTTATCAAATTGCGAATGAATAGTTGGCATTAAAACTGCTTAACTGAAGTACAAACCGAATTATCCAGAGCGTTGAGCTTGCTGTTATGCAGTCAGGAAGCTTGATAAGGAGATGGCTATGTTACTTCACCGACACACATATTACGGCTTGATTCATCACGGAATAAAAGCACTATTGTTAGACAGAATCGGACGCTACACCGAGGAAGAATATCACCAATATTTGAGCCTAATGACAGGCAAATCAACTTGCTTCACCATGACGCATGAAGAGCTAGAAGCCACCGTCGATAACTTGTTGAGAGAAGGCTATTTGGAAGACGTAAAGTCTCTGATTTCTCAATACCAACGTGTGGCGTAGGAAAGAACCGTTTAGCACTCGAGCCATGAGTCAAGCCTACAGAAGCTCACCAAGCTATCTGTACTAACGAGCAAGATTTCGCCTTTTTAGGTGCCTTAAACATATCAATACATTGCCGCTCATTGAGCGGCAATTTTTTATCCAAATCCCTTGAGCTATTCACATTACGCCAGATTCCGCTAGACTGTCAGCAACTCAACAACTCGGTAGTTTTTGGCAACATGAAGCAAATCCTTGATTTTATTCCTCTCATTATCTTCTTCGCTCTATACAAGATGTACGACATCTATGTAGCGACTGGAGCACTCATCGTTGCAACAGCAGTTCAACTTATCGTGACCTACGCTCTGTATAAGAAAGTAGAGAAGATGCAACTGATCACGTTTGTCATCGTCACGATATTCGGCAGCATGACCATTTTCTTCCATGACGACAACTTCATAAAATGGAAAGTCACTATCATTTACGTGGTGCTTGCCGTTGGCTTAACCGCCAGCCACTTAATGGGAAAATCGGTCGTCAAAGGCATGTTGGGTAAAGAGATCACGCTACCTGACGCGATTTGGGCGAAGATAAACTGGGCATGGGTAGGCTTCTTCTCATTTTTTGCAGGCCTAAACATTTACATCGCTTACGAGCTACCTCTGGATGTTTGGGTTAACTTCAAAGTGTTTGGAATGCTGATTGCCACCTTCGCCTACATGATTGCTACTGGTGTCTACATTTACAAGCACATGCCAAAGGAAGAGAAAAATAACTCCTCCGATGTCTCGGTTGATGATTAAAAACTCAATTTTGCTATAATCCGCGCAAATGTATTATTCACAGCGACCTTCGGGTCGCTGTTTTGTTCAACGGACCAATAATTACTGCATTAGTATTCTTATTGGCACACCATATTTGCGCTTTTTTTGAGCGCCCTTGAAGATTTAGGATGTCACTATGAGCCAAGAATTTAACTCTCCGAAAGGCCAGCTTCTGCTTCGTACCCTTGCAATGCCCGCTGATACAAATGCAAACGGCGATATCTTTGGTGGTTGGATAATGTCTCAACTTGACTTGGCGGGTGCGATTCTGGCGAAAGAGATCTGTTCTGGTCGCGTCGTTACCGTTTCTGTTTCAAGCATTACATTTAAAAAACCAGTCAGCGTAGGTGACGTGGTTTGTTGTTACGGCGTGTGTAAGAAAATCGGCCGTACATCTATGAGCGTTGACCTAGAAGTCTGGGTGAAACCAGTGAAAGTCGACGGCATCGAAGATCGTTTCATGGTTTGTGAAGCAACCTTTAACTATGTAGCCATCGACAGTGAAGGCAAACCACGTCCAGTGCAAAGCTAAGTTGTCATAAAATCGAATTGCTAGGAAGAATCTCACATTTTCTATTGTTCACTTGTGAGAGGTTCAAAAAAGACGTTAAATTAACACTTTACCCCACCAATTAAGGAACTATGCTATGTGGTACGTCATCTTTTCTCAGGACGTCGAGAACTCATTGGAAAAGCGTATGGGCGTTCGTCCTCAACATTTAGAACGCTTGCAACAGCTTCAAGATGAAGGTCGTTTACTTACCGCAGGTCCAATGCCAGCGATCGACTCTGATAACCCAGGAGAAGCCGGCTTTACTGGTTCGACAGTCATTGCTGAATTTTCCTCTTTGGAAGATGCCAAAACATGGGCTGACGCCGATCCTTATGTGGCGGCGGGCGTTTACGAAAACGTGATCGTAAAACCGTTCAAAAAAGTGTTTTAAGTTATGAAAAAATTACTGTGTCTCTTCCTCGCCTTTGGTGCATTGGCGGGTTGTTCATCAAACAATGACAACCAACGCCAACTTGAATTAATGGCGTCTAACCGTGCTGGTGTCTTGTCTGCCGGACTGCCGTTGGAATACGGTCCGCTGCAAATCATGCGTGTTTCTTCTAACAAGAACGTGGTAGAAATGATGATGATTTACAACGACGATGCTTTAGGTGCGAAACCATTAAACCAAGTACTGAATACCAGTATTTATACATACTGCAATACGCCGTCGGTAAGAGAGCAAATTGATATGGGTTTGATGTACCGATTGAAAGTGCGTAACTCACGCGGTCAGTTAATTGCTGATGAATTGGTTTCAGAGCAAACCTGTAGCAAAATCAAATAGTCACAGTAATTTGCTTGTCGCTCAAGCCCGACGACAACGAGAGCCGTCGTTAGTGAGCTAGGCGGACATTAAATAAAAGATACAAAAGCGGAGACGATGGTCTCCGCTTTTTTATTGGCCACTTTAAATTGGTGAAGAGCTACCTTATGCAAGCTCTGCGCGAAGCTTCTTCGCAGCAGACACAAGGTTGGCAAGTGCAGCTTCCGTCTCTGCCCAGTTACGTGTTTTCAAACCACAGTCTGGGTTTACCCACAAACGTTGTACCGGAATCTTTTCTGCCGCTTTCTTGATTAAGCCTTCAATCCACTCTTCCGTCGGAATGTTTGGTGAGTGAATGTCATAAACACCTGGGCCGATTTCGTTCGGGTAATTGAACTCTTCAAACGCTTTAAGCAGTTCCATATTCGAGCGTGACGTTTCAATGGTAATCACATCCGCATCGAGCGCTGCAACAGAATCGATGATTTCATTGAACTCGCTGTAACACATGTGAGTGTGAATCTGAGTTTCTGGTTTTGCACTCGCTGCTGAGATCTTAAATGCATTCACCGCCCATTCTAAATACGCTTTGTGGTCGCGCTTTTTCAACGGCAAACCTTCACGAATCGCAGGCTCATCGATTTGAATGATATTGATGCCTGCATCTTGCAAATCAGAAACCTCATCACGCAGTGCTAAAGCCAGTTGTAGCGCGATTTCTTGACGTGTGATGTCTTCACGCGGGAACGTCCAACATAGAATCGTCACTGGGCCAGTTAACATGCCTTTCATCTGCTTGCTGGTTAGCGATTGTGCGTACGTCGACCATTCAACCGTAATCGGCTTTTCACGCTCAATGTCGGCAACCACAATGGCTGGTTTCACACAGCGCGAACCGTAACTCTGTACCCAACCAAACTTCGTCGTTTGGAAGCCCGCCAAATTCTCCGCGAAGTATTCCACCATGTCGTTACGTTCTGCTTCACCATGCACAAGTACATCTAGGTCGAGCGCTTCTTGGCGTTTTACGGCATCCGCAATGTGTCCTTTAAGTGCTTGGATATAGTCGGACTCAGATAACTGACCAGTACGATAAGCACTGCGCTGAACACGGATTTCACCTGTTTGAGGGAAAGAACCGATAGTCGTGGTTGGCAACAAAGGTAAACCCAACACTTCAGCTTGATGCGCAGCACGCTCCGCGTAAGGTGCGCTGCGCTCGGCAAGTGAAGCTGTAATATTGTTTAAACGAGCTTGCACTTGGGGCTTATTCACATGTGTTGCCGTTTTACGTGCTTTGATTGGCTGGCTATAGGTATCACAAGCGAGAATCGCATTTTGATCACCGTCGAGTGCTCGGCCAAGCAAAGCGACTTCTGTCACTTTTTGTTTTGCGAATGCAAACCAGCTTTTCACTTCTTCACTTAGCTCTGTTTCCAGTTCCAGATCAACTGGGCTATGTAATAGAGAACATGAACTCGCCACCCAAAGCTTGTCGCCCAATTTCTCTTTGACTGGCTGTAGACGTTCAAGTTGCGCACTCAAATCCGAGCGCCACACGTTACGGCCATTCACAACTCCGGCAGATAGCACCCAACCTTCTGGTAGTTTGGCAACCACGTCGTCAAGCTGCTGAGGCGCGGCAGACAAATCAACGTGCAAACCGTCCACTGGTAACTCAACAATTTTGTCTAGGGTATCGGTGACAGAATCGAAGTACGTCGTTAGCAGCACTTTCACATCGCTACGAATCACTTGGTATGCCAGCTTGAACGCGTCAGCCCACTGTTTTTCTAGCTCAAGCGACAAAATCGGCTCATCAATCTGAACCCACTCAACACCTTGGCTCGCCAGCTTAGCCAAAATAGCTTGGTAAGCCGTAAGCAATCGTGGCAGTAGCGTCAGGCGATCGAACCCTTCTTCTACCTCTTTACCTAAGTAAAGATAACTAACTGGGCCGAGCAATACCGGCTTCACTTTATGCCCAGCTTGGACTGCTTCGTTGATTTCTTCAAACAGTTGCGGCCAGCTCACTTCAAACGTATCGTCCTTGCTGAATTCAGGTACGATGTAGTGGTAGTTTGTGTTGAACCATTTAGTCATATCCGATGCTGCTGCACCCGCACAACCACAACCCGCTTGAGATTGACCACGACCCACTTTGAATAGCGTATCGAGATTAGGAAAACCACCTGCGTGACGTTTTGGCACGTGACCCAATAGCAACGTCGTCGTCAATACATGATCGTACCAAGCGAAGTCGCCAGCGGTAGTAAAACTTAAACCAGCCTCTGTTTGTGTTTGCCAGTTTTTAGCGCGCAGATCTGCACCGACTTTCTTAAGCTCTGTTTGATCGATGTCACCGCGCCAGTATTTTTCCTGAGCGAATTTTAATTCTCGTTTTTCACCGATGCGTGGGTAACCGAGTATGTGCGTTGTTGTAGCCATGTCCCTATTCCTTTTTCAATCTTGTTCAATTTGTTTAGGTCAGAGCATCTTTCTCTAAATTCACAAGATGTCTGGATGGCTAAACTATCTCTCTCCTCTGTCGTTTGGACAACGTCCATTTATTCAACTTGTTTATTAAAAAAATTCATCATGGGTCGATTTCATTCGCAAATAAATTACAACAATAGACGTCTAGACGTTTACATATCCGTTTTTTGTCGTTAAGTTAGTTATGTCTGTCGCAGTCAATCAATACGTTTTAACAGCAATAAAAAATTGCTTGCGAGTTAAGTGGATTTGTTTGATAAGTGTTTATTCTTAAATCAAAAATTCAAAGTAGCTATTGAGTATTTCAACAAGACAGAGCATTAAGAAACCATATTGAGCCGTTATTGACTGGGATAGGAATTCGTTCACGGCGAACCACAAAGGATGAAAGGGATTCATGATAGAGCTAAAACATTTGCGAACATTAACTTCGCTTCGAGACACTGGCTCGTTAACTGCTACGGCTACTGCCTTGCACTTAACGCAATCCGCTCTTTCTCACCAAATCAAAGATCTCGAATCTCGTATTGGCGGTCAGTTATTTTTACGCAAAACTCGCCCAGTGAAATTTACCTCTGAAGGTGAAATTCTCTTGCGCCTCGCGGAAGATATTTTGCCAAAGCTGGCAAGAGCAGAAAACGAACTGGCAAGTTTGAAAGAGGACGTCAACGGTCGATTACACATGGCGATCGAATGTCACTCATGCTTCCAATGGCTCATGCCTGCTCTAAGGGAATATCAATTGGCGTGGCCAAGCGTCACGTTGGATTTTTCGTCCGGCTTCGGGTTTGAGCCCCTACCCGCATTGTTGGCTGGCGAGTTAGATCTCGTTATCACGTCGGATATTCAACCCCGTTCTGAGGTACATTATGAACCGTTGTTTGACTTCGAAATGCGCCTGATTACTGCAACCAATCATCCATTAGCTGACAAAGAAATTATCGAACCACAAGATCTTGCCGATCAAACTATGCTCTCTTATCCGGTTCAAAAACAAAGATTGGACGTTGTTAAGCACTTCTTGCAGCCGGCCGGCGTCGAGCCTGCCAGATGGAAGCAAGCGGACAATACCTTAATGCTGGTGCAAATGGTTTCGGCAGGGTTGGGCGTTGCGGCGCTGCCAAACTGGGCGATATCCGAGTTTTCTCGTCAGGGGTTAATCACCAGTAAACCATTTGGCAAAGGTTTGTGGCGTCGTCTGTTCGCAGCAACGCGTAACTCTGAAAAAGATAAGCGTTATCTGCAAGCCTTCTTTGCGACGGCGAGACAACAATGCAAAAGCCATCTTGACGGCATCAAGATGGCTTAACAACAAGGAATCGATTAAGACTAGCGTTCGTACGCTTTGAATTGATTGGTGAGTGGGTCGTACTGATAACCAAGCATATCAAGTTTGCCCACCACCGACTCAACATCCATTTCGTAGACCGAAGCCAACTCGTCAAAACTGTCGCACTCTAAGCGTAGTTTTTCGTTGACGATCCCCAACAAAATGATGCTATCCAGATTGCCTACATTGCTTAAATCCATCGCGACACTCCTCTTCGACAACGTATCAAGGTATATACCCAAGTGACTTCAAGATGTAGAGTTCAGAGCGTTGTCACTAATTCAAGTTCAAGGAAAACAACGCTGCGGAATAGCCAGCTATTTCCAAGTTTTTTGACGATGAAATTGCTTTAGTGACACGCTCCCAAAGGGCGAGTTGTCTTGGTTCGCATGCTTTGTTAACAATTTTTGATTTAGAACCACTAGATCTTCAAATTGTTGCCTCGCCTTCAAACCAAGTCATTCTCGCTGAACCAAGCATCTCGAGGTTACTTGGGTATATACATACAGCGTAGACAGGATCTGGAGAATTTAAAGTGAGCTCACTCGAGATCGTGAACTCACTGTCAGACTTGTTAAACAGCCAGAGCAAACAAACCTTGTAGGCTTGTCATGGAAGCAAGAGCAAGCAGCAAAGCAATGCTCAGTTGCACTTTTTCTGGCGCCTTGTGTGTGAAGATATGCCAACACCAAACCACAATGGTAGAGATAAGCAGCGCTAAAGAGATCAAAATCGGCTGCGTTGCGCTCGCAAGCGTAGCTTCATCCAATTGGTACGATGAAAATAAAATCGCAAGCACCAATAGCATGCCAGAAACAATACCCGTTACAGGTAAAATACGGTGGAACGCCTGTAGTCGGCTACGGGCAATCGTAAGCAGCAATTGAGAGAACGACGCACCTAAGAAGAAGATCATCACTGCCATCGCTGCTGAAGCGGGCCAATTCGGCTGTTCAAACACTTGAATGCTCACGTAAGCAAACGCCAAACCATTCGCCAAATGCAGCGCCCACAACGGGCCCTTTTCACGCGTTTTCTTGGTTTGAACTTGAGAGTAGAAATAGAAAATCGCGAACACCACCATAAACGCTTCAATACGAAGTGATGCCACCGCAAGCCAAAGTACCCCTATCGCAGGCAACATTTTGTGGAGACGACCTCGCTGACCCGGACAAATATCGCCCTTGATCAAAAGCAAAGTCAGCAGCGCTTGTGCGCCAAATAACATTGGAGGGAAAGTAACCAGCAATTGTTGAATCATGTTGAATGCAAGCTCAAAAGTCGTTTTGGGGTGGCGATAATAGCAAATCACCTATCGCCAAACCACCTAAACTCTCCGTCTAACTTGCAATCCAAATAGCATCAAACAGGCTTAATGCTCATGCGTTCAATATAAAGCCTGTGCAGCAATACTTGACCTAGCCATTAGCATGAAGCCAGATACTGCAAGGCATCATCTTGAGTGAGTAGCCCACGATATTCTTCTTTGGCGTCGCACAAGATCCAAGGGAAGCCTATACCAGCTTTGATCAAATCTCGAATGGCTGCTACAGGCAAACAGGCGTCAACTTGCTCAAATGCGGTGCTCATCACCTGATTGACTGGCCGTTTCCAAAGTCGATGCTCGCGCTCGGTTTCTAAATCTGTCCCCATCGCTGGCGTCATGTGCAAGTTGACTTGCTCTTTGGTGATCAACCCAACGCAGCGGTTTTCATTGATAACCACCAAAGGTGCACTTGGGCTCAGATTCATGTATTCCACCGCCAAAGACAGCGGTTCACCTGGGTCGAGTCGGCGCACATCGTGATGACATAACGACTGCAGCATCGCATCTTGAGTCGGTTTAACCATCACACCATTAAAAAGTGTGTCATGAGCTTGAGCCGTATCGAGTAGTACGACTGGCAACGCCTGAGAAAAGAGAAAGCCCTGCATGTAATCAACACCAATACCAGCCAACACTTCGAGCTCGCGTTGTGACTCGACACCTTCGGCAACCACCTCGACGTTCAGCTTGTGTGCCAAATCGGTAATGGTTTTGACGATGTTATAACTTGTACTGCCCTCATGAATATTCTTGACGAACTTGCGGTCGATTTTTAGTACATCAAATTGCCCTTCTTCCAAATAAGAAAACGAAGAGTAGCCCGTACCAAAGTCGTCAATCGCAATTTGAATACCCTCTTGGCGAATCTGTTCTAACGCAAACGCGTGTTCTTCATCTTGCTCGAAATACGCGGTTTCTGTTAACTCAATAGTCACCAGTTTTGGGTTTACATCGCTGGCTTTAATCAAATCGAGCGATCGCTGGAGAACTTGCAATGAATCAAGCTTGGTATTCAACGAGCGATTAATGGAAAGTCCGATATTTTCGCCATAGATTTTTTGCAAATGTGGCCACTGCTTCAGCGCGGTTTGGCAAACAACGTCATCCAGCGCAGCGATCAACTCCAGGTCTTCAATGATGGAAATCATCTCTTGCGTGCTGTACTCGCTGTTTTCGTGATAGAAGCGCGCTAATGCCTCGAACTTCACCACATTGCCGGTTCGCGTTTCAATAATTGGCTGAAAATACACATCCACCAGCTCACTTTCAATTTGGGTTTTCAGGAACGTTTCCAAATGCTGACGTTTCACCAACTCGGCGTGAAGTTCACTGTTGTAAAAGTTGAAGTAGCCGTTTTCTCCAGCTTTCGAAGACACCATCGCTTGCGCCGCATGAGCAAGTGCCTGTTTGGGATTGTTGGTGTCATACCCAAGAACAGAAACCCCGGTTTGCCCTTCCACAATCGTAGCGTGCATTTTGTTCCCCATTTCACTTCTCAGCTCAGAAAAGAAGCCTTTCATGGCTATTTGAATCAAGCGCAAGGGGCTCAACCACTGACAATGTGGCGTTTGTAAACAGACCACAAAGACGTCTCGCGATAACTGCCCCGCAATGCTGGTGTAGCGACTACGCATGATAAAGTCCGCAAAACCTAGCTGTTGTTCTAACATGCATTTCTGGGCAAAGTTCGGTCTTAGCGTCATCACGATATTGAGGTCTTTGTGACCACTTTCGTTTGCGAGGTTATCCAATTGAAGTTCGAATTCATCTCTGGTTGGCAAAAATGCCGACCAGTCTTGCACTTGCTCACAACGATTTTTCATCCACAAAAGGGAAGCCGAGATATCCGTTGAAAAACCGAGAAAAAGCACACGCCCTGAATTGAATGTGAGGCGATAGATACACAAATGATGCGCTTGGTTGCTGCCATTGGCTGTGCGGCTAAGAAGATTGCCGCTCCAATACCCTTCTTCATCAATGTGTTTCCAAAGCTGATCGTAAAACGCTTGGCTATGGTGAGAAGTGCTGAAGATGTAGGTTTTTAACCCAACGAGATCGCGATTTTGATACCCCATCTGAAGCTCAAAGGCACGATTGCAACCAAGAATACGCGTGTCTTCATCGGCAACGAGTACGCCGACGTTTGGCAAATCGAAGATGGTTTCAAGAATCTTCGCCAGCTCTTCACACCCAGTGATGGTCAGCTGAGGAATGATTGTGCCTTGAACAATCCGCTCGTTGAGCTTTTCAAAACTCATGGTGACATGAATGAGCTTGGCGTCATTAGGCATTAAGCAGCAAGAAAAATGCCCTTGCCCACCCATAAATTCGACGTCCGCAATGCGTTGACGACAAGCCTCTTGCTGCCCCATCAACATATATTGAAGCAGCTCATCTAAACTGTTAATCGGACGTTTAAAGCCAAAAGCATTGGCCATGCTTGGTTGGTCGCATTCAAACTCACGAGTATAGATGTCATAAGACCATTCCACGACCTGAGTATGATTGGCTGCGTGTTGCACTTGTCCTTGTGCAATCGTTAGTGATTCGCTCATTTCCTAGCCCCCTTATTTTGGTCGGCCTTTTTGCTCTCCATTCAAAACCCAATGTCACAGTCGATGTTTGAGGAACCTTTAGGTTCTCTGTTATGACTCGAAAGTTAACAAGTTAAGCCTTGCGTTTTGAATGTTGCTTCGAGCATGCTCGGCACATGCACTTTTAACTATGCACTAATTTGATTATAGGCGAGTTTCAAATAAGCATTCCATTGCTTATCAAATGTATTAAAATTGCGACAAACAAATCTAAGCAGGCTAATAACCATAAGGCTTCAAAGGGGATATCAGATAAAAAATCGTCGATATAACAATGATATTTCTGCAAACCAAATAAAACTCGCTGAACTGGGCTTGAATAGATGAGTTTGTTATAGATACCTGATCATCAAATCGCTATAATTCGCGCTCCCTGGAACAGAGAGCAAAATATGACCAATAACATCACTCCTATTCATGAGTACAAAAAATACTGGGCAGAGTGTTTTGGTACGGCACCTTTCTTGCCGACCAGTCGCAAAGAAATGGATGCCCTAGGATGGGATAGCTGTGACATTATCATCGTAACCGGTGACGCTTACGTAGATCACCCGAGCTTTGGTATGGCTATCATTGGCCGTCTGCTAGAAGCGCAGGGTTTCCGTGTCGGTATCATTGCTCAACCAGAATGGCAAAACAAAGATGCGTTCATGCAGCTTGGTAAGCCAAATCTGTTCTTCGGGATCACTGCGGGTAACATGGACTCCATGATCAACCGTTACACTGCGGATAAAAAACTTCGTCACGATGACGCGTACACACCAAATAACGAAGGTGGCAAACGCCCAGACCGCGCGACTTTGGTTTACTCTCAGCGTTGTCGTGAAGCTTACAAAGAAGTACCTATTGTTTTAGGTGGTATCGAAGCCAGCCTACGCCGTGTTGCACACTACGATTACTGGTCAGATAAAGTTCGCCGTTCGGTACTATTTGATGCAAAAGCAGACATCCTACTTTTCGGTAACGCAGAACGCGCACTTGTAGAAGTAGCGCATCGCATCGCAAATGGCGAAGACATCAGCACCATGACCAATATTCGTGGTACCGCCGTGAACTTGCCAGCCGCGCCAGAAGGCTACACGGTTATCGATTCTTCTCGCATTGAAAAACCTCGTAAAGAAGCGTTCGTACCAAAGAACCCATACGAAGTAGAAACTCAGTGTGAAACTAAAAAAGATGAGCCAGTTGCACAACCAATCACGATTCGCCCATCACGCCACGATGCTGCGACAACTGCGGTTCGCTTACCTTCGTTTGAAAAACTAAGAAACGATCGCATTCTTTATGCCCACGCAAGTCGTGTATTGCATTTAGAAACGAACCCGTACTCAGGTCGAGCGTTACTTCAAAGCCATGGTGATCGTGAACTTTGGGTAAACCAAGCCCCAATCCCATTGACGACCGAAGAGATGGACTTTGTGTTTGGTTTGCCTTACGCGCGTGTTCCTCATCCTATGTACGGCAAAGCAAAAATTCCAGCGTATGACATGATCAAAACGTCTGTGAACATCATGCGTGGTTGTTTTGGTGGCTGTTCTTTCTGTTCAATTACCGAGCATGAAGGTCGAATCATTCAAAACCGCTCGAAAGAATCGATCATCAATGAGATTGAAGAAATTCGCGACAAAGTTCCGGGCTTTACCGGCACAATTTCCGATCTTGGTGGCCCGACTGCAAACATGTACCGCCTAGGTTGTAAAGATCCAAAAGCAGAAGCGAACTGTCGTCGTCCTTCTTGTGTATTCCCGGGCATCTGTAACAAGCTAAATACAGACCACAAACACACCATCGATCTATACCGCGAAGCGCGTAAAGTTGAAGGCGTGAAGAAAGTGATGGTCGCATCTGGCGTACGTTACGACCTTGCGATTGAATCACCAGAATACGTAAAAGAGCTCGTAACTCACCACGTAGGTGGTTACTTGAAGATTGCACCGGAACATACAGAGAAAGGCCCTCTTGATCTGATGATGAAACCGGGCATGGGCACGTACGATCGCTTTAAAGAAATGTTCGAGAAGTACAGTGCTGAAGCAGGCAAAAAGCAGTACTTAATCCCTTACTTTATCTCTGCGCACCCAGGCACAGAAGACGAAGACATGCTGAACCTTGCTCTGTGGCTGAAGAAAAACAACTTCGAGTGTGACCAAGTACAAAACTTCTACCCATCACCGATGTGTAACGCAACGTCAATGTACTACTCAGAGACTAACCCTCTGAAACGCGTGAAGTACAAACAGCGCGAAGACATTCCAGTCGCGAAAGGAGAACGTCAACGTCGTTTGCATAAAGCACTACTGCGTTACCACGATCCTGCTAACTGGCCATTAATTCGTGAAGCACTGATCAACATGGGCAAGAAGCATTTGATTGGTGACAAACCAACGTGTTTGGTTCCTGCAGAAGATATTGATGCTCAAACTCCAGCGCAACGTCGTAAGTCTGGCCGTCACGGTGCAAACCGCTTTGCAACCAAGCACACCAAAAACCAACCGGGTTTCGGTGGCCACTTGAACAAACGCTCTGAAGGCGGTTCAAAAGATGGTAAACCATCTGGCAACCGTAACGGTTCTGGTAAAGTACAAGGTGGTCAACGCCCTGCTAGCAACGGCCAGCGCCCTAGCGGCAACGGTGCAAACCGCCCAGCAGGTAGCAAGCCGCAAGGCCAAGGTCGTCCACAAGGCCAAGGTAAACCAGCCGGTCAACGTAAGCCAAAACGTCGTTAGTTCATTAGAACTTGAATACTAAAAAGGGCTCCAGAGGTAACTCTGGAGCCCTTTTGTTTTGTTCGATATTTCTCGCCAATCGTTTTGCCGGAAATGAACCGAGTGAGCTGGCTTGAACTCACTCGCTTGATTAAGACAACTTGAACTTACTCAACTCACCGTGAAGATCACTAGCTTTTACTGTCAGCTCGTTACTGATCGCTACAGAAGATGACATGGTATCCATCACTTCCATCGCCGTATCATTAATCACAACCACATTACGGTTGATCTCTTCCGACACCGAACTTTGCTCTTCTGCCGCTGAAGCGATCTGATTATTCATATCATTAATCACTTCAATAGCTTGGTTGATTTCGGCCAACGCCAACTGCGCTGCTTGTGTTTCTTCTTTGGTATCCACCGCTTGCTTCTGGCTTTGCTCCATCAACACGACGATTGATTGCGTTTCTTGCTCCAAACGAGCCAACATTGCACGAATTTCTTCTGTCGAGCCTTGTGTGCGCGTTGCAAGGTTGCGGACTTCATCGGCTACCACAGCAAAACCACGACCCGCTTCACCAGCACGCGCAGCTTCAATCGCAGCGTTTAGAGCCAACAAGTTGGTTTGATCGGCAATGCCACCAATCTCACTCAGAATACCCTGAATAGCCGTGCTTGAAGCCACCAAATTCTGCGTCTGGTGCTGTGCATCATTCACTTGCGAAGCGAGGTTATCCACCGCGCTTGCAGCATTGTCCATACGCGACATGCCATTCGCACTATTGCTTTGAACTTGGCTTGCCGCCGCTGCTGCTTGTACCGCAGAATTTGCCACTTCTTGTGCGGTTGCGCTCATCTCATTAATCGCCGTTGCTAGCGAGTTGACTTCGTTTACTTGAACGTTCAGTTGATCTCTCGAAGCCGCCGCACGAGCTTGGCCTTCACTTGCGTTTTTATCAACTTGGTCTGCCGTCGCCATTACGGTTAAAAGCATTTCCTGAATGCGAGCGAGGAAGGTATTAAACCAGTGCGCCAGTTGGGCGGTTTCGTCCTTACCTTTCACCTCAATGCGGTAAGTTAGGTCGCCCTCGCCTTGTGCTGCGTCTTTAAAACGCTCCACTAAGTTAGTTAACACTTTGCCCAACGAGGTCGCGATCATCGTCATCGCAACAATACCAATCAGAGCCGCAATAATCCCTGCCCACACTCCCTTTTCAAGAGCTTCTGCACTTTGTTCTTCACTCCATCGCTCGTAGTCATCCACGTTCTTTTTAAGGAAGCTACTGGGAACCGACACCATAACGATCCAAGGTGCATCGCTGGTGTCAATTGCAGTAATCGCATACTCATCCCCGCCAAACGTCACAAGGCCTGCGCCTTTTTGTTTCGCAATGGATTGAATACGAGCCCATTGAGACGCCAACTCATGAGAAACTTTCTTGCCCACTTGATCCGCTTGGCTGCTGTTCGCCAGTGTGATGCCTTTCCACGAAGAAATCAGAATACGGCCTTGTCCATCAAACAAGTCGCTCGCGTAATCTTCACTTTGGCTTTGTAACTCGTTCAATGACAAATCAAAACCAAGAGAGCCGATGATCTCGCCACGTAACTTGATTGGTTGGCTAATGGTCGTGATCAGTTCTTGTTTGCCGCGAACCGGATACATGTACGGTTCCATCACGAACGTTTTGCCCGTTTCGAAAGGCATCAAGTGCCAATCGTCTTTACGCTCACCGTTGTTGTTTAATTCAGTATTACTAAAGCTATCCATCGCCACAACATCAAAACTGTTGTGCGAATTTGGCGAAAAGAATGGCGCTAAGTAGCCTTCGCTATTAAAGCCAAGGCTTTTGTCTTGAATCGTTGGCTCAACCCACGATGGCTTTTCCCACACCATGTAACCAGCAAACACAGATTTGTTCTGAGCTTCTAGCGACGCAATAAACTGTTTAACAATAATGTCTGGCGTCGCGGCCGTCTCTGCGCTTAATTCGATAATTGAACGCGCTTGCTTTAGGTTCGCCAACACTGGCTCTAACTGGTTGGAAATATTCAGCCCTTGCTGAATCGCCGTATTGCTCAGGTCGGTCGTGGTGGCTTCGTTCAGTTGAGATTTTACTTTTGTAGTGATTTGTTCATTCACTTGCGTGAACGCATTGGTTGTCATACCCATTGCAATCAATAGAGTGAAGGCCATTGCCCCACCCGCACTGACAGCAATTCGAGTGCGTATACTGTTAAACATGATAGCCTCACAAATTGATTTTTATCTGGCATTAAGCATTGAAA
This sequence comes from Vibrio sp. S457-15, assembly GCF_000960545.1. Classification (NCBI taxonomy): domain Bacteria; kingdom Pseudomonadati; phylum Pseudomonadota; class Gammaproteobacteria; order Vibrionales; family Vibrionaceae; genus Vibrio; species Vibrio sp. S457-15. Next base: position 296,909 of record NZ_JYOQ01000114.1, on the reverse strand, counting down.
GGATCATGGATTTTAAACAAGTAAAGTTAATGGGAGACTTTCGTTTATGAACAGCTTAAGAACAGAAAATGTAGCTTTATTAATAAAAATAAAATAATGCAGCGTTTCGCTTATGCATGAAACCATTGATTTGATTGAATTATCTCAAAAAAGAGAATCTAAGCGTTTGTATTTAAACGCAATAACCATATCTATAAAATGGTTTTATAAAAAGTAAGAACCTTTCCTATCAAGTGCACTTGTGAAGATTGGCAATTATTAATAATGTGCTCAGTGTCACATAAATAATTCAGTATCTTCATGTTTTATATGGAGTTAACAGAACCAACCAATCTATACCATTTATATTTCAATCAGTATTGATAGATATAAATAAACAGGTACAACTGTATTTAAGTTAGACATTGAAAACCGACACAAAGGTGAGAAAATCATTGTCGACAACTTTTTCACACCTATAGTGAATAATGTTCGTTAAGATCAACATTCGAATTTATCGAGATTGGATAAGAATAAATGAAACGTGTACTTTTGGTAGAAGATAATCGTGAAATAGCGGGAATGTTGTTCGATTATTTTGAATGTGCTGGCATGCAGCTGGATTACGCCGACAACGGTGAGCTAGGCTTAAAACTGGCGATGGATAATGCGTTTGACATCATTTTGCTCGACCTCATGCTGCCGCGCATGGATGGCCTAACACTGTGCAACAAGCTGCGCGATGCGGGTAATAACACTCCGGTGTTGATGCTGACTGCACTTGATAGCCGAGACGACATGCTCAAAGGCTTCCAACACGGCGCCGACGACTACCTCACCAAACCGTTTGATCTCGATATTCTTGAAGCACGCATGACTGCATTGATTAAACGCTACCGCGGTACGGTTGCATCAACCAAACTCCAGTATGGCGAAGTGTCTATCGATCAAAAAACGCATCAAGCCTACCGTCAAGATAAGCTGTTGGCGTTGAATCCAACCACGTACACGATTCTAGAAATGCTGGTCAAAAATGCCCCCGAAGTTGTGACGCGTGAAGAAATCGCATTCCGCCTATGGCAAGAAAATGAGCCAAACAATGATGTTTTGCGCAGCCACATTTATCAACTGCGCGGTCAACTCGATAAACCCTTTGAAGAACATTTATTGAAAACCATCCCTAAAGTCGGCTTCCGCTTGGAGCCGGGTGCATGATTCGCCGCTTATTTAACAACACACAAAGCTTAACTGGACGCCTCGAACTCTTCTTCCTATTGGTGTCGATTGTGATTGGTCTGCTGTGCTTCGCACTTGTTAGTGGCGCGTTGTTGTGGTCGGAAGATCGCGTCGGTGAACGACGTATTATGATCGACAAGAAAGAAGCGATTGAGCACTTTAGGCGTCATCCTGGCGACGGAATGATCAAGCTCGATCTGCTGACAACGGCGTACAACGACATCAATCTAATCCCACCTGTCTACCAGTCTTTTTTGCAAGACAAGCAGTACTTTCTCGGTGAAGTCGGTCAAGAGCCGAACACCAGAATGATTTACATGAGCACTTTTAACCAAAATGGCGAAGAGCACCCTATCATTCTGATTTCACTCATTGATGAAATCGAAATCACCTCAACCGAGTTTGTTTATGTCATCGTAATGGTACTAGCGGTGGTAACGGCGCTTATCCTAATTTTTGGCAGCCTTTTACTGCGCCTATCGCAACGTTTGATTGAGCCAGTCAGCGCACTCAAGGTGCAGCTAGACCAACACCAAGGCGATACATCCCAAAAATTCATCGTGCCTGAAGGTTCGGCTAAAGAGTTCCAAACGTTAGCCTCTCAGCTCAATGAATATCGTAGCCAAATCAATCAGGTGATCAAACGTGAGCAAGCTTTTGCGCGATATGCCAGTCATGAGCTGAGAACGCCACTAACGGTAATGAAAGGCTCGAGCAGCCTGCTAGCCAGAAGCCCAAGCACGCCGTTTCAAGAACGTCAGATTGGCCGTATTCAAGATGCTACTCAGCAGATGTCGACCATGGTTGATGCTTTGTTGGGTTTGGTTCGATATGAACGCAACACCGACGACAGCCCCGTTCGAACCATCTCAGAACAAGAGCTTCACAACATCATTGCTCTTAGCCAAGCGCAAGCCGATGAAAAGTCGTTGGAATTTAATGTACAGATATTGGGTCATCCGCAAACCAAAGCGACCACTGCAGTGCTTAACATTACGTTGAGTAACTTAATTCGCAACGGCATTGCAGCCACGTCAGCGGGAACGATTCATATCACCATGACCGATACCACACTGTCGGTGAGAGATGAAGGCGAAGGCTTCTCTTCCGTGCCAGATGCCGAAGGTCATGGTTTGGGGCTCATGATTGTGGACGACTTATGCCGACGCTATGGCTGGCAATTCACTATTGATACACATTCTGAGGGTGGATGTGAGGCAGTGATTGACCTTTCGTCAGAGCATCATGAGGCTTGCTCAGAGCAACTTCCTCAGCACTAGATTCAATCAAGAGGTATCTCATTTGCTCAGTATCAAAACGGGTAGTTCGATACCTCTTTCTGATTCGATTGAATGAAATCTTATGCCGCAAGCGCAACTAGTCGTTCGAATGCTTGCGATGCCGATTCCGACGCTTCACACACAGAAAACACATCTTCGATAAAGTACTTCAACGCTCTGGATTCAATGGCTCTGATTGCAGCTTGCTGCTCGTCCGATAAATAGCCGTAAATGCTCGCCGCGCCAAAGTCACCGAAGATCATCTTCCCTTGCTCGTTCACCAACGTATTGTGCGCATACAAATCACCATGACACACCTTGTTGTCGTGTAGGTGATTAAATACGTTCACCATCTGCTCAACAATAGAGTTCACTTGCTCGACTGTCAGCGTAAACCCTTGTGGGAACGTATCTCGGGTGCAGGTTTCCAACGTTGGCGGTAAACCCAAGTTGTAGTAACTGTTTGGAATCAGCTCCATCACCAACGCAAGCTCTTTACCGTCATCCACTTGCGCGATGGATTTCACTAAGTTGTTGTGATGTCCAGCTTGCAAACACGCTTCAAGTTCATCATGAGGGTAGCCATCACTGGTGACCTCGCCCTTGAACACTTTTACCGCAACTTCACTCGGGAAGTTGTATTGTGCATCAATCCAGTTAGCATGAGAAATCACGCCACTTGCCCCTTGGCCGAGAACATGGTTAAGCGAGTAACTGTTTGTGGTCACTTTCGGCACACTGTCTAGCGAAGATGGGTGTTTGCAGAATGGATTACCTGCAAAAGCAAACCATGCCAATTTAGGTAGCTTCATCAACACATCCGGAAAGTGCTCTAGCTGATTCGCAGAGAGACGAATCAATTCCAAATTAACTAAGTTTTCCATGCTACTTGGCAGTCGTTTGATGCGATTCCCCGCCAGTGCAAGCTTTCTTAAGCGCGGCCTTTCACCCAGACTGTTTGGTAGCGTTTCAATCTCGTTGTCAGTCAGGATCAGCCAACGCAACTGACTTGGTAGTGAGGCTTCACTCACCACTTTGATCTTGTTGGTTTTAAATCCAACCATCTCAAGGTTTGGCAGCTTGCCCAATACCTCTGGTAAATGGGTGAACTGATTATTGGAAGCAAAAATGATTTTTAGTTTGGTCAGCTGTTCCAGTTCTTGTGGCAAATCTGACAGTACGTTGCCGGATAAATCTAACACTTCAAGCGAGTCTGCAAGCTCTAAAATTTCCATAGGGAACTCAGTTAGCCCTTCCGCCAACTTCAGTTGTTTAAGTCCTACTAATTGTCCTGTTTTTAATTGTTCTAGAGTCTGCAAAACCAAGCCTTCTGATTGAATGGAAATAAGCGACGTAGTGTACGTGGCTTGAGGTAGAAAGGCGACTCATGGGATGGAATACCATGGAATCAAAACAACCAAAGGATAGAAGTGAAACCATTGAAATGGTATTACAGCAGCAGTGAGTGCGAGTCAAAACATCAGGAATAACCGAAATGGTTGTACTGAAACACAGACTTTTTATCTGGGTTTAATGGCGTTACACTACGCGCCCTTTTTAAATGGCAAAGGTGACACGGTTTATTCCGTCAGCATCGACATGAAACTCTTAGAAAGTCCTATCACCCAACATAGCTTTAATGGGCGCAAATTTTTCCTTAAACGTGACGACATGCTCCACTCCCACTTCTCTGGGAACAAAGCACGTAAGTTTATGACGTTAATGGAAGAGCAAAATCCCGACATCACCACGTTAATAAGCTTTGGCTCCGCTCAATCTAATGCCATGTACTCGCTAGCGGCTCTCGCCCAGATTAAAGGTTGGGCATTTGAGTTTTATGTTCATCACATTCCATCTTGGCTAAAAAGCTCCCCCATCGGAAACTATCGCGGCGCTCTCGATTTGGGTATGAAAATCACCGCCATGCAAGACATCGGTAGCGAACTCCACCCTAGTGAATACATCCACCAGGTACGAAGATTAGATGAGTCGACATTGCTGATTCCAGAGGGTGGACGTTCCCACCTCGCTGAAGCTGGCATCAAACAGTTAGCACGAGAAATTCTTGATTGGACGCGATTGAGAGGTAAAGAGCATTTTACCGTCGCCCTGCCATCAGGCACCGGCACGACGGCTTTATATCTTCATAAACATTTAAGCCCACACGGCATAGAAGTGCTAACTTGCCCTTGCGTAGGCAATGCAGATTACTTAACTGAGCAGTTCAACCAGCTTGGTGAAAACAGCCACCCAACCATTTTAACCGTGCGCAACAAACACCATTTTGGCCGCTTGTACGAAGAAGATTACATCACATGGAAAGCACTCTTTGAGCAAACCGACCTCGAATTTGACCTGTTATACGACCCGTATATGTGGCAATGCCTCACCCCTTGGTTGGAAGAGAACACTGATAAAACGGTGATTTACATTCACCAAGGCGGGTTACTTGGCAACGAGTCGATGTTGCCAAGATATCAACGAGAATTTGAATAGCGTGTTCAAATAAAGTTGTTGCTGATTACAATGATTACACTATTTGATGAGCGCCAGAATTTCTTTGAATTCAGGTGCTCGGCAATCTTCGACCATTTCATACAAACACATTTCTAGCCCAGTGAGCACCACACCGTTAGCGGTTAGCTTCGCTAGAGCGAGCGCTTTATTGGCAGCAGTTCGGGAAGATACACAATCCGTGACTAATTCAACGCGATAACCGGACTGGCGCAGAGAAACCGCGGTTTGATAGACGCAAATGTGGGATTCAATACCGCAAACCAACCAGGTATCAACTTTCGCGTTCTCCACCGCGACCTTAAACGTCGCCTCTTTGCAACCATCAAACGTGTACTTGGTAATAGGTAAATGCGTGCTTTCAAGCACTTCACGAATCGGCTCCGCGGTTGGGCCCAACCTTTCTGGATTCTGTTCTAGCCACAGAATAGGCAAATCTAGTGCTTTGGCACCCTTTACCAGTTTCGTGATATTTTCAATCAGTGCGTCGCTTTCATGCATTAATGTAGCGAGTTTGCCCTGAACATCCACCACAATCAGGCCCGTGTTTCCTTTCGATAACATTTCCATCTCCTATCTTGTGCGACCACAAATCATACTCAACAAGTTGAACAACAGTTAATGTATCAGAACCCTTTCATGTTAGAGCAATAAAACCTAGAAAGACGATCTTCGCTCACACATTTGCCCTTAGTTAAGGGTGGTTTGAACTGACTATTTAAATTTCTCTCGAATTAGTTCAATCAAGGCTTTGACTTTATTAGGCAGAAATAAGGCAGAGGGATAAATCAGAGTAAGATGCTGCTTCGGATGCGCAAATTGAGGCAGCACCTCGACCAACAAACCGTCTCTCAGTGCAGGCTTGGAATGAATTTGAGGAATAAACGCGATGCCGTTTCCTGCTATCGCCATCGAGCGCAGCAAGTTGAGGTCGTCCGAGCGCAACGCCACATGCAGATCTGAATCGAGCAAATCGGCATTGTAACGATTAGTTAAAAGGCGATGCTGCTTAAGATCTTCCACCGTTTTTACTGGCGGATGCGATTCTAGATAGGCTTTTGACGCAACAAAGTGACTACGATAAGGCAAAAGACTGAACTGCACATAGCTGTCATCGGTGACTTTGACCACGCTAGGAAGAAGCTGCAAATCAAACGATTGACGCTTGAGATCGACACTCTCTTGATGGTTTTCAATCTCGACCGAAATATCCGGATACCGCGTTGTGTACTCGGTGATGATCGCGTTAAACGCGGCAGAGCTCATCAATGCGGAAGGAATGGCTAAACGCACCTTGCCCGTCAGCTCTTGTTGATATTCATGCATGGCATTTAAACCTTGCTGAATATGGTCAATAGGCTGCCCCACCAACTCAAACAAGCGTTTCCCGTGCTCCGTCAACTCAATGCTGCGTGTTGTGCGGATCAAAAGCTGTACCCCGAGTGATTTCTCTAATTCTTGCAGGCGACGACTCACTTTTGAGCGTTGTAGTTGATTCGCCTCTGCCGCTGCACTTATACCGCCGTGAACCACCGTCTGAGTGAATAGATAAATATCATCAAAACTAACGTTCATTGTCCTACTTTTAGGTCATTTATGTTCGTATTATCATTCTACTGAATTGTGAGTGACTTCTCTATAATCCGCTATCCAATATGTTTAACGGAACTTGTAATGACGGCTGACCAAAAATTCAAACACTGGATGCGAACTTTGATTGTCCTGTTCATCGTACTATTTTTGTACATTATCATTGCTGACCGCCACGCCCCCTTAACGACCGAAGGACGAGTGCAAGGATACGTTGTCCAAGTCGCGCCCGAGGTATCTGGTAAAGTGACCGACGTTCTCATCGAGAATAACCAGTCCGTTCAAAAAGGCGATGTGTTGTTTACGATTGATGATCGTAAATACAAGATAGCGCTTGAACAGGCGGAGCTGTCTCTGCAATCCGCTTATGAAAAAGAAGCAACGCTGTATTCTCAACGCGAAGCCGCTCTTGCCAATATTGCCCGCGCCCAAGCGACATTTGATAATGCGCACCGCGAGTACACCCGCTTACTGACACTATCGAAGCAGAAAGTCATCTCTCAATCGACACTCGATAATGCCTTTGCCCAAAATCAGGTATCACGTGCAGCGCTTAAAGCGGAAAGACAAAACTTAAAAGTCATTGAAGCGCAATTAGGCGATCAAAAAGGTCAAAGCACCGCCGTTCGAATTGCCAAAAACGGCATCGAAAAGGCGCAACTTGATTTGGCAAATACCGCAGTACTCGCTCCCAGTGATGGTGTCGTGACCAACCTGCAACTAGAAGTTGGCACGATGGCAAACACCAACATGCCATTGCTGACATTTGTACCAACAGGATCACTCTGGGTAGCCGCTGATTTTCGTGAAAAGTCCGTCGCGAACGTAGACAAGACTTTCCACGCCTTGGTCACATTTGATGCCAACCCAGGTTCGGTGTACGACTTTGATTTAGCTAGCCGCGATTACGGTGTAGCAGCCGCACAACAAACGCCTAATGGCGCACTAACCAAAGTGGAAGTGAACAACCGCTGGGTACGTGATGCGCAGCGTACACGAGTGAACCTAACCAGCAGCGAAGAGTTACCACCAGCACTGTTTGTCGGCTCTCGCGCTACCATTGTTTTGTACCCAGACAACAGCATTTTCTGGCAGTTGATGGCGCAAGCACAGATTCACCTCGCAAGCTGGTTCCACTTCATTTACTAGGCGGCGACAATGAAAACCTTACGAATTTGGTTCGGCTGCTCTTTAGGGCTCGCGCTAAGCATGGTCTTCGGTTGGTCTTACGGATTTTTTGCCATCATGATGCCGCTGTTTATTTTGGGCAGAATGGACCACTTTAACCTAGCGGCTTTATTGATCGTGTTTTTCTCTGCGGTGTGGACAACCATACAAGCCACATTTTTGCTGGAATACTTGCAGTTTCATCCAACATTAATGACCATTGCCGTCGGAATCATGATGCTGTTCAAGTGCATTGCAATGATGAACCAGAAAACCTATTTGTTTGGTTACATGGGGCTGTTGGTGGGTTCAATTGTGTTGAATTTTGCCAGCTATAACTTCATGGATATTGAAGAGTTCAACGTCAACATGTGGGTGATGGCGTTCAGCAATATTTTTGTTTGCGCATTCGCGTATTGGTTGTTCCCGGAGCCAAAATCCCCCGCCGAGCACATTGAGATGTCGACCCCAGTAAAAAGCGATATTGACTACATCAGCCAAGTTGCTATGGGTTGGGTAGTGGCGATGGCTGCGTTTATCGTATTCCAAGTAGCAGACTTATATGACTCGCTATCCGCACAAGCTTCCATTTTGATCATCCTAACCCCAATGACTTTAGCGGGCTCGCTCGCCATGGCAAAAATTCGCATCATCGGCACCGCACTAGGCTGCATCGCAGGGATGGCTGTTCAGCTGATATTGGGCAGTTGGTATGGGCATGGGCTACTCTTTTGGCTCGCCTTTACCATTGCTATGGGGCCATTCTGCTCGTGGCTCACCAAAGGGCAAATTAAAGCGGCTATCGCGTTTTCTGCCATGTCTGCCCTATCGGTTCCGCTGACGACCTCATTGGTGCCAGAACAAAAAGACGCGTTCTTTTCGATCTTGTACCGTTTCAGCTCGATTTTCGTTGCGGTTCTGCTCACCGCGATGGTGATGTGGGTAGTGCATCACTGGATTCGTGTGATGTTGCTAAAGCATCCTGAAGTTCGACAGCTAGAAATGAACTAGCGCGAAGTTACGACGTCTGTTTTAAGAAAAAACCAAGAACCGAGCTCTTGGTTTTTTTGTTTATCTGAAGGGAAAATATTTTGAATAACTTAAGCGGACAGCTCTCTACGAACAATCTCCGCTCCCGCACTTAGCGCATTGAGCTTAGCGGTTGATACTTCACGAGACAAAGGCGCCATACCACAGTTGGTACATGGGTAAAGCTTGTCGGCATCAACGTATTTCAATGCCTCTCGCAGTGTGTTCGCCACTTCTTCTGCCGTTTCAATTTCGTTGGTTGCAACATCAATCGCACCAACCATCACTTTCTTACCGCGAATCAACTCAAGTAACTCAATAGGCACTCGTGAGTTATGACATTCGAGCGAGATAATATCGATATTCGACTGCTGCAATTTAGGGAATACTTCTTCGTATTGTCGCCATTCAGTGCCTAGCGTTTGCTTCCAATCCGTGTTCGCTTTGATGCCGTAGCCATAGCAGATATGCACCGCCGTTTCACATTTCAGCCCTTCAATCGCACGCTCTAAACATGCAATGCCCCACTCGTTCACATCATCGAAGAACACATTGAACGCAGGCTCATCAAACTGAATGATGTCGACACCTGCAGCTTCAAGCTCTTTCGCTTCTTGATTGAGGATCTTTGCAAATTCCCAAGCCAGCTTTTCACGGCTACCGTAATGATCATCATAAAGCGTGTCGATCATCGTCATAGGGCCTGGCAGCGCCCACTTGATAGGTTGCTTAGTTTGCTGACGCAAGAACTTGGCATCTTCGACAAACACGGGCTTTGTGCGGCTTACTGGGCCAACCACAGTCGGAACACTTGCTTCATAACGGTTGCGAATGGTCACCGTTTTGCGGTTTTCAAAATCTACGCCGCTTAAATGCTCAATAAAGGTCGTCACAAAATGTTGGCGAGTTTGCTCGCCATCACTGACGATATCAACGCCTGCCAGTTCTTGTTCTTGCAAAGCGACACGTAGCGCATCGCGTTTGCCATCAATCAGTTCTTCACCTTGCAGTTTCCACGGTGACCAAAGTTTTTCTGGTTCGGCCAGCCAAGAAGGTTTCGGTAAGCTGCCAGCCGTTGAAGTCGGTAATAGTGTTTTCATCGTCATTCCTTTCTAGGTTCTCGTTGTCGATTACGCGTAGTTTGCAGACCATTGTTCAAGCATAGATTGATAAGGTTTGATGAAATGCTCCTCGGCAAATTTCCCTTGTTCAATCGCCAGTTGGCTGCGCTCTTCTCGGTCGTAAACGATTTGAGTTAGCGAGTGGTCTAGGTTTTTTAGGTTTGGCTGGTAGCAATTACCGGCAACCGCGTTGGCATTGTAAATCTCAGGTCGGTAAATCTTCTGGAATGTCTCCATCGTGCTTATCGTGCTGATAAGCTCTAGGTTTGAATAGTCGTTCAGCAAGTCACCGAAGAAGTAGAATGCCAATGGTGCGACACTGTTTGGTGGCATAAAGTAGCGCACCTGTAAGCCCATCTTTTTGAAGTACTGCTCCGTCAACGAAGATTCGTTCGGCTGATATTCAAAGCCCAAAACAGGATGTTGGTTTTCGGTGCGTCGGTATACCTTGTTGTCCGATACGCTCAGACAAATCACCGGCAGCTTTTTGAAATGCTGTTTGTAAGACTCAGAATTAACGAAAGCTTTGAACAGTTTGCCATGCAAATCACCGAAGTTAGCTGGGATGCTGAAACGGGGCTGGTTTTTGTTGTGGTCCAACAGCAAAACGCTAAAGTCGTAATCACGAACGTATGAAGAGAAGTTGTTACCCACAATACCTTCGATGCGCTCGTTAGTGTTGTGGTCAACAATGTTAGTTTTGAGCACTTCAATCGAAGGGAAGGCTTCGCCACTGCCTTGGATATCCATATCAACAGAGATGATTTCAAGCTCAACTGAGTAGCGGTCACCTTGCGCATTATCCCAATGTGCCAACGCATTAAAACGATTGTCGATCATTCGGAGTGCGTTGCGCAGATTCTCTCGGCGGTAGTTTCCACGAGCCAGATTAGCAAAGTTGGTAGTGATTCGCGTATTGTCTGATGGTTGGTAATTCTCATCAAAACGAATGCTTTTGATAGCAAATGTGAAATCGTTATTCATCGTGAGTTGGTATCCTATTTCCTTAGATAAAGCAGACTTTTCCTAACTCTGTGCATGGGGATATTTTTGTTTTTTGGTTTTCCCAATCGTTAGGTTGCGCGGCGTTCACGACAAACAGTTCGTACTAAAAACGGTGGTCGCAGTGCCTAACACCAGAGCAGTACGTTTTTTATACTTGCTTCACGAGTTGAATAATATTGGTATTGTTTCACATTGAACATGAAAGAAATTCATGACTAGAGAAATGGACCTACGCATACTTCCATTCTTTGCGGTTTCACTTGAAACTCGCAACTTCACCGAGTTGCTCTACATATTCAAACAAGACTCAAGCAAATCGTTTTCTAAACTCTCGCGGAGTTAAACCAATGACGTTTATGAAAACCTTCCTACATGCGCTCGTATCCTCGTAACCAACTTGATGGCTTATAGAATCAAAGGAATGCTGTGTGCTTTCTAACAAATCACATGCGCTCTGAATTCTAAGACGCTGCAAGTATTGATTAGGGTTGTATCCTGTCGCTTTCAAAAATCGTCGTTGCATCGTGCGTTCTGTAAGGTTGGCTTGCTTTGCTAACTGCTTTATGGACAAAGGCTCTGCATAGCGCTGATGCATGATTTGTTGAATGGAAACAATCGCATAATCACCGTGAGAAAACGATGGATGAAACTGTTGGTAGTAGCTCTGCGCTCGCTGAGCGGTATCAATAACCAGCGTTTTTCCAAGCTGACGCACAACACCCGGCGAAGCGTATTTCGCGATCAGCTCAAAGCCAAGGTCTAACCATGACATCATCCCACCCGCCGTTACTATGTCGCCGTGATTGATCAATATCTTATTGCTATCCAGCGCAATGCTAGGAAAGGCTTGGGAGAATGTTTCCGCCAATGCCCAATGGGTTGTGACCTCTCTCGAATCGATCAAGTTGGTTGCGGCAAGAATGAATACTCCGGCACATGCAGAAGATAACACCGCCCCTTGTGAGTAGTGCGCTTTAAGCCATCGAATCAACGCATCATCAGGAGCTAAGTAGTAATTATCAAGTGACGCAGGTGGCAACAAAACAACCGTTAGTCTTTCTGCGGTTAGGTCTGTATGTGGAATTAAAATCGGCTCAAACACAACCTCAATGTTCTGTTCCTTACATATTCTGTTGGCCAGCAAAAACATCTCTTCAAAGCCATAAACTGCCGACTTCAATACTGAGGGATACTCGCAGATTCCAATCGTTATTTTGATCATCTTTAATTTGTCGTTTTTGACTTCTTTTATGTCATTTTAGACTCTAAAAATAATGCAGCAAGTTACTCATAATTTGGCAAGACGTGAACCAAAATCAGCAGGAATTGAACATGAGCAACAGCGCATTACTTGTAATCGATATACAAAACGACTATTTCCCGAATGGCCGATTTCCTTTGTGGAATACCGATACCACTTTGGACAACATTAAGCAGTTGATGGCGAAAGCCATAGCACAAGATATCCCGATATTCCTTGTTCAACATGTATCTTCGGCCCCTAAAGGGAAAGCGCCTTTCTTTGAGGAAGGCAGTGTTGGTGTGGAGATTCATCCCGACGTCATCTCAATATGTCCTGACGCCGAGATAATTCAAAAACAGCACGCTGACAGTTTTTATCAAACGGACCTCGAACAAGCGCTAGAAAGGAACTTCGTAGATGAATTGTTGATCTGTGGAATGATGACGCAAAATTGCGTGACACATACGGCAATTTCAAAAGCAGCGGAAAAATACAACGTTTCCATCATTGAAGATTGTTGTACGACGACCGATCAAATGATTCATAACATTGCTTTAAGTGCGGTATCTATTCGAGTACCTCTATTGGCTTCTTCCGACGTACTTTCAAAATAAACGCCCAACAAAAAATTAACCGGTATCATTCGCCCGTTAGCTCTCATACCAATCGAAATTGGGCAGTTATGGTGTCAGCATCCATAGCTGCCCAAATTCAAATCATCGATCTTATTTAGCTTAGCAGTGAGAAATTGCGTTCTCCTTCCCTATCGGCGCTCTATCCGAAATCACCTTACCATCTTTGATCGTGATGATGCGTTTGGTGCGTTCTGCGAGGGCGTTATCGTGCGTCACGATGATCAATGTTCTGCCTTCAGCGTGAAGTTGATTGAACAAGGCTTCAATCTCTGCGCCGGATTTTGAATCCAATGCACCCGTTGGTTCATCCGCTAAGATGATTTGCGGATCGTTGACCAAGGCTCTTGCAATCGCGACCCTCTGTTTTTGACCGCCAGAAAGCTGGTTTGGTTTGTGGTCTAAACGATCCCCTAACCCGACTTGCTCTAGCAATTTGGCAGCGCGCTGGCGACGTTCTTTGGCTTTGATACCAGAGTAAACCAACGGCAGTGCCACGTTATCAAGCGCCGTCGCGTATTCCAATAAGTTAAAGCTTTGGAAGACAAATCCGATCTTTTGGTTACGAATGCCAGCCAGCTCATTCGCACTTAAACTTGCGACGTTTTGGCCGCCAAGTTGGTACTCGCCATCGGTGGGCTTATCTAAACAGCCGAGCATGTTCATCAACGTTGATTTGCCTGAACCGGACGGGCCAAGAATCGAAAGAAACTCGCCTTGATTAATGGTTAAGTCAACGCCGTCTAACGCGCGAACTTCCGCCTCCCCGCTTGAGTAGTATTTACAGATGTTGGTCAGCTCAACAAGCGGCTTGTTCGACATGTTCTTTCCAGAGTTATTGTTGTTATTCACTTTGTAGCGCCTCCAACGGGCTGACTTTTGCGGCTCGGTTTGCAGGTAACCATGCAGATGCCACACCAATGATCACTAAGGTGAGGATGACAATCGCGACAACGACCCACGACAACTCAGGGACAGGTTTACCCAGTTGGTCATAAAAAGCATTGCCCTCTAAAGGAATGGAACTGATGGCAGACACCAGCGCGTACGTCACGCCTAAGCCAAGCGCGCCCCCCATCATCATTGTCAATAAAGACTGCACTAAATAGTGCATGCGAATAGCCGTTGGGGTTGCACCGACTGCCATGCGCACACCGATATCACGCGTAGATCGCTTTACGGTGGCATACATCACATTGGCAATGCCGACGCCAGCAACAGCTAACGTCACGAAGCCGATAATGCCAAGAAAACTCTGCAAACCTATCAGAAACTGCTGCATACTCTTTTGCTTAAGGAACATATCATCGACTTGGACGACCTGTTCATCACTGACACTTGCCCCGTGCTTACGGGCAATCACTTGCCTTATCGTCTTTGCTAAGGCTTCTCGGTCTACATCCGCTTCTGGCTGCACATTGATGCCACCAATTTCACCGTTGACATGAAATCGCTTCCACGTCGCTAACGGCACAAAGCTGGAATAGTTGATAAGATCCCCCAGTTCTATTTGGGCGCTGTTTTTCTCCAATACGCCCACAACGGTGAACTCCTCATTGCCGATTTTTACCTTTTTCCCCACAGGGTTGACTTGCAATGTGACTGTCGCAAACCAACTAAAGTCCTCATTCGGGTTGAATAAGTCGGCTGCCAGTTCATAACCCAGTACAACGACTTTGCGCGTCTCTTTTTGATCGAGTGGATTTAACCATCGTCCCCCCACCATCGGCACCAAATTGGTCATGGATTGAAACTCGCTCGTGACCGCTAAGGGCTCTTGCCACGAGCTTCTGTCACCAACGGTGATGCGCTCTTTCCACTTCGCAGTTGGCGCAACACTTTTTACATCGGGTAACGCTCGAACGACCTCTGAATCGTCCATTTTTAATGTCAGAAATTTACCTTGGTGAAAAGCACCATGGTCGACGGTGGCCATCCCTCCGGTCAAATAGATCAAGTTGCCGTTACCATTTTGTGCGGTTTTCAATACGCCCTGACGAATACCCTCACCTACCGCCAACATAGCAGCGATACAGAGGGTCGCCCACGCTACAGCCAGAATGGTCAAACCCAATCTCAGCTTTTCTGCGGCCATTTCTTGGAAAATTTGTCTCATCGGTAACAACATGACTAAGCCCTCGCACTCAAAGCAATGACTGGCGTGAGACGCGATGCTCGCCTTGCTGGGAAATACGACGCCATCAATGCCAAGATAAGCGTCACAAGTAAAGACCAAGCAATGGAATCTGGCGTGATCACAGGTAAACCAATCCATTCCGGTAATGCCATGCTGCTTAAGACAGATACCACTGCATACGAAAACATCAGACCTAATGCCGTGCCCACGGCTACCAAAATAAGCCCTTCAAGAATAAACTGACTGAGTATGGATTTTTGAGTCGCCCCGATCGCCAAACGCACACCGATTTCACGCGTGCGCTCCGTGACGGATAAAAACATGATGTTGGCAACGCCAAGCGCACCGACCGCCATGGTCATCGCGCCGCTCGCTCCGAGAAAAATCTGAATGCCACGCAAAATTCCACTGATGACCGCCGCACCTTCACTAAAATCGGGTAATTCGACCGCGTCTTTATCACTTGGGTCAAAATGAAGCTGCTTGGCGAAAAAGTTCACGATATTTTGTCGAAACGACGGTGCATCCATCCCGTCTCTCGGCTTCATCAATACCATCCAAGGTTTCGCATCCCACAAATCGCGGTACGTTGTTTGAGGAATGAAAACCGTGCGGCTATCGCCGAATGAAATGCCAGCGTCCTCACCGACGGTGACACCAATCACCAAAAACGGAATGCCGTCGACTTTGAGCCTATCCCCGATTTGGATTCCGCCCATTTGCGCAATTTGATCGCCTAACACCGCCACGCGAGTGTGGTTGTCCATATCACTTGGTGACAGGTTTCTCGAACCGGATTGCAGCTTGCGTTGTATTAAAGGAAAGTAAGACGTATCAATACCGCTGACCGTACTCGATAAGTTCTGTCCTTTGAGATTGGTGATATTCGCATCCCATTTGGCGTAAACGCTTGACGCCTGTTGCACGAAGCCTGACTGTTTGATCATCTCGACTTTTTCTTGTGGAATATCAATTTGTCGTCTTGAAGCTAACCCTTGCCACGGTTTACTGGTACTCGACGGAAACACCACTTGCACATTGTTGACCATAAATGAAAACGACTGGGTCTGATGGCGATAAAAGCCTTCGCCAAGTGCGATTAACACCACCACAGAGATCACGCCCCAAGCAATCGCGATAATGGCTAGCACGCTCTTCATACGGTGCGCCATCAACGTTTGCCAAGTTTGCTGCAACAGGCTGCTCATGAATGAAAAGCCCGAGAGATCAACGCCATGGTATCGTCATCGAGTTTCCCTGCGGTTTGCAGTAAGCCGATTCTCTTACGCCAATAGCTGTACAAGTTGGTTTGTAGACTGTTTTTAGCCTCAAACAAGCTGTTGTGTGCACTGATAACTTCCGACACTTCAAGCAGACCAGCGTCGTAAAGTTTCTCTTTGCTTTGCAACACTCTGGCGCGCGACTCAACCAGCTCGTTCGCTATTAAAACTTGATTCCAATTGATATCGACCTGCGTAAACTGCTGAATAACTCGTTTCTGAATATCAATTTCCACTCTACGCATATCTTGCTTGGCACTTAAAATGTTCAACGATGCTTCGTCCACTTTCGCTCGCACTGCACCATTGAGGTCAATCGGCAAACTCAAACTAATCCCAGCGTTAAACTCGCCGTTTGAACGATTGTCACCATCGCTGTAGCCCACACTGCCTTTGACGGTTGGGTAGTATCCACCTCTAGCTGAATCTTTCGCGAACTCGCTCGCTTTCACCATCTGCGCCGCCACCAACAGCTCTGGACTGCTGTCTTTAGCCAGCTTTAGCCATTGCTCCTGAGAGTCCACCAGCATCGGCGGCTGAATCAAAGAATCCGTTCGAATTTGGTCGACACTCTCCGGCATTTGATTAATTAACGCCGCAAGCTCTGCTTTTTTCACTTCGAGATCGGCTTTTGCATTGAGGATACTTGCTTGCTCAGAAACTTGATTCGCTCGCATCTCTTCAACATCAACCGACTTCACTTTGCCTGCTCGATAGCGTTTCTCGATGATGTTGAGAAGTTCCTTCCCCTCCTCCAGCTTGGACTGCGCCAATTTGAGGTCGCCCTGTGCGCTTGCCACATCTAGGTAAGCGGTGAGCAACTTCTGCGCAAGCTCGTTATGTGATTGAGATAGCTCTAACTGTGCTTTGAGATAATTGGCATTCGCTTGATCCAGTTCCGACCACAAACTGCTATCCCAAATAGTTTGAGATAAGGTAGCGCCGTAACTGTTGGAATGGCTTGAGGACTCATTCCAATCCGCTGACGCACTGGCGCTTAAACCCGGCAGTAACGCACTGCGGCTACTCTGTACGCCAACCTCGCCAAGCTGGACGCCGATTTTCGCTTTTTCGTAATTTGGATCGTTCTGCTTTGCTTGTTGCCAAGCTTGTTCAATAGAAATTGCGTAGGTCGGCAAACTGAGCGTGGCAGCCAACAATGCAAAGGCGATTGTTGATCGTTGCAGCTTAACCATGCGCCGCTCCCATCATGCTGTTGTCGATAACCTCTTCATCAAGCTCCACGCCGTCAAGCACTTCGACATTGATGCCATCTGACAGACCGAGTTTCACAGGTTGTTTATGAAACCCTTGTTCTGAGCTGTCGGGGATCAGAACATTCGGTGCGTCACCATCAAATTGCAGAGCGCGCTCCGGTAGAGTGAGCACGTTTTCAGACTTCTTCAGAATGATTTGAGCCGTCGATGAAAAACCAGAACGAAGCAACACATCTTGTGGGAGCTTGAGTTCTCCCACTTCAACCTCAAAACCGTTATCAAAACTTTTTGCAGAAGCATTGCCCTCTGGTGAGTTAAGGTTCTCAGATTGAATCGCCACTTTGGTTAGCACACCAGAAATCGCCACATCAGGATAAGGCGCAACCGTCAACATAACGGGCATTCCCGGAGACAACTGCGCAGCATCATGCTCACTGACGCTACCTTTAAAAATCAGACTGTTCATGTCGGCCAATGACATCATTTCAGTCGCGGCTTGGCTTGATTGAGTCGAGATGATCGGCTCTCCGACCTCAACTTTCTGGTTGAGTACCGTGCCATCAATTGGCGCGTAGATCGTCGACGTTAAACGCGCATCACCGATAGACGCTTCACCACTGCGGATGAGTTCGAGATTCTGGCGCTTTTGCAATACGTCCGCTTGCGCAGATTTGACTGCCGAGCGCGCACTTACGTATTCGTCGTAGTTACTTGGAATAATGTCCTGCTTGACCAAGCTTTCTAAGTTGGACAGTTTTTGTTTGGCGGATTCCAGATCGGCTTCGCTACGCATGAGTTCTGCCGATGCATCCGTTAATGCTTGGGGAGTTGGGTTTGGACGCACTTTGATCAGCGGTTGGCCTTGCTTCACCTTTTCACCAACTTTCGCGTAAATTTCACCGACGATACCGTCGATTTGCGACTTGATAGACACAGAGTGTGCAGGGACAATTTTACCAACAGCCACCGCTTGTTTTTCAATCGTGCCTTTTTCCACAATCAATGTAGGCAGTAATTCTGGTTGAGCGGCAGATTGGAGATAGAAATACGTACCACCGCCGAGCAGCGCAATGCTCACAGCGGAGACAAGCCAACGTTTCGTCATTATTTATTCCAACAATTATTGGGTAGTCTAATGACTACTCCTAAAACACAAAGTTGAAGGAATAATATCCTGCTTTAATAGCGGTTTGGTTGTCACAGTTGGTATGGTTTTGTCAGTCGTCTCTGACAATCAAAGACTAAAGAATCATTCAACAAAGACATTGTCTACGATGGTGACTGACAAGCTCTGTAACCGCTTGTTTCAACCGCCACCTATTTTATTCTGAACAATGTGCAAAATGGCGCAGTTCTGTATCCTCCAATCGCATATCCATACAGTCTTGCGCCTCACGTCCTAGAGCAGGAAAAACTGCATGCGCTTTTAAAATGCCTTGGCTGATAAAGCCACATTTCTCCAACACACGGATACTCGCGTGGTTGCCAATATGCGGGGCGGTGCGAATGCGCGGTATACCCAAGCTTTGCAGGTAGACAACGCCAAGTTTGCAGGCTTGGGTTGCATAGCCTTTTCCCCGATAGCGAGCAGAAATACCAAAATGGATTTCACTGCTGTCTTGCTCAGGTATCAGCACCAGACAGCCTATAGGAGTTTGAGAAGTAAGTTCTTCAATGGTGAAGACTAATAGATTGGGAGACTTTTGATCATATTGAGCACGCCATCTTTCGATGGCTTCAAGGGTTTGATTAACATTTTGGTGGGCTTGGCGATTGAGGAAGCGGCATGCTTGCTCATCGCCTAAATAGTTTTCAAATAGAGGAGCAGCGTCTGTTGTTTTGAGGTGTCTGATTGCCACTTGTTGAGATTCAACTCTCATCATGGTTTAGCTCTGATAAACATTCGGTTTCCAGATTTGCATGAAGTTTTCTACTGGAGCAATAGGAGTGAACCCAAACTGTTCGTACAATCCATGAGCATCACGGGTTGCAAGCATCATACGGCGTAAGCCTTGTAGTTCTGGATGAACAAGAATTTCTGAGATCAACCACTTACTGATGCCTTTACCACGGTGTGCCTCCACAACAAACACATCGGCAAGGTACGCAAACGTGGTGCGATCGGTAATTAACCGAGCAAAAGCGACGAGTTGATTTCTGTCATCCAAAACCGCGAAACAGAACGAATGGCGCAATGACTTCTCAAGGCGTTCTCTTGGAATGCCCTTTCCCCAATAACTGTTTGAAATGAACTGGTAGATAACGTCTAAATCCATGTCATCTAACGACGTGGTAATTCGAAACCCTTGCATTGTATCCCTCAACATTGATTTATATTTTCTCAGCCATACAGACAAGCGAGTTGGCATTCGCCTCAAATGCTTGCGCTGACCAAGACTGGTACTTCTCTATGATTCTGAATCCCGCTTGTTCAAGGAAAACGTCTATGTCTTCCAGCGGACGATATTTTAAATCAATGCTGGAATGCTCAATCGTTCCACTTTCAAAATGGCGCTCTTTGTTCAAATACATGATGGACGTTTGCAAGTCATACTCGGCCTTCATACCGAAATAATTCACTTCACCATAGGTTGGAGAAACATAGGTTTGCCACAGCGCCATCTCATGATCCAATTCTAGATTCTCTGGCGTTGGTAACCGCGTATCGAAGACAAATCGCCCACCTTTTTCTAGGTGCTTAGATATTGAGCTCAGTGCGCCTGCCAGCATGTCGTCACTTAAAAAGGCTTGGAATGCATTCCCTGTCATTATGGCTAGGTCAAACTTCTTACCTAACGAAAACTGGGTTGCGTCGAGATGAAGAAAACGTAAGTTACTCCTACTTTTGGCTTTGTCCTTTGCGTGTTTGAGCATCCCTTCAGAAATATCAATGCCAATGGCTTCGTTGAGTTGCTCAGAGACTGGAATCGTGACAATGCCGGAACCACAACAGACATCCAATACACTTCGAGCATTGGTTTCTTCGATTAACCTTGTGATGAAAGCAATATCGTGATGGTAATGCTGCTCGTATTGGGCATCGTATTCAATGCCCGACCCGAACTCGGTTAAATCTTGTGTTTTCAAAAACAGTCCTTGTTTGTTACTTATTTCAGCGGTGTGACTTTTTCAGCTCTAGCATCAAGTATCGACACACATAACCAACACCAGATACGTAACCAATCACATTTTCTAAGGAAACCACTTCCAACCCCGCCTGCTGACAGAGTTGTTCAACTTCACTTTCGGTATATGCCGTATGCACGACCGATCCACTATAAGTATTTCGAGGCAAATCTTGTCCATCCGGATCGTGGTATTGAAAGCTGATAAAACATCGTCCATTCACCGTTAGCTTACGCGAAATGCACTCCAGCAGTTGTTGAGGCTCGGCTAGAAACTCAGTAAAACCAAGTGCGGTGATAAGATCGAAGGTTTGCTCAAACAAAGGGGAAAATGGCTCATCGAGGTTATGAACCGCGACACTTTGATAGAGGTTAGTTTGGCGCGCTTTATCAACCATTTTGGACGAGATGTCTAAGCCATGGATGGTGAGATCTGGATAGTGATTTTTTACGACATGACCGATACTGCCTGTCGCACAGGCTAGGTCGAGAGCCGAGCCTTGCTCGATGGGAAAGGTTTTTAACTTCCCAGAAATCCAACGTGGGCCGACGTAATGGCTGTCATCCACCAACTTTTGATAGCGCTCCGACACATCATCATACATTTTTGCTACGTTCATCGTTTCCTCCTTGATAACCAGAACGATGCTCGAATGTAACACGCAATACGCACCTAAGCACTTATTAAATGGCTAATTTTTTATGAAACGTAACCGGCTGGTTATTCAGCGCTAACCAGTAGAAATAGATGAAATTTTGAAAAGTATTGGCCCGTAATTCCGATGGAATTTTTAAGTGCATAAAGAGAAAATATGTCCTGATAATCTGTCTTAGATTATTCAGCTAATCTTATTTCCATCATTCTATTCGCTGTATATAAAAACAATATTTAAATTAACATAACAAACCTATCACTTATTATTTTTCATTTAAATAATGATTCTTATTTTTAATATCACTCTATAATTAAAGTGCTCAAATTCTCATGTTGTATTAACTTGAGGTTTAATTTATGAAACTAACTCCTTATTTAACCGCTGTTGTTTCGGTCTGCTACGCTTTTGGCGCGTTCGCAGCCGATGATTCAAAAGCACTTTTAGAAGATGCACTGAGTGCAGCGCCACCGACTATTCGCGATAAAGTAACAGTGATGGACTGGAATAATAATGTTCTGCAAGAAGGTTCTAGCCAATACACTTGCTTCCCAACACCACCTCAGTTGGAAGGCATTGCTCCAATGTGTATGGATGGTCCTTGGATGGAATGGGCAGACGCTTGGATGAACAAAAAACCTTTCCAAGCCAAAGCATTAGGCATTTCTTACATGTTAGCGGGTGATGGCGGTGCCAGTAACACCGACCCATTTGCAGAAGGGATGACGGACGATAATCAATGGATTGTGGAAGGACCACACTTGATGATTATTACCCCAGACCAAACGTTGCTGGACTCTCTACCAACCGACCCAAGTTATGGTGGCCCATACGTGATGTGGAAAGGCACGCC
The DNA here is from genome assembly GCF_000960545.1 of Vibrio sp. S457-15. NCBI lineage: Bacteria > Pseudomonadati > Pseudomonadota > Gammaproteobacteria > Vibrionales > Vibrionaceae > Vibrio > Vibrio sp. S457-15. Next base: position 274,848 of record NZ_JYOQ01000114.1, on the reverse strand, counting down.
ATACGCACACATTATGATTCCCGTTGGAGCGAGAAAATAAAAAGAAAAAATCCGATATTCAGTATTTTGAATATCGGATTTTTATTTCGTTATCGAGCCAACCAAATTCTCGCCAATATTCCTATCGGCGTTGTGATGCCTGTCGTAATAGAGGTCACTTCACCATTTCTTAAAATATAAATGGTTGGAGTCACGCTAATTTTCCATTCACGCATAATATCGCTTGAAGGATCGTTTATGTTTTCAAAACGATATTCTTTTGCCCGCATAAACTGCGCCACGCGCTCATTCGGCCCCGATGAGCCAGAAACGCCAACTACGGCATAGTCATCACTCAGCCAGCTCACGCTTGGGCTTACAAATTTACAAGCGGGACACCAAGTCGCCCAAAAGTAAACAACGACAGGTTGTTCATGACTTTGCGCGATTGCATCGAAGTATTCACCATCGCTCAATACTGAGCTCAATGGTGGTGCCTCCTGTTTCGGAATATCTTTGGTGCGATACCAATCCATCGCGATAGAAATAGCGGTGACAATGAGCACCACCTGTACGATTTGAACGAGCCAATATCGGAATGTTCTACGCTGCTTTGTCGAACTCATTGAATGGTTCCCCCACTCGCTTGTTTCACCGCGCTTAAAACAACATCATCAGTCAGAATAACAGGTAACGGGATACCTTGTGGCGCCGCCGGGCCATAGACGATGTTAAACGGCACACCGTAACGCCCATGAGCTCGTAAAAAGTCCGTTACCGAGCCGTCCGGATGTGTCCAATCCCCTTTTAACGTCGCCACATTAGGGCTTTGCAGCAATGAGTAGACAGGATCTTGCCAGATCACGCCGATCTTGTTCGCTTTACACGTGACACACCAATCCGCAGTCACATCCACAAACACCACTCGCCCATTATTGACGTGCTGTTCGATCGCCGAGTTAGAAAGCTTCTGCCATGTTAAGTCCTCAGGAAGCGGTGTCGCCCATTGATTTGCGGTGACACTGCCAAGTAGCAGCCCGCCAGCAATTAAGATAAGCGATGCAGAACCGGATACCATGAGTGCTTTATCGCCATGAACGCGTTTAACGCGAATCATCAGAACAATAAACGCGACTAAACCGACGAGAATGACCCAAAACACTGGTAAGTGATTGGCCATCAAAGACAGTAGCCAAACGCTGGTGGCCAACATCATCACACCAAATACGTCTTTGACCACGTTCATCCACTGACCCGGCTTCGGCAATTTAAGCGCAATGCTTGGGAAAATTGCCACCATAATCCAAGGCAACGCCATCCCCAAAGCTAAGGCGGTGAAAATTGCAAACAGCGTAACCACATCGGCACCCAAAGCAAACGCCACGGCCGTTCCTAGGAAAGGCGCAGAACACGGCGTAGCAAGCAAGGTTGCAAACATCCCTTGCACATAGTGTCCAGCTAACGAGTTGTCGCCTTTCGACGCGAGCCATGTACTGGAGCCAGACGAAAGACGGATTTGAAACAGTCCTAGCATGTTGGCGCCAAACAAACCTGTGACCAGAACCATCAATCCTAAAAACCAAGGACTTTGGAACTGAACGCCCCAACCAATGGCATTACCTGTCAGTTTGAGCGCCAAAATAAAACCAGCAAGAATCCAAAACGACGTTAAGATGCCAAGTGAAGACGCAACAAACTGAGCGCGGATTTGACGACGCTCGATACCTTGAGCGGCAACAATACTACTGAGCTTCATCCCCAAAACCGGAAGAACGCAAGGCATGATGTTGAGAATCAAACCACCGAGCAAAGCGAACAGAAAAATACTCACTAAAGACGTGCTCGGCAGTGGGTCTACTATCGCCTCAGCTATTGCTTGAGTGGTTTCTTCTGCCAACAAGTTGGCGTCTTTGATGGTCACAAACAGCGACTGATCACTTAACTCCACATCGCCTAACCAAGTATCCACCAAATAGCTCGCGGTAACGGTATTTCCCTCTTGATGTATACCTTCAAGCTTGAAGCTATAGTCTCGCGTTGCCTCATCGACACCGTCCACCAACACTTGTGGTTGGTTCCAACCTTGAGTGTTCGTGAGCTTGATTTGCAACTTCGATTGGTTTGCATCCCAACTTGCTTGAGTGACATCAATAAACGGCGATGGCTGGGGCACATTGCTCACCGCTTGGGCGTAACTGAACATCACCTGCTCGTCGATTTTCAGCTCAGATGGCAGGAAGGTCAGTTGAATTTGATAGTCCGTCAACACACAGATGGTGGTGCAGGAAGAGAGCGTGAGTACTGCATCAATCGTGACGGGTTTCGACATATCGTCGATATGCAGCGTCATTGGGAACAAAGTGTCACCTTTGTAACCGAGAGTCTCAATGCCCAATAACTCGAACTTTTGCGGATATGGCCATTGCCAATCAACCTTGCTCAGGTTTTGCGAGTTTTGCCAATCTATCGATGGCGCGACACCACCCTCGCCCGGCGATCGCCAGTAAGTTTTCCAGTCTCCGCTCAACTTAACATCCAAATAACCTGTAAGTGTTTTGGCTTGCGGATCTTGCTGACCAGTCAAAACAAAACGCGTTTGCACAGGCGGATGCTGTGGATTGGTCATCCATCCCGTGTCGGTAGTTTGCGCCGAGAGATTAAGAGAGAACAAACCCAACACCAACGCCATAAAGAATATGGACGCGAGTTGAGTCGCTTTAGTAATGTGATTCATAGTGATTCCTAATTAATAACAAGTGTAGAAAATGGCTGGCGTTTTCGGCCAGAATCACTTGTCATTCTCGGAACACACAAAAGGTAAGATGAATTCGATGTTTGTCGTAGATGGGCTCAGTCCATTGCCTTGCGTTAACAAAGGCACTGCATCGCCAAACTGCGGCTAAAACAATGCCAATGAACAAAACGACAATGAAGGCTTCGAGCTGATGCTGGGTAAACTGAATCAACTTTTCAGACAGTTCACACTTACTCAGCTCTTTGACTTTATCAGCTTTAACAACATGAGCATCATCGCTAGATAAAGCAGAAACCAAGGTTTGGTCATCACTCATCGAGCATGCCGAAACCAAACCAGAATTTTGCATCAGACACACGACGATGACCCAGCCAATCATTGTTAGCAGCCATTTCGCGCGCTTTTGAGGCGTGCCTTGTCGTGAAATCAATAAGCTCATAAAAAGTCAGATAAAGATGGAAACGCAGAAAATAATACGCAAGTTGTCGTAAAGCTCAAGTCGTTCGACCTTGCTTGCCGATATGATTGGTAAATAATTGTGATAACCTTAAACCCATCGCTTTTTGCAACACGCTCATTATGCTCAATAAAGTTAATCTCGCCGACATTCGCTCGTTTGTTTTGATCGCCCAACTTGGCAACTTCACCAAAGCGGCGGAAGCTCTGTCCGTTTCTCGATCTCACGTTTCTCGCCAGATCAGCGGACTTGAAGCGCAAATGGGCGTAACACTACTCAACCGAACCACACGCACGCTGCGTTTGACTCATGCCGGCGAGCGCTTTTATCACGACTGTGAAAAAGCTTTGCGAGACATCGACCAAGCGTTAATTGCCGCCGTCGATGATACTCAAGAGATTCGCGGCGTGATTCGAGTGAACTGTGTGGGTGGCTACATCGGCGAAGACATCATCGCCAAATACGTGTGTGAGTTTATGCAACAGTACCCGAACGTCAGCATTGACTTGGACTTTTCTTCGCCTCGTATTGATTTGATTGAAGATCAGTTTGATGTCGCATTTCGTATGGGGGAATTGGATGATGCAGGGTTTGTCGCGCGCAAGCTGATGACGGTTGACATGGTCACGCTCGCAAGCCCGAGCTATGTGCAGCAATATGGCATGCCAAAACACCCAAAAGAGCTGGCCGAACATCGAACTCTGACTGGTTCGGTTACGCGTTGGAACTATCGTAAAGCAGAGAACCCAAATGACCACGCCGATGTGGTCGTAAAAGGCAACTTGCGCTGTAAAAATGGACGAGCGTTAGTCATGGGCGCGCTGCACGGCAACGGCATTATTCGTGTTCCACTGAGTTACTGTGCAGAAGAAGTGGAGCTAGGCCAACTGATAAAAGTGATGCCAGATTGGGAAATCCCGTCGGTGCCCTTTTCCGCCATATTCCATCGAGATCGCTATCAACCGAAACGACTGCGAACTTTTATCGATTTCATCAAACAGAAGTTTGAAGATTCCTAATCTTACAGCTCAGCTCTCGCTAGATGGGATTCTCCAACTTGCCATAAATATAGGCCAATTCTGCGACGGTTTTGGCTGAGAACTTTTTCAGTAAGCTGGCTCGATGAACTTCCACCGTTCTCATTGCAATGCACAGCTCATCCGCAATTCGAATATTGCGCTTACCAGCAATGATCAAACGTAAGATATCTTTTTCGCGCGGCGTTAGTGATTCATACGCCGCTCTTGCCGCCACCATATCGAGGCTCGCCGCGGACTGCATCTGACCATTTAATATTGCTTGAGCCAGTTCATCGCCTTTGACTGGTTTTTGGAAAAAGTTGACCGCCCCAGCTTGCAACGCATCGACCGCCATCGGTACATCACCATGACCGGTCAGATAAATCACCGCTAATGGGCTGTGCGCCTCATTTAAAAATTGATGAACTTGCTGACCACGAAGGTTAGGCATTCGGCTATCAAGGATCACGCATCCGGCCTGATGAATGTTCACTTCGTCGAGAAAAGATTGCCCATCAGCAAAAGTCGTCACGTTAAAGTCATGCTCCTCCAGCATAAAAGCCAGCGAATCACGTACCGATTCATCATCGTCAACCACATAAACAGGCAGCTGCTTTTCACTGCTGATCATTAACTGCTCCTAAATACCGATTAGTTTTGATAAGGAAACACAAGCTCAACCAAACAGCCGTGCGGCGTGGTTGAAGCAATGAGAAACTCGCCGCCGTGCATTTCCATTACGTCACGACAAATCGCCAGCCCCAGCCCAAGTCCTTCGGCTTTAGAGCTCACAAAAGCTTGGGTCGGATTATCTTGCTGTAACCCAGTGCCGTTATCCAATATGCGAATAGAAAGCTGGTTAGCTTGGTAGTCACAATGCAGGGCAATTTTACCTTGGTAGCCCGACGAGTGGTATTTCTCCTGAAACAAAGCACACGCATCAATGGCGTTGTTGATCACATTAACCAAAACCTGCTGAACGCCCACGGAGTCTGCCAGTAGAGGACGCATCTCTCCTTCAACGCTGGTCACAATGGCGACGTTCTGCTTTTGCATTCGAAAATGAAGCAGCTCAATGGTGTCTGCAATCAAGGCTTGAATATCGCATGGTGTCTTATCAACACTGCGTTTGCGTATCAACGTTCTTAAACGCTGAATGATGGCATCGGCTCGTTCCACTTGCCCCTGTATTTTCTCTAGCACAGGCACAATATCTTCATGCGGACGCTTCTTTGCAAGACGCAGCAACCCACCTTCACTGTAATTACGAATGGCTGCCAGCGGTTGATTTAATTCATGAGCCAGACTGCTGCCAATTTCTCCGACAATCGCCACTCTTTGTGAATGTTCTAACTGCTCGCTTTTCTCTTTCAGCCTTAGCGATGTCAGCTCTAATGCTTGTTTGCTTTTGCTAAAACGATACTCAAGCCAAAAGTGGTACGCGTTCAATACAATCACAAATATGAACAGTGCCCATGCCCATTCTTGATGACTGCGCAACCAGCGCAGCGCCTCACTCCACCAAGGTTGCTGCAATGGATGTAAATCCAACGCCTGATAGAGTTTATCAATGCTCAACAAGCTAACTGGCGATGTCCAGCCTGACGCGCCAGCGGCAATAATGGCGGGGTGCTCTGGCGGCATAGCAAGTAAGACTTGCGCGATTTTTTTCGCCAGAAGAGACGAGCCGCGTTCTGTTTTGGCAAACGACCAGTTTGGATATAACGGCGTAGAAACAGCGCACGAAGAATGTTCATTTGGCTGTTGGTTTAAGACTCGAAAATCACCGTGCTGTAACAGACCTTCATTTTGCATCTGTTCCAGTAGACAAGCAGGCACGACAGCGGCTTCAACATTGCCGTCACGTAATTGGTAGAGATTGGCATCAATTGGGAAACCGAGATAGCGAACATCCGCAAAAAAGTCATTCGGATCGAGTCCCATTTCCACGATTTGATAGCGCAGTGTCAGATAACCACCAAACGCTTTTTCGGACACTGCCGCGACAGGAAATCCAGAAACATCTTTTAATGTTTGGTATGGCGAATTTGCCCGAACCACCAGCGCAGAACCAATACTATAGTTCGAGTTTTGCGGTGCGCGCCCCGTCAATGTTGCCATCCATGACAACGCATATTGTCTGCCCAAGCGCACAGCCTGACCTGGGTTGGTTAAGATGAAGTCCATGGTCTGAAACTTCACCGCCTCCCCCATTTCGTCCAAATTGAGCGGGTGCAGTTCAAAGTACACATCCGAGATTTGCTGGTTGAGCCAATCTATGGTCGGTTGCCATCTCTGCTCGGCATAAAGGTGACCACGTATCGCTAACACGCCCACTTCGACTTTCTGCTTGGCCTCTGGCTGCACTGCCTTTTGCTCCTGCATTCCTTGCAGATATTCTTGTTCAGAAACAGCGCCCTGAGCTAAAGATGCAAAGACAACCAAGCACAGAATCCAAAACTGAAGCAACCGTGGCGTTTTGTTCATGATGAGTCGAATCGTTCCTTCGAAAATAATGAAGCAAGAATAACAGCTACCTTCCGTAAACCACATTTGTTTTAGATCAACTTTGATCTGGGTATGTGGAAATCCACTATATCGACGTCGCAGCGCATTTCTCACAATGGAATCAGTCAGTTCAAATTCAACTAACAGCAGGTGAGTTATGGATTCCACCAAACGTCGCTTTCTTAGCGCCATTACAGCGGGTGCCGCGTTGATCCCCATTGCAGGTATTGGCACCGCAACCGCGGGCAATGTTATTCGCAATAACCAATCCGCCGACCGAAAAGGACAAGTCGGAAAACGTTACGCCATGGTGATCGATTTACGTAAATGCGTCGGCTGCCAAGCGTGCACCGTAGGTTGCAGTATTGAAAACCAAGCGCCAATCGGTCAGTTCCGAACCACAGTGAAACAATACGAAGTCACGCTCGATGACGGTTCCACAACCACACAAGAAGCGAAGGCTTTTATGCTGCCTCGACTTTGTAATCATTGCGATAACCCGCCGTGCGTAGCCGTTTGTCCCGTTCAAGCAACCTTTCAGCGAGAAGATGGCATCGTCATGGTGGATAACAGTCGCTGCGTAGCGTGTGCGTATTGTGTACAAGCCTGCCCTTACGATGCGCGTTTTATCAATGAAGACACCCTCACAGCAGATAAATGTACCTTCTGTACTCACCGTCTAGAACAAGGTCTATTGCCTGCCTGCGTGGAAACTTGCGTGGGCGGCGCTCGCGTGATTGGTGATTTGAATGACCCATCAAGTGAAGTCCGCCGCTTAATTGCGAAGCACCAAGACGACATCAAAGTGCTGAAACCCAATGAAGGTACCAAGCCGCATGTGTTTTACATCGGCATGGATGAACGCTTCACCAGCCACATCGACGGGCAGCCAGCTATTTACGACCCACAAGGAGAGCGCGCATGAACATCACCGAAGTGTTAGTCCAACCTCAAGCAATGGCTTGGCTCCCGTGGGCGGTGCAGTACTTCTTTTACATCGGTTCTGCTTACGCTGCCGCTATTTTGTTCCTAATCGCACTGTTATTTGAGCAACACACCAGTCATCGGTTACGCGCCGCGCTGGTGCTAACGATGGCCATCGGCGCTATCGTAGGCCCGTTGGCGTTAACTGGCGACCTTCACCAGCCGGGACGAGCTTGGCATTTTTACGCGCACATCACGCCGTGGTCATGGATGTCTCTAGGCTCGCTGTTCCTGCCTGTTTTTTCTGCGCTGGCGGTTGCGACAGCATGGCTGTATCTCCGCGAGGATCTGATCAACTTACGTAATCAGCCAGGGAAAGTACTGCCTCTAATTTCAAAGCTGTCACTGGGTAACTGGGCGCTCTCTCGTAGAGCCATGCTTATGGTGTCTGCCATCCCTGTGCTATCAGGCATCACCATTGCAGTCTACACAGGCGCTGAAATTGCAGTCGTTCAATCGCGCCCTTTATGGCACCAACCCGCGTCACCAATTCTTTGGTTTGTCACTGCATTTATGGGCGCTGTCGGATTTTCTCTGCTGATTTGGTTACTGCTGCCTAGCCAATCGAAAACTCTCACTTCTGGTGATAACAATTTACTCAGAAAGTCACTGGTAACGAGCGGCGTTCTGACGCTGATTCTCCTACCCATTTGGGCATCCAACAACTCTACATTTTCGCTCTATTCTAGCGAACAATGGATGCACAACATTGCCTTGCTCACTTTTGTCGTTTTAGGTTGTGTTTTGCTCGCCTTCATCTTCTTGCGCGATACCCAAAAGTCCACATCAGCCAGATTTCGTCACGTCATAGGGCTCGGCTTTGTGTCTGCTGCCGCATTGGCAAGCGCGTGGCTGATTCGCTGGTTCACCATCATGGAAGTACAAACCATCGCCAAGTTCGATGCAGGGCTGTATCCATACCAACTCACTATGGATGGAAATGGCTGGATAGGCATTATCGGCATGCTCGGATTATGGCTTGCTCTGGCACTGCTCGGCTCAGAGCTGGTTCAGCCAAAACAAGATATCGAAGCAAACGCATCATCACTCACCTTAACTGAACGCTAATCAAAGAGGATTTCATTATGGATAACAAACGCCGTCAGTTTTTGAAATCAGGCCTTGTAGTCGGTGGGCTTGGTGCATTTGCTGCAGGTTACGCCACCACAACCAAGCACATGGTAGAAGGTGCGCTGGAAGGCACTGCTGGGCAAAAGACTCGCGATATTCACCACGGCAATTCCCTCGAACCAGAATACGCCGTCAATGACCAAGGTAATCTGATCCCAAATCCAAACCAACGTGTTGCGCCATCGATGTGTTTTGGTTGTTGGTCACTGTGCGGATTGCGTGTACGCATTGATAACCGCAACGACGAGATCTTGCGTATTAGTGGCAACCCATATCACCCACTGTCTCATCAACAACACATTCCTTTCGAAACGCCAGTCAAAGATGCTTATTTGAGTTTGGCAGGAGAAGCGGGCCTTGACGGCCGTTCCACCGCCTGTGCGAGAGGAAACGGGATGCTAGAAATTCGCAACAGTCCGTACCGCATTACTCAGCCGCTGAAACGAGTTGGCAAACGCGGCGAAGGAAAATGGATTCCGATCAGCTACGAGCAATTGATAGAAGAAGTCGTGGAAGGTGGTGATTTATTTGGTGAAGGCCATATTGATGGCTTACGCGACATTCGCGATTTAACAACGCCCGTTGATCCTGAAAACCCAGAATATGGCCCGAAAGCCAACCAATTGTTAATGACCAACGCCGGTAACGAAGGCCGAGACGACATATTCAAACGCTTCGCGTTCAACAGCTATGGTACGCGTAACTTTGGGCATCATGGCTCTTACTGCGGCTATGCATTTCGTGCTGGCAGCGGTGCATTTATGAACGATTTAGATAAGAACGCACACTTAAAGCCAGACTTTGATAATGCGGAATACATCATCTTCATCGGTATGTCGCCAGCTCAAGCTGGCAACCCTTTTAAACGTCAGGCGCGCCAACTCGCCAATGTGCGAACAGAAGGCAGCTTGGAATACACCATCATCACACCAAGTTTGCCGGCGGGTTCATCGAGCTTGGCAGCAGGTGACAATAACCGCTGGATACCAATCAAACCGGGCACCGACTCTGCCCTCGTGCTTGGCATGATCCAATGGATCATCGAAAACCAACGCTACAACAAAACCTTTTTGGCGCAGCCAGGGGCAAACGCGATGAAACGAGCAGGCACCGCGCACTGGTGTAATGCTACACATCTCGTGATAAGCGATGAGCAGCACCCGAGAAACGGCACGTTTTTACGCGCATCGGATCTGAATCTGCCATTCGAGGGCGAAGCGTTGTCTGATTCCGACCCGTACGTCATCGTGGATGACCAAAGCGGCGAATTTGGTGTGCATACCCAGACAGAAGAAGCGGCACTGTTTGTCGATAAAACGGTTTCGCTTGCATCAGGCGAAGTACGAGTAAAATCGTCTCTACAAAGGCTCAAAGAAGAGGCGTTCAAATACAGTCTTGAGTTCTACAGCAAACAATGTGAGATCCCTGTTGAGCAAATCGCAGAACTAGCGAAACGCTTCACCAGCTACGGCACAAAAGCGGTGGTCGATACCCACGGTGGCAACATGCACACCAATGGGTTCTATAACTCGTTTACCATCATGATGCTCAATGCATTGATTGGTAATATCAACATGAAAGGCGGCGCGATGGCCAAAGCGGGTGGCTACCCAACTTCCGCTGCGGGTCCTCGTTACGACTTCACCAAATTTGCGAGTAAGGTCGGCCCGAAAGGCGTCTTTCTATCGCGCAGTAAGTTCCCCTACCACAAAACCAGCGAATACAAGCGTCGCGTTGAGTCAGGAAAATCCCCTTACCCAACTCGCGCACCTTGGTATCCGTTTGCAGCGCCACTGCTGACGGAACACTTGTCTGCGGCTATTGATGGTTATCCATATCGCGTTAAAGCGTGGATCAACCACATGGCGAACCCGATGTATGGTGTACCCGGTTTGAAAACGCTGCTGGAAGACAAGCTTAAAGATCCAAAGCAGCTCGGTTTGATTGTGTCTATTGATGCGTTCATTAACGAAACCACCGCGTTGTCGGATTACATTGTGCCGGACACCGTCACCTACGAAAGCTGGGGCATGGCAACGCCTTGGCACGATGTTCCGGTGAAAACCGTCACCGCTCGTTGGCCGATAGTGGAAGCGCGAACAGAGAAAACCGCCGACGGTCGCTCGATTTGTTTAGAGAACTTCCTGATTGATGTTGCTAAGAAAATGCAGCTGGGCGGTTTTGGTGACAATGCAATTCAAGATGCACAAGGCAACTGGCACGCTCTCCATCGCGCCGAAGATTTCTATTTGCGAGCTGCGGCAAACTTGGCTTATGTGAAAGGTGGCGTGCCTGAAGTTTCGGCAGAAGACATTGCGTGGTCAGGCTTAGAGCGTTTAATGCCAGCGATGCAAAGCACGCTAACAGCGGATGAGATGAAACGAGTGGCGTTTATTTTTGCTCGCGGCGGACGCTTTGAAAATGCAACCGAAGCGTATCAAGGTGAGCAAATGAAGCACAAATGGACACGACCTGTTGCGATATGGAATGAACGTGTCGGCAGCGCAAGAAACACTATGACGGGGGATTTCTACATGGGTTGCCCAACATGGCATCCACAAAAACTGGCCGACGGCACACCAATGGAAGACCGGTTCCCAAGCTCAGAATGGCCTTTCAGCCTGACGAACTTTAAATCCAACATTCACAGTGCGGTATCCAACCTATCGCCAAGGTTGAACTCGATCAAAGGCGTAAACCCAGTGTACATCCATCCAATCGATGCCGAACGCGCGGGCATTAAAACGGGTGATGAGTTTTTTATCGAGACTCCATCTGCAAGCACCAAAGCACTTGCGATGATAGTCAGCGGAATTCGCCCTGGCACACTCGGATTTGAACATGGGTTTGGTCATACCGAGCTAGGACAACGATCGCACTGGATCGGCGATAAACAGCAACCAGTAAAAACTCGCAGCCAAGATGGCGTTAACATTAACGACATCGGATTAATTGACCCAACCCGAGAAGGGAAAGGCGTGTTGTTAGACTGGGTGGTAGGAGCCGCGGCTCGCCAATCATTACCAGCCAAAATCCGCAAAGCTTAGTAGACAACCAAACCTGAAGAGCTGCCATTTAGCGGCTCTTCACATCCTCTAAATATGTGGAAATCCACAATACCTTTAGTTATTGACAAAGCCGACAATACAGCACCCAAGTCACTATCACAGTAGACACTTGGAGATATTAATAACAATTAAAGTGAGTCAGCATGTCAAAAATACTACCTGTGGTGACGGCCTGTTTGCTGGCAACCACAATGGGCGCAAGCGCCTCGTCTATTCCTGAAAAAGCCAGCGTGTGCAGCGGTTGTCACGGCCAAGATGGCATGGGTCAACCAAACATTGCGCCTATGATTGCTGGTCTGAACGCGAATTATCTCAACACCCAAATAGAACTCTTCCTTAGTGGCGAACGACAAAACGTGGTCATGCAAGGCATGGCGAAAGAGCTTAGCAATCCTGCCGTTCGTAAAGAAGTCATGAATTACTTTGCTAATCTTCCAAGCTACGAGTTCACTAACCCAGAGCAACGCGGCGACCAAGCCGACATTCGTAACCCGTATCGTAAATTGATCTTCCAAGGTGATTGGAATAGAAACATTCCAGCTTGCGCGACTTGTCATGGAGCCAGCGGAATGGGCGTCGACAAATTCCCTCGCCTCGCAAGCCAACATGCTGATTACTTAAAAACGCAATTGATGGCATGGAAAAACGGCACTCGCAGTGGTGACCCGCTCAATATGATGGGTACTATCGCGAAAAATCTCACTGACGAAGAGATTGAAAACCTTTCCTACTACTTTGCCTCATTACGTTACTAGGAGCAGACATGAAACGTTTCTATTCTTTGTTCGCATTACCTCTCATCTCTGCTGCTACTTTGGCCAACGAGCCACTGCCGGATCGTCAAACTGAACTGCCCGCGGTAAAAAAAGAGAATCACGGTGAATATTTGCAGCCTCGCGATCTGAGTAAAATTCCAAACACCGCATTTGGTGAGCAAGTAAAACGTGGTTACTCGCTCTTTGTTAACTCGCAACAGATGCGCGGCAAATACGTTGGCAATGAGCAAAACTGTGTGAACTGCCATATGGAAGCAGGACGAAAAGCCAATGCAGCACCGCTGTGGGCGGCGTACATGGCCTACCCGGCTTATCGCAAGAAAAACGATCGCGTAAACAGCTACGCAGACCGTATTCAAGGTTGCTTCGAATACTCCATGAACGGCAAAGCCCCCGCTTACGACTCACCCGAAATTGTTGCCCTCAGCGCTTACGCTTATTGGCTGGCAATGGGTGGATTACTCGATAGTTATGGTATGAACGATGAAGCGGTGCCAGAACTAGACATTAAAGCTCTCCAAGTGGGTGGTAAAGCACAGGACTTCCCTTTGCCAGATGCTATCGCTCAAGCATTACCGGTTAAAGAGCGCGGCAACCTAGCAGGACGTGGCTACCCAAAAATCGCCGCACCGAAGCAAGAACCATCACCAGAGCGAGGGGCTTTAGTCTATGAAAAGAACTGCGAGACTTGTCATCGCGCCGACGGCTCGGGTATCAAAGGCACCGACGGCCATTCATACATTCCTCCGCTTTGGGGCGAATTTGCGTATAACTGGGGCGCAGGTATGCACCGCATTAACACAGCGGCCTATTTTATTTATGAGAACATGCCACTTGGAAAAAGTGTGCAGCTGACTGAGCAAGAAGCTTGGGACGTTGCTGCGTACATCAATAGTCACGAACGCCCACAAGATCCTCGATTTAAAGGCAGCGTCACCGCAAATGCTGAAAAATACCACCAGCACCAAGGTTACTACGGCAAAACACTAAACGGTAAGCAAATAGGTAAAAACGCATTTGCAAGCGGAACGGTTGAGTAGCAACGTTAGAGCTTGCCGTATAGCTACATCCTTATATACATTCCTGCCCTATGCTTGGGCAGGTTCTTTCTCTCCCTCATCCCAAAAATCACCATTTCATTTGCTTCACTCAAACCACTTCTATGCGGTAACGACTTCCCAATTTCAAACCCTAGCAGTAAAATGTTGCATACTTTTCAGCGTCGCTTGGCATGTTTTAGCAACACGCGCACGGCGATTGCAAAAGTAAGAAACTCGTAAACTCCTGAATCAACACAAGCGTGTCTAGTGAAAACAGAGTATTCTTAGGACAAATGAATTCAAAACCTACCCAATGAGTATTCAACCTAATTCACGTCAGTTAATTTCTTGCGAAGAATGTGGCCTTGTCGTCCGCATTCCGGAGATCGAGCAAGGGCAAAAAGCTCAATGCCCTCGATGTTCGCATTCACTTACAAAAATTAACGCCAAGCCTTATCAAAGCGTGATTGCGGTATCGTCTGCGTGTTTGATCATGCTGGTGCTCAGTATCTCTTTCCCATTCATGTCATTCAGCGTGCAAGGGTTGTCGCAAGAGATCACTCTGCTTCACGCAGCCAAAATGCTGGCTGAATTTCAAAACGCCCTTCTTGGTGCGCTTCTGCTCGCGACGGTCGTCGTTTTGCCAGCTATCTATGTGGGTTTGATCCTTTTTCTGCACCTTGAGGCGTTAAAAGTTCGCAACCATCCGCCGTCTAAAAAGCAGCAGCGTATGGCCAAAGTACTTTGCCGAATTCTGTTTCGAGTTGAACCGTGGTTAATGGTCGATGTGTTTTTAATTGGCGTATTGGTGAGCTTAATTAAAATTGCGTCTCTGGCCGACATCGGTATGGGCAGCTCGTTTTGGGCGTTTTGTGTATACACGATATTGGTGGTGAAATGCATTTCGATGGTCGATAAAAGCTGGCTGTGGGGGCACTTTATTCCGGCAATCGAGTTACCAAGCGTCAAAGAAGGTGACACTCACCACAACCACAATCACATCGGTTGCCACACTTGCCACCAACTCAATCCCATCGAGGATAAAAAACATCAGCGCTGTATTCGCTGTTACAGTCGACTTCACGAATACAACCCGAGCGAGAACCTACAAAAAGCGTGGGCATTGTTGTTTGCCTCGGTGATTTTTTATATCCCAGCAAACCTCTACCCTATGATGTATACCGTCAGTCTTGGGCACTCAGAAGGTTCAACCATAATGGAAGGCGTCATCTTGCTGTGGCATTTAGGCTCCTACCCTATCGCCATGGTGATTTTCTTCGCGAGTGTGTTTATCCCGATGGCGAAAATGTTGGCGTTGGCGTGGTTGTATTACAATGCGCAAAAGGCTCAATACCTTCCACCTGAAGAGAGCATTTCGCGCTTAAAGATATACCGATTAACCGAATTCATTGGCCGTTGGTCAATGATCGATATTTTTGTTGTCGCCATTTTGGTTGCACTGGTTCAGTTGCAAAACTTAATGGCAATTTACCCCGGCCCTGCTGCATTATCTTTTGCCGCAGTGGTCATTTTCACCATGCTCTCTGCGATGATTTTTGACTCCCGTTTGTTGTGGCAACTACCACAGAGCGAAGTGCAAGAGCCGATGACTAATAACCTAACTGAGAAAGCCAAATATGAGTGATGAGAACAACGCAACCGCTCAAATAAAACCGCAAAAGCAGATTTCTGCTATTTGGATTGTTCCGATCCTTGCGCTAGCCATGGGAGCGTGGATGCTGTTCCAATACATCAACAGTACTGGCCCACAAATTACTTTACAGCTGCCAACTGCGGATGGGATTGAAGTCGGCAAGACAGAAATCCGCGCACTGAATGTGAAAGTGGGACTGATCACTGAAGTCACACTCAGTGAGAACTACGATCACATCATCGCCAAAGCGCAGATGAATAAAGACGCAGAGCGCATGCTGCGAGATGACACCATGTTTTGGGTGGTGAAGCCGCGCATTGGCCGTGATGGCGTCTCTGGTTTGGAAACCCTTCTCTCCGGTGCTTACATTCAATTGCAACCGGGCAGTTCTGAGGTCGAAAAAGATCATTTCGCAGTTCTGGATGTGCCACCTGTCGCTTCGCCTGACGCAGAAGGTCTGCGCATTGTCTTGACTCACCGTGAAGCAGGTAAGCTTGGTGTGGGTGACCCGGTTATTTATAAAGGTTTTACGGTTGGGCGAGTAGAGAAAACCAGCTTTGACGTAGATACGCGCCGTGCTCTTTACCAACTTTTCATCTTTAAGCCTTACGACAGTTTAGTGCGCACTCGCACCAAATTCTGGCTCAATTCAGGCCTCGATCTACAGTTGAATGCGGAAGGGTTTGAAGTGAAATTTGGCTCGCTTGAAAGCCTTCTTACTGGTGGCGTCACCTTTGATAGCATTCCTGGAATGGAGTCGGGTGAACCACTTACCCAAGATATGACGAACTTCCGCTTGTACGACGATGTAAAACAACTGCGTGAAGGTATGTACGATGATTATATTGAATTCGTTATGCTTTTCGATGAATCAGTGCGAGGACTTAAGCGTAAGGCGCCCGTCGAATATCGTGGATTAAGAATAGGTACCGTAATGCGTGTACCAATGCGCCTTCCGACACCAGAAGAGAACTTTTCTGCTAAAAAAATCCCTGTCTTGGTACGTATCGAGTTAGGTCGCGTTTATGGCGACTTCCAATCTCAATCTTTGCCGATGTTAAAAGAGAAATTGAAAAGTGAGTTTGCAAAAGGTTTACGCGGTACTTTAAAAACGGGCAACTTATTAACAGGCGCACTGTATGTTGACGCTGACTTCTATCCCGATGACGAGCCTTACGTGCCGAGTACGTTTGCTGATTTGGATGTCTTCCCTACAATGCGAGGTGGCTTTGCACAGGTTCAGCGCCAAGTAAATGACTTCTTAAACAAACTCAATAACTTGCCAATGGAAGATACATTAACGTCTCTGAATGCAACGTTGAAAACGTCTGAGCGCACCTTGGCGTCCGCAGAAAAAGTGGCGAATAGCATTGATAAGCTCTTAAGCCAAAAAGACACACAAGAGATCCCTGCAGATATTCGCCAAAGCTTGCAGCAACTGCAAAAAACGCTGGATGGATACGGCCCTAACTCGACAATGTACAGTGAAATGGAATCGACATTGAAAGAGCTAGAAAAGGTGATGACGGAATTCAAACCTGTTTTAAAGCAGCTAAATGAAAAACCAAACTCATTAGTATTTGGAGAAGATGAAGTGAAGGATCCAATTCCTGTTAGAGGGCAACAATAATGAAACGTGTATTTTTATTAGCGACAGCACTTGTAACCGGATTGACAGGATGCAGCAGCGCACCAGAAGCAACGGGGGCGCTGTATCTCCTACCTAAAGCTGAGACAAAAACGTCTAACCAGATGAGCGTTGCAGAACGCCCTTTACTGGTGATTCGTCCGGCTCAACTCGCTAGCTACCTGAATGACAATAGTATTGTGTATCGCACATCAAATACTCAGATTGTTCAAGCCAAACGCCACCAGTGGGCTCAAAGTATTTCTGAGCAAATTACCCAACGTATTGTGGCTGAGCTACGCCAAAAACAAAGCGACTATTGGCCAGTTGAAATGAATAATCTTCTGGATCAAAGTGGAGAATCCAAGCTTCAACTTAGTTTGAACAAGTTTAATGGTAGCTACCAAGGTAATGCAGAGATTGAAGGTGAATGGTTACTCATCGATGCAAGCGGCAACGTCGTTCGCAGCTCGCAAATAAAAATATTGATGCCATTGCAAGATGAAGGCTACGACGCTCTGGTTGATGCACTGTCGGCAGGTTTGAACCAACTAACCGACGATATAGCTGCGCAGCTATAGTAAATAGACATCAGATACGAAAGTCATCAGATAATAGAGGGGAGCATCACGCTCCCCTTTCTTGTTTATGTATGTTTAGCGGCTCAAGAGATTAAGAATATGGCTTGTCGATATGTAGCTCATATCGTTTGATGCTTCTTGGCGGCTGACAGGATTCAAGTGCACTCTCGGCATCAAATAAAATCCAATCTCGGCGGTGGGCTTCCCCTAGTTTTTTCGCTTTGTTGGCATCGAAACATTCCATCTCATTCCCACCTTGGGTCAAGATATACCGATTCGGCTTCTCTTGTAGCCACAACCAAGCATTGCGCTCTTGCTCTTTGTGATCTGACAAATAGCTAAAATGTGTTACCGACACAGGTGAAAACAGCAAAAATTGCTCTTTAAATAGCGTCAGTCCTAACTCACCATCTTTACCAATTGCTTTTTGTGCTTCTGACATGATCTCTTTAGCCGGCGTGCGAACTGGGTTAAGCAATGTATATCCCGCAACGCTATACCAGACCCAAGTCAGCGCAAGAGCCACCCAAAAGGTATATCGAGCCTGTACCGTGCGCGTTTTGAAAAATGCGCCAACCCAAATCGCTGCGGCAACAAGAAAGAATACGACGTAAGGGAATATAGAATCGTACTCGCCTAAATGCTTCGTGACGGATTTAACCTCTAGACCTGCAACAACAGCGGCAGAAAACAAAACTACACCTAAAATCAACACGATAGCTTTAAGTAATTTGTCGGTCCATTTAGGCCAAGCTTGGTTCGTTAACGCATAACCCGCAATAACAGCAAGCATTGGAAGCGCTGGCAATATGTAAACACCTCGCTTACCCGGGCTCAGACTAAAGAAAGCGATAACAAGCACAACCCAAGCGAACAAACTTAATAACGCAGGTGATAATCGTAGTTGTTGCCAACACTTCTTATTGAAAAACACCAAGTACAGCGGGAACCACATAACGGGAATCACACTGACAATAAAGTAATACCATGGCTGAATGTGTCCCCAAGAGTTCGCATAACGCTCACCCGTTTGTTTAAACAAGATGTTGTCTCTGTAAGCAGCAAAATCAGGGTTATGACTGCTCTCTACGATCGAAACCATAGGCACAAACCAACATGCAATGGTCAAAAGCATGAACACTGGGCCCAGTAATAGCTTCCACGAAACCGCATCTTCAAAATGGTGTCTGCCAGAAAAATGCAAAAACAAAACGGGTATCAAAAACAACGCGGGAAGAAATCCAACACCTTTTGTAATAATGCCAAGCCCCATAAACACCCAAGCCAAGCAATACCAAACCCAGTTGGTCTTAATATAGAAGTGTCGCAACAGCCCATACATGGAGATGGTGATCCACGCGGCTACCATCGCATCAATTTGCGCCGCTTTTGCTTGAATAATAAATTGTGGAGCAAGCAATAGTAGAAAGCCCACATTTCGAGCAGTTTTGACATTCCACAGCTTTGCGGAAATATCGTAACAGCACACCAAAGCAATTAGGCTGACAATCGCATTAGGTAACATGAACGTTGCTTTTAGGCTGCCGGTCAACCAATAAAAAGCCGCCATTGACCACATAAATACTGGCGGTTTATCGGGATAGAGCTCTCCCCCTCTGGTAGGAAAAAACCAGTTTCCTGATTGCACCATCTCTCGAGCAACTTCGACAAAGCGTGGTTCATCGGCAGGCCACGGGTCCCGTAACCCTATCCCCGAAAAAATAATGATGAAGGCGAGGAACAACAAAAACCATAGGGTTTGATAATAGTCATCACTTTGCCAAACTTGTCGACACTTGGACGTCACTAAGCTCATACTTCCTCTTCCATATTCAATAATTCGACACGACTTTTAATATGATCTCGATAGAGAAACCCTGTGAGTACCGCGCTAACGATACCAAAGAAAATACTGAGATATATCATTGTATTACTCGATGAATGAATACCAGCGCCCATCAATGCGAAGATGATAATTTGAGGCAAGTATCCCAACAGACTGGCGGAGATAAAGGCAAAGAACGGCACTCGGACACTACCCGATAAAACATTGGTCACGACGTTATTCCCAATCGGAAACAAACGTAGCAAAAGGATTTTGTAAAACGGCTTACGACTCGCAAATGAATTAAAACGCGTCATTTTTTTCGGGAACCGTCGATATAGCCAATTTCCGATGAGAAAGCGCGCGCAGGCGTAGTTAAATGTCGCCCCCAAAACACAAGCAAATAAGGTGATAAGCACGCCTAATTGGACGTGGTATAAATAGCCGAATACCAATGCGATGGCTTGCTTTGGCCCACTCAACGACAAAAACACCACACTGAATGTGAAGATGACTACATGCCCTAAAGCCCCGTTTTTTTGAATGTAGCCAACCAGCCAGTTCTTATCTGTGAGGTGAGATAAAACGGGATTATCGAGCTGATTTGCTAACAAAACCCCAGCAAGTATAAGAAGTGCAAGCTTTAACCATTTCATTGTTTTGCATTTTCATTGGCAATGCTGACAGCTTTGATCATCGGATTTTTCGTGCGCTTTTGTAACCAGATCACACCAAACATATCAACAATCCCTACCCAAGCACGGTTCCATGCATTGTAATTGGAAGTGCCTGCTTCTCTGTCTCGGTGCGCGACTGGGTGAACGACGATTTCCCCGCCCATCGCTTTGATGAGTGCAGGCAAAAACCGATGCATATGATCAAAATACGGCAAGCGCAGATAAGTCGATTTAGGGATGACTTTAAGTCCACAACCAGAATCTGGAACACCATCACCTAGTAATGCATGGCGCACTTTGTTCGCCACCTTCGATTGAAACCTAACCCAAGCGGTATCCAACCTTTTCGCTCGATAACCCGCGATGCAAAAATTCGGATTGCTGACTTTAGCAGCAAGCTCAAGCATCTTAGGCATATCCGACGGATCGTTCTGCCCATCAGCATCGGAGGTAACAATCCACTCGCCTTTTGCATGTTTGACGGCAGTTAACACTGCTGTGCTTTGACCGCAACTATGTTCGTGGCTAACCACTTGCAGGTCACACCCACATTCTTTAGCAGCTTCAAGTGCCTCTTGCACCGTATCATCGGTACTACCGTCGTCCGTAATGACAATTTCGACGTTAGGGTATGCTTCTAAACTGGCATGAATTTCTTTCACTAACTTCCCGATATTTCCTTGTTCATTTTTTGCAGGAATAACGACTGATATACTCGGTAACATAGCTCTAACCTTATGTGAACTCTCGACCTTGAAAGTTCTGAATGACAAATCTTTTACTTGTTATAAAAATTCCGGTACCAAGCGACAAACTCGGCAATACCTTCTTCTACGGAAACTGACGGCCGGTAACCAGTGGCTTGATAGAAAGCTGTTGTATCAGCATAGGTTTGGTATACATCTCCTGGCTGCATCTCTCGATAATTTTTCTTTGCTTCTATTCCGAGTTCATTTTCTATTGCTTTGATAAAATCCATCAAACAAATCGGTGAACCATAACCAATATTGTAAATAGAATAAGGAGCAGAACTATCCGCTGGAGTACTATTTTCAAACTGCCATCGCTGATTAATTCTTGGTATGACATCAGAAATTCTGACTATCCCTTCGACAATGTCATTAATATGGGTAAAGTCCCTCCACATATCGCCATTATTATTAATATCAATAGACTGACCGTTAATTATTTTCTCAGTAAAGATAAAAGGCGCCATATCTGGACGTCCCCAAGAACCATACACAGTAAAAAAACGTAAGCCTGTTGTAGGAAGTTGATAGAGATGAGAATAACTATGCGCCATCAATTCATTAGATTTTTTAGTCGCTGCATATAAAGAAACGGGGTGATCAACATTATCCGATGTAGAGAAAGGCACTTTCTTGTTTAAGCCGTAAACGGAGCTGGAAGATGCATATATGAAATGCTTGATATGGCTTTTACGACAAGCTTCTAAGACGTTTAAAAATCCACTTAAATTCGATTCAGCGTAACAATGTGGGTTTACAAGTGAATATCTAACACCAGCCTGTGCGGCAAGATGGATAACTCTGTCAAACTTTTCTTTCTCAAATAAACGTTCTATTTCATTTTTATTTGATATATCCATATTAAAGAATCGAAATAATGGATTTTTTATAAAACTTAATCTTGCATACTTTAACTCAACATCATAATAGTCATTGATATTATCAATACCTACAACCTCATATCCTAATGAGTTTAGTTTTCTAATAGTTGCACTACCAATAAAACCTGCCGCACCTGTAACTAAGTACTTCATAAATTAACACCATAAGACGCATACAACAAAAATAGTAGTAATTTATTGATATGTAAAGCTAATTAACTAGCGCTACTTCTTGGTTATATTGAATTTAATGATGCTGTGATTTTGATCTAGATTATTATGAAAAACGAAGAAAAACATCAATATTAATAGTGAAGTTAACCAGCAAGAGTATTTTTATTACGTTATTTATATTTCATATTTATTTAATGAAAACTCAATTATTTCCATTCATAATCTACATTTGATAAAGAATAAAAATACTTACTTCGGTTTTACATTAAGCATAATATCGCCATCCAAGCATTAGATGCTTAGACTTTCTGCTAGCTCACCTCTACCTCAAAGCGTTTGATACTGGTACGAACTGCACAAATTGATCTCCATCAGTCTGTGCTCCACAGGTTAGTGATACTCTACCGCCAAATATAAAGCCCACGTCCTATGGCTCAGCAAAGCCTGTAGATAAGGTCATTAAGTAGCAATGTCGATTAATATTTCAGATCTAACGAATGCACTAACTAAAGTCGAAAACGTTCATAAAGTTCAGTTGGAAAATGTCCATCAGTTTTTCAAAACAAATGAAGCGTTATCAATCGAAACATTCAGTCAAATCATCGCCTGTGATTCTATTGATGAACGATTTAAAACGATCGACAAAGCGTTTTCGCCCCTAGGTGATGTAAAAACTTACCTATTAGAGGCGTCTTACTTAGTTAGCTAACGCAGCATAATCCACAAACAAAAAGCCCCACTCATATGGTGGGGCTTTCTTTCTATCTTAGTCAGTAACGATTACAGCTTGTAGCGATCATCAATCACGGTGACTTCTGGGAAGGCTTTACCGCTCTTCATGGCTTTTTCAGTCTCTTTCTTAACGGATTCATCAATCCAGAAGTTACCGATATCCATTGGGTGCAGAACCCATTCCGTTGCTTTAGTCATGCCATCTTTTGGAATTTTAACCCAACGCCAATGTGCTACACGTGAGTAAGGCACCATGTATCCAGGAACAATAATATTTGCTTCTTTTACGTATTCTTGAATCTGGTGCGACAGCTCATAACGTTTATTCTGATCAAACTCTGCATCATACGCTTCGATCAACTTATCGAGTTCTGGGCTACTGTAGTTGGTGTGAGCATTGGTTTGCGGCTTGTTCGCATTGTCAGAGTGCAAGTACTCCCAGTAAGCTGGAATCTCACCAGATCCCATGTTCAGGAATGCCAGCTGGTGCTTCTTCTCTAGAATGTACTTAAACGCAGATGAACCATCGACCAAGTTCAATGTGAACTCTAGACCTGCCAGCTTCGCTTGCTCTTTTAAGTATGCAATACGAGGTGTCCATGAGTTGTAACCGTACGTAATCGCAAAGCTTAAACGTTGGCCTTTGTCGTTTACGCGAATACCATCTGAACCTAAAGTATCAAAACCTGCTTTTTCGAAATGCTTAACCGCAGCATCGACATCAAACTTTGGCGGTGTGTTGTTTGGATCGTCATACTCACCATGACCAAAGCCCAAACCATGTGGCTTACGTGAGTAGTCACCACGCATGATGTTCTCTATCATGCCATCAAAATCTGTTGCAGCCATGATGCCTTTGCGCACTTCAAGATTATCCAACAAAGGCATTGCCGTATTCATCCATACGCCACCAGCGCCTTGTGGTGATTGGTTGAATCCCCAATACTTTTGGATATAACCTTTTTTGTAAACATCAGTGTTCGTTTTATCGTGCCAAAAACTTGGTAGCACCATTTCAAAGTAATCGAGATTGCCTTTTTCGAAGTGCTTCATCGCAATGTCAGGATCGCGAATAACTGTGATACGCACTTTCTCTACGTTATAACGGTTCTTGTAGTAACGATTGTTGTAGCCCCACCAATCTTCACCAACATGCTTAAAGGTAACACTTTTCCCTTTTTTAACCTTATCTAGGTAGTATGGTGCTGCCGTTGGTTCAGCTTTGAAGTTGAATTTACGTACAAAGTTATCCGGCATGCCATCGTTGTTTTCATCCTTCTCACCTTTGAAAAAGTGTTTTGGACGAGGTTGGAAGCCATTGCTTGGCATATTAATCATGACCATCAGAGAATCATGACTCTGTGCAACCGCTAAATTAACACGGATGGTGTAATCATCAATTTTTTCCACGCTAACAATGCTGTTGGTAAAAAAGTCATTGTACCAAGGGTCAATAATGTCTTTTGAGGTGTAGTACTGCATCATGAAGACATAATCATCGGCCGTGATCTTCTCACCATCAGACCATTTTGCGGTGTCATCAAGCTTAAAATAAACCGTTTTATTATCTTCACCAAATGCCCATGACTTAGCCAATTGAGGAATCCACTTACCCGTATTTGGGTGACGTTGAGCCATTTTGGGCGTGCCATCCATCAAATATTGACGCAATCCAGAGTTAGCATCCGGGCCAACACTGCGTAATGTCTGCGGAAAACTTTCGATGTAAGTGCGGTAAGTTCCACCATAAACGGCTTCTTCCGAAGCAAATAACGGCTCATTATTATTTGAAACCCACTCGATATCAGCAGGCAACTCAGCTGCATGCAGTTGAAAACTGACAGCAGTCAGTGCAGCCAAAACTGAAAATGGCATTTTTTTGGTCATATTTCTTCCTTGTTGTGTTTGCGCACTAAGGTCAGTACAAGGAAGACGAGTGTGAAGCTCACGATAGGCTGCGGACACGACAGTACGCAGATAGGAAATAATAGGAGCATAATATGAAAGCGACATCCTGCCGACTTCTATATTGATTTCAAAGAGTTTCACCAGGTCATCCTAGACCTTACAACGCAGTGAATGCATCTTCGACATAGTATTCGTTACCTATTTGTAACGCAAGCCATCTACAGCACATGGTTGCATTTTCGGCTTATCATTATCAATTATGTTATTAAAGTGTGATCGATATAGTGCATTCCCCTGAAGGACTAAGAATAATCCGTAGAACCTTTGTTCTCATCGGGTAATTCGTTGTTCTGAGAAAGAAAAAAGGTGAGGCATCCTAGCCTCACCTTTATCCATTTAATGCTCGAGAGTTATTACTTGCTAGCTAAGCTGTCGTTGATAGATTTCAATACGGCAGCAGGGTCCGTCGCCTGAGTGATCGGACGGCCAATAACAAGGTAGTCAGAACCCGCTTGAATAGCATCAACTGGCGTCATAATACGACGTTGGTCGCCTTGATCAGAACCAGCAGGACGAATTCCTGGAGTGATAAGTTTAAACTCTTTACCTAGCTCATTTTTAAGTAGTGAAGATTCTTGCGCAGAGCACACTACGCCATCGAGACCTGAGTTCTTAGTCAATGTCGCTAGACGAATCACTTGCTCTTGCGGTTCGACATTCAGACCAATACCTGCCAAGTCACTTTGTTCCATGCTAGTCAGTACCGTTACACCAATCAGAAGTGGACGATCTTTACCATATGGCTCAAGAATCTCACGTGATGCTGTCATCATACGCTCACCACCGCTTGCATGAACGTTCACCATCCATACACCTAACTCAGCAGCAGCGCGTACCGCTTTTGAACAGGTGTTCGGGATATCATGAAATTTCAAATCCAGGAATACAGAAAAACCACGTTTGTGGAGTTCACGTACGAAATCAGGACCAAATAGCGTAAACATTTCCTTGCCGACTTTTAGGCGACATGACGCAGGATCAATTCTATCTACAAACGCTAGCGCATCAGCTTGGTTATCATAATCCAGTGCGACAATAACTTTTTGGTCGATCATTTCATCTCCTAATTATTTTTGGTTCTTTTACTTGTTAGACATAAGGTTAAAAAAATGCAGCGGACAGAAACTCTGCCAGCTGCATTAAAACTATTCACCATCCAATCCGCGGATTGGCTTGATCGTCCCCCACCCTTTACAGGAAGGACAATGCCAATAAAGGGAATGAGTAGAGAAGCCACACTTCCTGCATCGGTAGTGAGGTTTTACTTTTAATTGTTCTCCAACCATCGCTTGTAATGTAGATAAACTGTCTTTTGCGCGACCATCTTCAGCCTCTGCAATGTGGTAGTCAATCAGGCGATAAAAGCCCTTCATGGTTGGATTTTTCAGTAGCTGTTTCGTCAGCAATTCTTGGGCAGCGCCGACGCTTTCATGGTGAGCGACTAACTGAGCCAGCATCAACTCCGCTGACACCCCTGCCTTTTTATCAATACAGGCGCGTAAAAACTCGACCAGTTCATCTTCTTGCCCGAGATGGTGATAGCACTCAGCAATTGTCGGCAAAACATCGCTCACAAAGTCTTTGTCTTGCTCCAATACACCAGTTAGATACTTAATGGTTTGTTTGTAGTCTTCTGACTCCAAGTAAATCCGGCCGAGCGAAATACTTGCTCGAACACATTTTGGATCTTCGGAAAGTGCTTTTTTGAAATGCTGGATAGCTTTATTCGAATTGCCGTCAGCTTGGTCTAACATGGCAATTTCACACCAAAAATGCGCAATATTTGTACGCATACGACTACGCTGATTACCCATTTTAGCTAGCTGATTGGCGTAATGAATCGCTTTTTCCCATTCACGCGTTTGCTGGTAAATAGTGACTAATTGTTGGAGCGCCGCCTCTTTGTAATCGGGCTCTTCAACTAATTGTTCGAAGATTTTTTCAGCTCGGTCTAAAAACCCCGACACCATATAGTCTTTCGCTAACTGCTGCAGGGCTAGGTTTTTCTGATCTAGAGTCAAGCCAGAACGAGAAATGAGATTTTGGTGGATACGAATAGCACGGTCGACTTCACCACGAGAACGGAAAAGATTACCCAGCGCTAAGTGGGTATCAATCGTTTCGTTGTCAACTTGGAGCAATTCAATAAAGTGGTCTACGGCTTTATCTGATTGATCAGAGAGCAGTAAGTTCAGACCCGCCATATACTGACGGGAAATTTGATGAGATTGCTTCTGCTTGTCTTGCTGAGCGCTGCGATGCCCCATGTACCAGCCATACGCAGCCGCTATCGGCAACAACAAGAAGAGTAGTTCAAGCATTAAAGTTAAGCCTTATCCTTATGCCTGTTTTTCAATGGCTGGCTTTGCAGTTTTTTCTGCTTCAGCCGGCTCGTACTTTTTCAGTTTCTTTTTAAGACGTCGAACTTGAAGCTGAGTTTTTAGTTGAATGCTAGCGAAGATAACCCAAGCTACAGCAAAACCAACCACAAATACCACGCCCAATAGCGTTGATAAATGGAATTCTCCTTTCGCTAAAAGGTAATTAAAGGTCACAAGTTCTTGGTTTTGTGAGCCTAAAGCCAGTGCAACTAAAAAGAGAACTAAAACAGCAACGATTTTTATAATTTTCATTTTACATCACCCTTCGAGGAGTAAGTAGGTAAGATTATGCAGGAAAATGCTTCTTCAGACTACGTATATTAGCAATAATCTATACCCAAGTAACCTCAAGATGCTGGGTTTGTAGACACACCCTAGAAGTTAAAGTTATTTGGGTATCACAACTTGCGTATGAAATGACCTAATTGAATTTTCGTAAGCGATATTACAAAAAAGCGGCATACACAAAAGTATGCCGCTTTTTTAATCCAATAAGAGTGCGTTAGCCTAGATTCACACGCTCACGAAGCTCTTTACCAGGTTTGAAATGTGGGACGTATTTACCTTCCAATTCCACTTTGTCGCCCGTTTTAGGGTTACGACCGACGCGAGGCTCACGGTAATGAAGAGAAAAACTACCAAAGCCACGGATCTCGATACGATCACCGCTCTCTAGTGTAGAGGCCATGTGCTCTAAAATATCTTTTACAGCATCCTCTACCTCTTTCGCTGATAAATGTGTTTGCTCAGCGCAGAGTCTTTCAATCAGTTCAGACTTAGTCATAGTTGCCCTCTTTGAGTATCTTTATCACTCATTATAGTAAGTAATACTAATTCCAACAAACACTTGCTAACAATTCTAGACAAAATTTACGCAAATTGCGTAATGATGAAATGCCTTTTATTAAGATAGATTACCAGCATTAGTATTACTACTTTGAACATGAAAAAGGAGCCTTGCGGCTCCTTTTTAGCTTAAGCGAGTATATTATTCGCCTTTAGCAGCTTTGAAAGCGTCAGCCATTGCATTACCAAAAGCAGCTTCGTCTTGCTTGTTGATAGATGCCATTGCTTCTTGCTCTTCAGCTTCGTCTTTAGCTTTGATAGATAGGTTGATTACGCGGTTCTTACGGTCTACACCTGTGAACTTAGCTTCAACAACATCACCAGCGCTTAGGATTAGAGAAGCATCTTCTACGCGATCGCGAGATACTTCAGAAGCACGGATGTAACCTTCAACGCCTTCTGCGATTTCAACAGTAGCACCTTTAGCGTCAACTGCAGTTACAGTAGCGTTAACTAGAGTACCTTTCTTGTTGTCAGCAACGTAAGCATTGAATGGGTCGTTTTCCATTTGCTTGATGCCTAGAGAGATACGCTCACGCTCAGCGTCTACTGCTAGAACAACTGCAGAGATCTCGTCGCCTTTCTTGTACTCACGTACAGCTTCTTCGCCAGCAACATTCCAAGAAATGTCAGATAGGTGAACTAGACCGTCGATGCCGCCTTCTAGACCGATGAAGATACCGAAGTCAGTGATTGACTTGATCTTACCAGTAACTTTGTCGCCTTTAGCTTGTGCTTCAGCGAATGACTGCCATGGGTTAGCTTTACACTGTTTCAGACCTAGAGAGATACGACGACGTTCTTCGTCGATTTCAAGAACCATAACCTCAACTTCGTCGCCAACATTAACAACTTTAGAAGGGTGGATGTTCTTGTTAGTCCAATCCATTTCAGAAACGTGTACTAGACCTTCAACGCCTTCTTCGATTTCAACGAAGCAGCCGTAGTCAGTTAGGTTAGTTACGCGACCAGTTAGTTTGTGACCTTCTGGGTAACGCTTAGCGATTGCTACCCATGGATCTTCGCCTAGTTGCTTAAGACCTAGTGATACGCGAGTACGCTCACGATCGAACTTAAGAACTTTAACTTGGATCTCGTCACCAACGTTAACGATTTCAGATGGGTGCTTAACGCGCTTCCAAGCCATATCTGTGATATGTAGAAGACCGTCAACGCCACCTAGGTCAACGAACGCACCGTAGTCAGTAAGGTTCTTAACGATACCTTTAACTTCAGAACCTTCTTGTAGAGTTTCTAGAAGCTCGTCACGCTCAACGCTGTTTTCAGATTCGATAACAGCACGACGTGAAACAACTACGTTGTTACGTTTTTGGTCAAGTTTGATAACTTTGAACTCTAGCTCTTTGTTTTCTAGGTGAGCAGTGTCGCGGATTGGACGTACGTCTACTAGAGAGCCAGGAAGGAAAGCACGGATACCGTTTAGTTCAACAGTGAAACCGCCTTTAACTTTACCGTTGATGATACCAACAACAGTTTCAGCTTCTTCGTAAGCTTTCTCAAGAACGATCCAAGCTTCGTGACGCTTAGCTTTCTCACGAGAAAGTTGAGTTTCACCGAAACCATCTTCAACAGCGTCTAGAGCTACGTCTACTTCAGCGCCAACTTCAACTTCAAGTTCGCCAGCAGCGTTCTTGAACTGTTCAGCAGGGATAGCAGATTCAGACTTAAGACCAGCGTCAACAAGAACGAAACCGTTCTCGATAGCTACTACAGTACCTTTAACGATGCTGCCTTGTTGGAATTCTGTTTCGTTTAGAAACTCTTCAAAGAGTTGAGCAAAAGATTCAGTCATTTATTTAATCTTCAATAAATTAAACGTCCACGGGTATCCTACCTCATGGGGTTATTAAATTCGCCGGTCATCATCCTTGCGACCAACGCTCTTAGCTTAGTCGAGTATCATTACTCAGCTAGCTTCGATTCGATATATTGTAGTGCCTTTTCTACTACTTCGTCGATAGTCATCGACGTAGAATCTAGCACAAGCGCATCCTCTGCAGGGCGTAGTGGCGCCACTGGGCGGTTACGATCTCGGTCGTCACGCTCTTGGATCTCGCTTAAAAGGTCAGCAAATCTAACATCTAACCCTTTATCTTGCAACTGTTTAAGGCGTCGATTTGCACGCTCTTCCGCGCTTGCATCAAGGAAAATTTTTGCTTGAGCACTTGGGAATACAACCGTACCCATATCACGACCATCAGCAACAAGGCCAGGAGCGGCTTCAAACGCACGCTGACGGCGCAATAATGCTTCGCGAACGCGCGGTAATGCAGCCACTTTAGACGCAGCCATACCCGTTTCTTCTTTACGAAGCTCACCTGAGACATCTTCACCTTCTAAGATAACCTTCACTAGGTCACCTTCGGCGATAAATTGGACGTCTAGGTGTGTCGCTAGCGGGACAAGAGCATCTTCAGACTCAGTATCAACACCGTGGTGAATCGCAGCGAGTGCAAGTACACGATAAATTGCGCCAGAGTCTAAGAGTTGGAAACCCAACTTTTTCGCCAGCAACATACATAAAGTGCCTTTACCTGCACCACTAGGTCCATCTACGGTTACAACCGGAGTTTGAGAGGACATGTTCTTCTCCACCTATAGTTTCTTTTTAGCAATTTGCTCGGTTTTCGAGGCGCGTATTATACGGGCAATCGCCTTCTGGAGCGAGGAAAAATGTCGTGTAAAGCATTACACCCAATGCTCACTTGGGTTCATCAGGACACATAAAAATAAGTTCTGGATATTGAGTCGTTTATAGACAAATTAGTTCCAATAAAAATGGCGAGAGCTTTCACTCTCGCCATGTTGAATGACCGAATTATCTCATTGATTAGACAATTGGTTTTTGACCACGCTCTGCAAGTTTAAGCACAACACTGTCAGCGACTTTACTTGCTACACCAGCAAGCTTGTCTGCCAATTTTTTCTTCTGCACGTAATGAACGGCTAACACTGTTTTTTCTTTGCACGCAGCAACAACAAGATCGTCAGAGGTGCTGATTTCATCCACTAGTCCCAACTCTTTAGCTTGACTACCAAACCAGTGCTCACCCGTCGCCACTTTTTCCAATTCTAAACTTGGACGACGCTCACGGATGAAGTCTTTGAACAATACGTGCGTTTCTTCTAGCTCTTGCTTGAATTTATCACGCGCTTTGTCGGTGTTTTCACCAAACATGGTTAGCGTGCGTTTGTATTCACCAGCCGTTAACTGCTCGTACTCGATGTCGTGCTTTTTCAGCAGCTTATTGAAGTTTGGAATTTGTGCGATGACACCAATCGAACCCACAATCGCAAATGGTGCAGAAACAATTTTGTCTGCTACACAAGCCATCATGTAACCGCCACTTGCTGCTACTTTATCAACCGAGATGGTCAGAGGAAGTCCGGCCGCTTTGATGCGATCAAGTTGAGAGGAAGCTAAGCCGTAACCATGAACCATGCCACCACCAGACTCTAGACGAAGTAATACTTCATCGCCTTCACGAGCAACAGCCAAAATGGCAGTGATTTCTTCACGTAGAGACGCGACTTCTTTTGCATCGATGCTACCGTTGAAATCAAGAACAAACAGGTGTGGTTCGCGTTTGCTGTCTAGCGAACCCTCTTTGCTCGCTTGTTTGATTTCTTTCTCGCGAGATTTATTCTTCTCTTTTTCTTCTTTCTTCACTGCTTTGTCACGAGCTTTGATAAAAGCATCGTCATGCAAATAGTGCTCAAGTTGCTCGATAGATTGCTTGTGCTGTTCAGAAAGATTCGTCACTTCGAGTTCGCCTTTTGCAGCGCCCGATTTGCTACCAACCGATTTAACAAGGATGAGAATGACAATAATCGCAGCAACAACTGTCACAATCTTGGCCAAGAATAAGCCGTAATCTAATAAAAATTCCAATGAGAGCTCCTTTATCTCATTCCAGCGAATAGTCGCTATGCTACATCGATAAATCAGAGAGAAGGCAACGTGGTTTGTAACCACTTGTTCTGATTGATAGCATACCTAACGAAAGTTCTGGAATTGGTATAACACATGAATTGGTGTATTGTAACCAACTTGTCACGATTACCAAGATTTTCCATTGAGAAACAGGCGTATTTTAGCGCTAACCCACTACATGGACCCTCTTACAATAATAAGGATTAAATACCGTGAACTACTCCGTTTCAAAAGATGCCCTAGAAGGTAAAGTCATTCTTGTTACTGGTGCTGGTAATGGCATTGGCCGCCAAGCGGCGCTTTCTTACGCCAAGCACGGTGCGACTGTGATTCTATTGGGCCGAAACGTTAAGAATCTTGAATCCATCTACGACGAAATTGAAGCCGCAGGTTACCCACAAGCCGCGATCATCCCTCTCGATTTAAAAGGCGCGACCAAGCAAAACTACATTGATATGGCGGAAACCATTGAAGGTCAATTTGGTCAACTAGATGGTTTATTACACAATGCTGGTGTTCTTAGCGCGTTATGTCCGTTCGAGCAGATCAACGAAGAGGACTTCGATGACATCATGCAGATTAACGTAAAAGCCGAGGTGCTGATGACTCAAGCGCTACTGCCTGTCATGCGTAAATCTGAAGCAGGTCGCATTATCTTTACCTCTTCTACCGTTGGCCATTCTGGCCGTGCTTTTTGGGGTCCATATGCGATATCTAAGTTCGCAGTGGAAGGTATGATGCAAGTATTGGCAGACGAGTTGAGTGACACGCCAATGCGCGTTAACGCAATTAACCCTGGTGCGACTCGAACTCGCATGCGTGAGAAAGCGTACCCTGGTGAAGATGCGAACACGCTGAAAACACCGCTAGACATTATGCCGCTGTATCTGCATTTGATGGATCCTGCAATGACAGACATACACGGCCAGTGTATTGACGCCCAACCTAAGCGTAAGTAATACATTATCACAATCTCACATAATCGATTAAAAAGGCAGCAAACGCTGCCTTTTTTCATTTTCTCACTTACAAAAATCTTGCGTGTTTTCATCATAGAAATATACTGTATGTATATACAGGCATTTTATTTATGCAAGACATCATACAACACTTAAAAAGCCAGCATCTTGTTTGGCAGGCCAATTTAACAAAAGCGGACGACCATCAATTCCTAAGCAGCTCCGGTTTTGCTGAGCTAGACGAATTGCTTGGTGGCGGCTTTCCTTCTCACGGTGTGGTAGAGATGGAATCCGTAGGCAGTATTGGTGAACTGCGTTTACTCGCTCCATATCTAAAAGCGTCTCTTTCGAGAGGGGTAACCGCATTCATTCAACCTCCA
This sequence comes from Vibrio sp. S457-15, assembly GCF_000960545.1. NCBI lineage: Bacteria > Pseudomonadati > Pseudomonadota > Gammaproteobacteria > Vibrionales > Vibrionaceae > Vibrio > Vibrio sp. S457-15. The sequence goes on along the minus strand of NZ_JYOQ01000114.1, from coordinate 241,742 downwards.
GCGTTAATGAATTCGCTTTTTCTACACAATATTGGCTTAGATATAAACCAAGTTTGGGTCGTAAATCCTACACATCATCGAGATGCTTTGTGGGCCGCAGAACAGTGTCTGAAAAGTGGTGTTTGTGCCAACGTATTGCTATGGCAAGACGAACTAGAAATCCACCAAGTAAAACGCTTACAGGTTGCCAGTGAACAAGGCGCTTGTCCGCTTTTTATGCTCAAACCGAGCATGGCAAATCGCTTGTCCCTACCTGTGTCATTGAGCTTAAAGCTGCAAGGTCATGAACAGGGCGTAAATGTGGAGGTATTGAAACGCAAAGGGGGCTGGAACAAAGGCAGTATCAATATCGACTTTCAACATGATTACCCGCAGTTGGTGATGCCAGTGATGACTCATATCCCATCGACTGTGGTGAACTTCCCATTGGCGAATCAAGGATAATCACATGGTTTTGTGGATCTACTTGCACTTCCCTCACCTACAGTTGGATGCGCTGTTTGGCAACAACCAAGAGCACCCGGTCGTCATTGTCGAAAGTCAACGCTGCCGGATTATTCAATACAACGAGACGGCCGAGCAGCAAGGCATTAAGCCAAATATGGGCTTAGGCAGTGCTGCGTCTTTGTGCCATGACTTGCAAGTACATCCTTACCACCCACAAACGGAGTGGAATAAGTTGCAAGAGGTGGCTCAATGGATGTATTTGGTCACTTCTGATGTCGTATTGATGCCAAACCAAGGTATTTTGCTGCGTGCGACGCCAATGCTTAATCTCTATGAAGGATTACAGAACTATTGGAATAAAATCCGAACTCATTTAGATGAACTAAAATTGAGCTTTCAGTTTGGTTGTGGCTTCTCACCTTTTTCCGCTAAATTGATGGCGTTATCTGGTGCGAATGTGCTTAGCGAAGATAAAACTTCTATCCAAAAAGCTTTATTTCCGTTGCCATTAACCCTAACCGATTTATCGCCCTCCAATGTTGAAAAACTCCAACGAGTGGGCGTAACAACGCTGCAAGGGTTACTGGAATTGCCATTGCAAGACATCGCTCGCCGTTTTGATATTGATTTAGTCAACTACGTCGGACGCCTTACTGGTCAGTTCAAACACCCTGTCGACTTTTACCATCCAACCGAGTCGTTCCAAGTGTATTTGGAGTTACTGTTTGAGATCGAAAACGTTCAATGGATTGAAAAACCGTTAGCAAAGCTCCTTCGCCAACTCGAAACCTTTCTAAAATTGCGAGACAAAGTCGCCTTTGAACTTCGCTTAACGCTCCATCAACGCGATAAACACGAGCAGCATCTTCAACTCACCTCTGCTCAAGGCGATTATCTATGCCATCGCTGGCAACAACTGGCGAGTTTGAGCTTAGAGTCGCTCACGCTTAATGGAGCGGTGGTCGGTTTGACACTCAAAGTTGTTCGTCAGGGTGAGCCTTTAAGTGCTGCGCGAGATCTTTTTTCTGGGCCAAAAGGACAGATGAATGCGTTAGAACTGCTCTCTTTACTCCAAGCCAAACTTGGGAAAAGTGCAGTGCTCAAGCCAGATATTGCCTGCGACCCAAGACCGGAGAAAGCCAGCCAATACCGACTAGCCGATGAGCCAGACGTATCAACTCATAACATCCCAGATTTGCTGCGCCCAGCAATGCAACTGCCTATCCCAATAGCTCTGCAAGAACAAGTATCGCTGGTGCATGGACCAGAACGAATCGTATCCGGATGGTGGGATGGCGACGAAATTATGCGCGATTACTACATTGCTCATACCAAACAAGGTCGCTGGTTATGGGTATTTCGCGATCAACATAAACATTGGTTTCTTCATGGCTATTTTTGTTAAGTCGTTATGAGTTACGCAGAATTATTTTGTCAGTCTAATTTCTCTTTCCTCACTGGCGCTTCTCATGCAGAAGAGCTTGTGTTGCAAGCGGCTTTTTATCGCTACCATGCCATCGCGATTACTGACGAGTGCTCGGTCGCTGGCGTGGTCAAAGCCCATGCAACGATTGAACAGCATAAACTTGATATCAAACAGATCGTCGGCAGCATGTTCTGGCTCAACGAAGAGTGCCAAATAGTCCTACTTTGCCCCTGCCGTAAAGCTTATGCTGAGATGTGCCGTATCATCACTAACGCGAGACGACGCAGCGAAAAAGGCAGCTATCAGCTTTCTGAGTGGGATCTGATGTCGATTCGTCACTGCTTAGTATTGTGGCTTCCTACCCATCAAGCGATTGATCATTACTGGGGGCGCTGGCTCAATCAACACCATAACAATCGACTATGGGTTGCGATTCAACGTCACCTTGGTGGCGACGATGATGCCTACACAAATCACTGCGAGAAGCTAGCTCACGAATTGCAACTGCCTATTACAGCTTGTGGCGGCGTACTCATGCACACGGCTGAGCGCCTGCCTTTACAACATATACTCACCGCCATTAAGCATGGTTGCAGTGTTGATAAGCTGGGCTTTGAACGTCTTTCTAATGCTGAACGCGCATTACGATCACTGAATAAGTTGATTCGTATCTACAAACCAGAGTGGCTAGAGGAAAGTAAGTACATCGCGGATTTGTGCAAATTCAAATTGTCTGATCTGAAATACGAATACCCTACAGAACTGATTCCTAATGGCTATACACCAAATTCTTACTTACGAATGTTGGTGGAACAAGGTAAAGAGCGTCGCTTTCCTGAAGGCGTGCCGGAGGACATCAACCAAACCATCGAAAACGAACTGAGGTTGATAGAAGACCTCAAGTACCATTATTACTTTTTAACCATTCATGACATCGTCATGTTTGCTAAACAGCAAGGCATTCTTTATCAAGGCCGAGGATCAGCGGCGAATTCCGTCGTGTGTTACTGCTTAGAAATCACCGCCGTCGATCCAAGACAAATCTCCGTCTTGTTCGAACGATTTATCAGTAAGGAACGCAAAGAGCCACCAGATATCGACGTTGACTTCGAACACGAGCGCCGTGAAGAAGTCATTCAATACATTTATAAAAAATACGGACGTGAACGTGCCGCTCTTGCCGCAACAGTGATCAGTTATCGCTTCAAAAGTGCGGTACGTGAGGTCGGAAAAGCGTTAGGTATTGAAGAGACCCAATTGGATTTTTTCATCAAAAATGTTAACCGCCGAGACCGTAGCCAAGGTTGGCAAGCACAAATTATTGAGCTTGGTTTGCAACCAGAATCGCTAAAAGGTCAGCAGTTTATCCAACTGGTGAATGAGATCATTGGTTTTCCTCGTCATCTTTCTCAGCATGTCGGCGGCTTCGTGATTTCATCTGGTCCATTATATGAATTGGTGCCCGTTGAAAATGCAGCAATGGAAGATCGAACTATCATTCAATGGGATAAGGACGATCTCGAAAGCTTAGAGCTTCTGAAAGTCGATGTATTGGCGCTCGGGATGCTCAATGCTATCCGTAAATGCTTTCAATTAATTGAGAAACACCACCAGCGATCACTTTCAATTGCTGAGATCACTCGCCGACAAGATGATCCTCATGTATATCGCATGCTCCAAAAAGCAGACACCGTTGGCGTTTTTCAAATCGAATCTCGCGCGCAAATGAGCATGCTGCCTCGCTTAAAACCAGCTTGTTATTACGACTTAGTTATTCAAATCGCGATCGTACGCCCAGGGCCGATTCAAGGCGACATGGTTCACCCGTTTTTGAAAAGGCGCAACGGCGAAGAGCCTGTCAGCTATCCATCAGAAGCAGTGAAAAGCGTTTTAGAAAGAACCATGGGCGTGCCTATCTTCCAAGAACAAGTCATCAAACTTGCCATGGTCGCTGCGGGGTTTAGTGGTGGCGAGGCCGATCAACTTCGTCGAGCCATGGCGTCATGGAAAAAGAATGGTGATTTAGCCAAGTTTAAGCCTAAGCTGCTCAATGGCATGCAAGAGCGAGGTTACGACTTAGCATTTGCGGAGCGCATTTTTGAACAAATTTGTGGCTTTGGTGAATACGGATTTCCAGAAAGTCATTCAGCGTCTTTCGCCGTTTTGGCGTATTGCTCGGCATGGCTAAAATACTACTATCCCGCAGAGTTTTATACGGCACTGTTAAACAGCCAGCCAATGGGGTTTTACAGCCCTTCTCAATTGGTGCAAGACGCTCGTCGTCACGGCGTCGAAGTTCTGCCAATCTGTGTCAATCATTCCTATTACCAGCATCATTTGATTCAACGCCCCAATGGCCGACTTGGTGTGCAACTGGGCTTTCGATTGGTTAAAGGCTTTAATGAGGAAAGCGCGACTCGCTTAGTCGAACGACGACCAAAAACGGGCTATCACTCAATACAAGAGGTCAAACAAATCCTGGGAAGTCGTCGTGATATCGAATTATTAGCTTCTGCAAATGCCTTTCAGATCTTATCGGGTAACCGTTATAACGCACGTTGGGCAGCAATGGATTCACTGTCTGATTTGCCTTTGTTTCATCATATCGAAGAGCCAAGCGTTAGCTATCAAGCACAGCCATCTGAATATGAAAGCCTTATTGAAGACTATGCCAGTACAGGTCTTTCGCTGAACCGGCACCCAATTACTCTGCTAGAAGAAGCGGGGATACTTCCTCGCTTTACGCGTATGAAACAATTGGTTGATAAAGAGCATAAATCGCTTGTGACTGTGGCAGGTGTCGTCACCGGAAGGCAGTCCCCAGGCACTGCAGCAGGCGTTACATTTTTCACCTTAGAAGATGACACTGGCAACATTAATGTTGTGGTATGGAGCGCGACGGCAAGAGCGCAAAAGCAAGCTTACCTCACCTCAAAAATATTGATGGTAAAAGGTATTTTGGAAAGAGAGGGAGAAGTCATCCACGTCATTGCGGGTAAATTGATTGACTGTACTCATTACTTATCCAACTTGCAGAGTAAGTCTCGTGACTTCCATTAGAATGAGCAGATACAACAAAGGGAGGTTGCCCTCCCTTTGTTTACATTTATTGATGAGTTAGGCGTTTGTAGAAAGCACCTGACGTAAACGATCTTGTGCTACTTCAACTAACAAATCTGGCTGGAATTTTGAGATAAAACGATCACAGCCTACCTTTTGCACCATCGCCTCGTTAAAGCTACCGCTGAGTGACGTGTTCAACGTGATGAACAACTTCGACATACGAGGATCGCTACGGACTTCGTGAGTCAATTTGTAACCATCCATCTCTGGCATTTCAGCGTCCGTAATCATCATTAACAGCTCTTTTTCAACGTCACGACCTTCATCACACCAACGCTTGAGCACCGTTAATGCCTCTAAACCATCTCGGCACTCGATGATGTTCATACCCAATTGAGAAAGGGTGTCACGTACTTGGTTTCTTGCTGTCGAAGAGTCGTCTACGATAAGAACGTTACGTCCAACCATCGACTGCGATAAGTCGTGATCTAAGATATCTTCTGAGATAGTGACATCATAATGAACGATTTCCGCCAACACTTTCTCAACGTCAATAATCTCAACGATTTGAGAAGTATCACCATCTTTCACTTGGGTGATAGCTGTGAGGTAGTTAGAGCGTCCAGAAGTCGATGGCGGCGGCTGAATTTCAGTCCATGCGGTATTGATGATGTTACGTACCGGACCAACAAGGAAACCCTGCACCGAACGGTTATATTCCGTCACGATCAAGTTTTCTTCTTCCGCTTCTCCACGAAGAGGAGGAAAACCAATCGAACAACGCAAATCAATCACAGGTACGGCTTCACCTCGAAGAGAAGCAACACCACGGATGTTGTAGTGTGAGCCAGGCAGCTTAGTCAACGGCGGAAGCTTTATCACCTCTTTCACTTTGAACACATTAATCGCAAATAACTGACGACTGTTTAACGTGAACAGCAAAAGTTCCAGTCGGTTTTCACCCACTAAGTTCGTACGCTGATCAACCGTATTTAAAACTCCGGACATACTACTACCTAAATTCTGAACGATTATTTTTCACTCTTTATTGGAAACCTTGCTGAGAATACAAGGCGACGTTTTTTAATGAGTATATAGATATCTAAGTAAACTCAATACGTTAGCTTGATACGTTTAACATCATGAGCCAAATTAGATATAAGTGCAAATTACATCAATGACGTGCACATAGCAATGCACTGCTGCTTAGATTCGTCATTTGATGGCTTTTTAAGATCAAAAAAGGGTGCGCTCTTGAGCCACACCCTAAATCAAATTAAAGATAGAAAGAAGTGATTAACCTTCCACCACCTTCATTAACAACTGCCCATCATACAGAGCTTGTTTTATCAGCGCAGCGCCCGGCATCGTCGCTTGTTTATAAAAGCGAGATTCCACCAGCTCAAGATCTTGGTGATAAACAGGCAAGCTTTGTTCTTCAATACAACGGCGAACGGCTGGATAAAGCACCTCTTTCGCTTGGTTAATTACCCCACCAATCAAAATCTTTTCTGGGTTAAACAAGTTGATCACGATAGCAATCGCAGAACCTAAATAGCGTCCCAATTTTTCAATCACATCAACCGCGAGAGGATCGCCATTTGCCGCGGCTTCACAGATACTTTCGATACTCATCTCTTCTTGATCCGCGAGAATAGAAGCTTCACCTTCAGAGATGCGTCTTACCACTTCTTCACGAATCGCTTGCGAGCTGGCAACCGTTTCTAAGCAACCAATGTTGCCACAGTGACATCGCTTCCCGTTGGGATCAATTTGAATATGTCCTAGTTCACCGATATTACCGTGGCGGCCTTGAAGAACTCGCCCATCAAGAATGATACCGGCACCTAAACCATGGTGAATCGAAATAAGAACAGAGTTGTCATTTTCTTGGGAATGACCAAAGAGCTTTTCAGCTAAAGCCCAAGCACGCGTATCGTTGGCAATAAAGACCGGCAAACCCGTCGCTTTGTAAATCTCTGGCCCTAAAGCGAGGTTTTCGACGTTATAGTGAGGCATTTGTAGCACCACGCCCTGCTCAGAGTTTACAAGGCCTGGAAGCGTAATCGCGATGCTAGTAACGCGATCGAGTTGATCGGCATACGTCTGAAAAAAATCGTCAATTTCGTAGAGAAGACGCTCAAGAACATCGTCTTGGTCACGTTCATGAATTTCGATTTTGGTATCGATCAAGACATCGCCACCCAACTCATGCAGAGCAATAGTCAGATAGCCACGACCTAAACGCATCGACAGAAACTGCCAACCTTCGTTGTTAACTTGTAGGCCTACGGCAGGACGACCACGACTTGTCGCCTCTTGTACGGTAGTTTCATGAATCAAGTGTGCTTCGATTAATTCTCGAGTGATTTTGGTGATACTCGCAGGCGCAAGCTCACTTTGCTTCGACAAATCAATTCGAGAAATTGGACCTTTTAGGTCAATAAGTTTATATACACGACCAGCATTGACCTGTTTGATATGATCAATATGGCCCGGTTGAGCCATGTACATCTTGCACTCCGAAATTCTATAACGAGACAATTTTTTTACTTTGCGAAGTAATTGTGAAGTGAATTAATAAATCCCCGTGACAAGCATCACGTATAAACATGTTTGTTTGTGTATTCAATCAAATAACGGGAAATCTACTCCTGTTAAATTGTTTGAAAAATAACTTATTTTATTCTTCAAATTAGGAGAGCAACATAAGCGACCACAGAGCATCCCTACAAAGAGGTTTTCGCTAACTCGTTAGTCCTCTATGTATTATCCGTCTGTTTTAGCGAGTGTCACTCTTCATGCAAACAATCTGTGCATATACTTATACCTAGCTGGCATCGAGCTTAGAAAATACTGACCTCGACAGTGGTTAGATTAAGTAAGAATAAAATTTGAGTTACCTTGTCCTACACCTGCATTCTTCGGAGAATTTATGACTTCCAAATTAAGAAGAACGAAAATTGTCACCACTCTTGGCCCTTCAACTGATAAAGACAATGTACTGGAGGAGATCATTAAAGCTGGTGCGAACGTCGTTCGTATGAACTTTTCTCACGGTACAAGTGAAGACCACATTCAACGCGCTAAAAAAGTACGCGCGATTGCCGCAAGATTAGGGCGTCAGGTTGCCATTCTTGGCGATTTACAGGGACCTAAAATTCGTGTTTCGACCTTTAAAGACGGTAAAATCACACTCAAAGTCGGCGATAAATTCACACTAGATAGCGACTTACCAAAAGGCGAAGGGAACCAAGAATCCGTTGGTTTGGATTACAAAGAACTGCCTCAAGATGTTTCACCGAACGACATTCTACTGCTTGATGATGGCAGAGTTCAATTGCAAGTCACCAGCGTAGAAGGAAATAAAGTCCATACCCGTGTGACCGTTGGTGGTCCATTATCCAACAACAAGGGCATCAACAAAAAAGGCGGTGGCTTATCAGCCGATGCACTCACGGAAAAAGACAAAGCTGACATCATCACAGCCGCAGAAATTAAGGTCGACTATTTGGCCATTTCTTTCCCACGCAATGGCGAGGACATGCACTATGCCAGACGCTTGGCCCGGGATGCCGGCTTAGAAGCAAAACTCGTCGCAAAAGTAGAACGTGCAGAAACCGTCGCCACGAGCGAGTCGATTGACGATATCATCCTAGCTTCTGACGTCGTGATGGTCGCTCGCGGCGATTTAGGCGTTGAGATTGGCGATCCTGAGCTGATCGGTGTTCAGAAAAAACTCATTCGTCGAGCTCGCAGTTTGAACCGCGTTGTCATTACTGCAACTCAAATGATGGAATCGATGATCAATAGCCCAATGCCAACTCGTGCAGAAGTCATGGACGTAGCAAACGCCGTTTTGGATGGCACCGATGCCGTGATGCTGTCGGGAGAGACCGCTGCCGGTCAATATCCGGTAGAGACCGTGAAATCAATGGCGGATGTCTGTATTGGCGCAGAAAAGATGTCTGAAGCAAGTCTATCGACCTACCGTCTCGACCGCACCTTTGAAACAGCAGAAGAGACCATTGCAATGGCAACCATGTACTCAGCGAACCACATGGAAGGCATCAAAGCGATGATTGCATTAACAGAGTCAGGAAGAACTGCTTTGATGATGTCACGCCTAAGCTCTGGTTTGCCGATTTTTGCTTTATCGCGTAACGAATCGACGCTCAACCGCGCAGCGTTATATCGTGGCGTGACGCCAGTGTACTTTGATGCGAAATGCGATGTAGGCTTACCAACTGCTCAAGCCGCAATTTCTAGCCTCAAAGAGCAAGGTTACTTACATGAAGGTGACTTAGTGATCATCACTCAAGGTGACGTGATGGACGTCGTTGGTTCAACCAACTGCATGCGTATTCTGCCAGTCTAACGTAATAGAAATGCTAAGGGCTCCAGTGGAGCCCTTTTTTGTTTATCGCTTAGGTGACTTACGCTAGCTTAAGCGCTTTCTCGACCTTCAAGATCCATATTCAGTTGATCGTATAACTGAACCAGATTAAACCCGGCTTGCAAGCCCAATTGATAATCATGCTCTAACGCTTCTGGTTCACTCAGGAGTGAAGAAGATTTCAAGCCCTCTTTGGGCGCAATTTGCAAAATAAACGTGTCGTCCGGTGGGTTTGATAAAAACGCCTGCGTTAGCTCAAAGGTCTGATAGTGAATCATCAGCATATCGGCCAAGCCAGAATCAAAATTCTCACCAATCAAATGGCTTAATCGATACAAATTATCAGCCCCAAATAACCAACGACCACCGTTGAGAAGCATTTTCCCAGTTAACTTAGACTGGTGCGCAGTATTAATTTTTTGTTGGAAGAAAGACGTCCAGTCAGACTTCCATTGGCTGACTTTTTGTTGCCAAGATTGCTGCACCGAGTTTATGGATTCGCGATACCATTCTACTGGCACGTCTCCGATTTCACTTTGCGCCCTCGCCTCTATCTCAGAGAAGGGTTCTGTGCGAATCACAATAATGTTGCGCGCATTTTGTCGCCACGCTTCTTGAACCGGAATCGAGGCGGAAACACCACCATCCACAAACTTTTGCCCATTTACATCGACAGGGCCATGGTACAACTTAGGAATCGCACAAGTGGCTAGCATGGTGTGGAACCAATCGTCCCCAAGAATCGGCAAATACTGATCGGATAAATTTTCCACGTTCGTAACGGCTGCAAACGCCCCTCTTCCAGCCAAGGTCTTACGCCCTAAATCGAGATCCAGTTTGTAAGGAAAATCTTGGATTCTTTCTAGCGCCCACTCAAGACTCAAGTATTGTTGCTTACGAATGTAGCGGAAAAGATTAAAAAACTCAGGAGAAGTAGTCAGTTCGGTAATGAACGCTTTACCCATGCCATGTTGACGACATAAATACGAGCAAAGGTTTAGAGCACCGGCAGAAGTGCCGTAAAACTCATCGAAAGGATCGAAATTAGAAAGGAGTAGTGCATCCAACACTCCAGCGGTAAAAATCCCTCGCTGCCCTCCTCCTTGTGTGACTAGAGCAGTTTTGCCATGTCTAAAGTGCTCATAAACTTCTATATCGAGCTCTGTATGGCTTTCGGTGATTATACCGCTGTTACGTATCATCGGCTCACGCCAGTTTTCTGATGCTTATTGTTAGGCCGTCGTAATCGCAATAATTCCGAACGACAAAAGCACTGCGAAAACACTGACGACAATGATTAGTGCGGATTTTAGATCGTGTTCCATAAACGCCTCCTTGACCTGTAACAAATTAATAACACCAGTGTGAAACATGTTCAAGATTTGGTTAATTTAGTCGCGCGATTTTGACTAAGCCATCACAATTAGCTTAGTCATAATAAGGAGATAGGACATGAAGAATAAACTCAGTTGGCTAGTTGGGGGCATGTTAATGAGCTGCGCATTGAGCGCACAAGCAAATGTTATCGTAACCCCATTTATTGGCTTTACTGGCGGCGGGCAAGTCGAAGATGAAAACAAAAACACCTATGACATAGACCCTGCCCTCAGTTACGCCTTATCAATAGAAACACCTTTTGAAATGGGAAAAATCGGCCTTTTCTATTCTGCACAACCGACAGAGCTCAAAGAGTTGTCGAACTCCGCCGATATCCATTATTTACAATTCCAAAGCAGTATTTACTATCCCCTCGCTGAAGGTTGGCAAAGCTATGTAGGGTTGGGGGTTGGCGGGTCTTACACCGACGTCGACTGGGCTGATAAAAAATACGGTTTTTCTGCCAGTGCTTTTGCTGGGTTAGAGTACGCATTTTCAAAAAACTTTGCTCTAACGGCACAAGTACGCTGGTTAGGTACGGTCGTAGATAATGACACATCTGGTGCATGTACGTTGCCATCTGATGGTTCAAGCTGCATCATCAAATTCAATACTGATTGGATGAACCAATTTCAGTCAAACGTAGGCTTTAGTTTTCGCTTTTAACTGAGGCAAATTAACCGGAACATTATCTATAGGGTGTGCAAAAGATAGTCGTACGCCCTAAATGATAAAAATAGTCCATAAGACCATTCAAATAGCAATATAGCAGTCATTTATTTCACTAAACCGCCTAACCAACCTTTCAGATCACCTACTTTCTCACTATTTAACAACATTAAAACCACACAAAACACTACTGTTAACATTTAGAATCTATTGCGCTCTGTATTATTAGAAGTTAGTCTGAATAACGAAAACAGATAAATATTTCAGTTTTATCAAACACACATCAACATAATAAGAGTTAATCTCTAACTTCTCTTACGTTAGGCAAAACATAACTCTGCAAATTAATGACAAGTTAGAATTTAGGATCATAAAACTGACGGATAACAGTTGTCCTTTCTTTTAACAATTTAGCAGGGATTGCAGATCAACTGAGAGAGCTTCATTCCTTAGGGAGTCGTATAGGAGTCAGATATGAAGCGAGAACAATGGGGATCCCGTGCAGGATTCATCTTAGCAGCAGTCGGGTCAGCCATCGGATTGGGTAACATTTGGCGTTTCCCATACATGGCTTACGAAAACGGTGGCGGCGCATTTTTTATTCCTTACCTTTTTGCCATGATCACTGCCGGTATCCCATTCATGATCCTTGAGTTCAGTATGGGACAAAAATACCGTGGTTCAGCACCGAAAACACTAGCAAAAATCCATTCGAAGTTTGAATGGCTTGGCTGGTTCCAAGTTGGCGTTGCTGCTGTTATTGCCGTTTACTATGTTGCGGTAATTGGTTGGTCTATCTCTTACTTTGGTATGTCGTTTACTCAAAGTTGGGGAACCGACACTAACGCGTTTTTCTTTAGCGAATACCTAAAGCTAGGTGATAACTCACCAACAAACTTAGGCGGTATTCAATGGAAAATTGTTATAGCGATGACCATTGCTTGGGCTGTCACTTACATTGCCATTGCAAGTGGCGTTAAGTCCGGCATCGAACGCGCATCAAAAATCATGATGCCAATTCTATTCTTGATGGTTCTATTTCTGATCGGTCGCATGGTATTCCTACCAGGTGCACTCGATGGTGTGAACTATATGTTCGAACCCGATTTCAGCAAGATTTGGGACGTAAAAGTGTGGGCTGCCGCGTATGGTCAAATCTTCTTTACCCTAAGTATCGGCTTTGCAATCATGTTGGCCTACTCAAGCTACTTGCCTGAGAAGTCTGACATCACAAACAACGCCTTTATGACCGTACTGATCAACTGTGGTTTCTCTATCCTTGCAGGTATCATGATCTTCTCTGTATTGGGTTACATGGCTCAAGAGCAAGGTAAACCACTAACAGAAGTTGTCTCTGCCGGCGTAGGCCTTGCCTTTGTGACGTTACCTGCGGCAATTAACCTATTGCCAGCGCCTTACATTCTTGGCCCGCTGTTCTTCTTTGCGCTTGTTGTGGCCGGTCTAAGTTCACACATTTCGATTATGGAAGCCGTGACGTCAGCCATTATTGATAAGTTAAAGTGGAGCCGTAAGAAAGCAGCAAATGTGGTAATCGGTACTGGCTTTGTTGTGTCAATGGCATTTGCGACCAACGGTGGCCTACTGCTACTAGACTTAGTCGACCACTTTGCAAACAATGTTGGTATTATGGTTGGTGGCTTGATTGAAATCGTATTGATGGCTTGGTTGCTAAATCGTGTACCAGAAGTACGCGGCTACGTGAATGAGCGTTCTGATTTCTCTATCGGTCAATGGTTTGAGATTTGTTTACGCTTTATCACACCGATCATGCTAGCAATCATCTTGGCAACTAAGCTTTATGCTCTATTTACAGAAGGCTATGGTGGCTACGATCTAACTCTAGGTTGGGCAATAATTGCCGCACTCTTTATCTTTGGCTTACTTATCAACGCAGCAAACCGCAAGGAGGCAGTAAAATGACCGTTAGCGCAATCATTATGATGGTTCTTGGTTTGGGCATCACTTGGGGCGGTGCAGCTATCTGCATTAAACGTGCGATGAACAAACAGTAAGATTGAAATTCCGTCTTAATCAGACACAAAATGCCGGCATCTATGCCGGCATTTTTTATTTGAGAGCTAGAAGCTGTATTTCACACCAACTGCCCCACCCAACTGTAAGTCAGGGCCTTTATAGAAATCGAGCTCAGGATGGATCTGCGCATAAACGTCCCACCCTTTCGATAGGTCCCAGTTCACGCCAAGTGGAACACGAATACCAAATTCGTCATCCCACTCATACCAGCCACCAACCCCGACATACCAAGTGATTGGCATATTCTGGTCAAACGCACCACGCTTCGCGATATAGTCGAACGCCATGCCATCGTTGCCAATGATACCTCGATACTTGTTATCAACTTCCACAACCACGCTCAATTGCTGGTCTACTGCCATACCGACAGACAGATTAGCAGGCTCGTTAGCCGCCATTGCCGAGCTAGAAATAAGACCCACAGCTAAGATAATTTTATTCTTCATACACGTTATCAATTCTTAAAAAACATCGTGCATAATTCAAACATGTTCAATATTTGTTATGTCATCAGTGAGTAAACGGTTTGTACGAAAAAGCCGACAAAAGTAAAGATGAGTTTGAGATCACAAGGTTCAATAAGGTGATCCTAGGTCGTACTTATGAAACCAATAGGTGAAAAATATAGGCAAGAAAGTCAGGTAGGCAAGCAATAGATAATAAGTTATTCAGCAATATACAAAATACAAAAAAGGAGGCCTTAGCCTCCTTTCAAAACAATGAATGTTGGGGATTAACCGTGGTTACGAATCCACTCATCCATTTCAGTTTTTAGGTTGTCAGACTTAGTACCGAAGATAGCCTGAACACCACCTGCAACAACTACAACACCAGCAGCGCCAAGTTGTTTTAGTTTGTCTTGGTCAACCGCAGCAGTATCTGCAACAGCAACACGTAGACGAGTGATACATGCGTCTAGACCAGTGATGTTTGCTTTGCCGCCGAATGCTGCAACAAGCTCACCTGCCATGTCTGAACTAGAAGTCGCCGCAGCTTCTTCAGTTTCATCTTCACGACCAGGAGTTTTTAGGTCAAGAGCTGTGATTACTGCACGGAACACTACGTAGTAGATTACTGCGTAAACTAGACCAACAGCGATCATCAGACCCATCTTCTGAGCGTTACCAGATAGAACTAGGAAGTCGATCAGACCGTGAGAGAAAGATGTACCGTGTACAAAGCCTAGAGTGTTAGCAACGATGTATGCAGAACCAGCTAGTAGAGCGTGGATACCGTATAGAACAGGAGCAACGAATAGGAATGAGAATTCGATTGGCTCAGTAATACCTGTTAGGAATGAAGTCAGAGCAGCTGACGCCATGATACCCATTACTTTCGCGCGGTTTTCAGGTTTAGCACAGTGAGCAATTGCGATTGCTGCAGCTGGTAGACCGAACATCTTGAACATGTAACCACCCGCTAGCTGACCGAAGCCATTACCAGCAGCACGAGATGCTTCATCAGCAACTAGGTAACAAGTTAGAACGCCGTGTTGAGTTTCGCCTGCTGCGTTAACACAAGTACCAGCTTCGAAGAAGAAAGGTACGTTCCAAACGTGGTGTAGACCGAATGGGATTAGTGAACGCTCAACAACACCGTAGATACCGAATGCTAGTTGTGGGTTTTGGTGCGCAGCCCAGTCAGAGAATGCAGAGATTGCACCGCCGATTGGTGGCCAAATTACAGAAAGAATTACACCAAGGATGATCGCTGCAAAACCAGTGATGATTGGCACTGCACGCTTACCTGCAAAGAAGCCAAGGTATTCTGGAAGTTGAATTTTGAAGAAACGGTTGAATGCCCAAGCAGCAACACCACCGACAAGGATACCACCTAGTACACCTGTATCGATTTTTTCAACGCCCATTACGCCAGCCATAACACCTAGTGTTGCTGTCATGATGCCGTAACCAACAATAGCAGCTAGACCAGCTACACCATCGTTGTTTGTGAAGCCTAGTGCAACACCTACAGCGAATAGAAGTGCCATTTGGCCGAATACTGAACCACCAGCTTGTTCCATAAGGTTAGAAACGATCTCTGGAATAAAGCTTAGGTGGGCAGCACCAACACCTAGTAAAATACCTGCAACTGGTAAAACTGATACTGGAAGCATCAGCGCCTTACCAACTTTTTGCAGGTTAGCAAAAAGGTTCTTAAACATGTTTATGCTCCTGATAAATTTATAAGTATTATTTGGGCACTAACGGCACACCCCCGTAGCCTAAAGGTTAGCACCCAATGAAAATGTAACCACAACTGCATTATATTTTCCGGCTCTAAATATATATTGATGACCCTCAAACTTTCCACACAGTTACGAAATTTAGTTTCAAAACAAGTCTTAGATCACACCCAAAAACGGTCAATGAAAAGGTTTGCATTTAACTTATATTACTGTTTTATAAAGATAATATTATTTATATTATTAATTTTAAGGCGTAAATAAAATACAGAACAATGTTATTTTTAGTAACAAAATTACATTTGTGAAATTTGAATGTTATTGAATCAACATTTTTCGTAAACATTAAAATGAAGAGTACATCTGACGTATTTGTAAACAAAAAAAGGAGCTTTCGCTCCTTTTTAATACCGGATGTCATTTTTTATCGCAAAAAAAGATTTCGGAAGTTTTCGGTGGTTTTATGCGCAACCTCAGACAGTGCACATGACTTAAGTTGCGCAATATACGCGGCAACCTCGACAACATAAGCCGGTTGGTTCTCTTTTCCTCGATGAGGAATTGGAGCCAAGTATGGTGAGTCGGTCTCAATCAGCAGTCGCTCTAATGGCAACGCTTTCACCACTTCTTTCAACTCGGTTGCTTGACGAAAAGTCACGATACCTGAAATCGAGATATAAAAACCCAAATCCATAGCAGCTTCGGCAAAGGGAAGATCTTCAGTAAAACAATGAATGACACCACCACATTTCTCCGCGCCACCATTACGTAAAATGTCCAATGTATCTTCACGCGCATTGCGGGTGTGAATAATAAGCGGCTTGTTCAGTTCAACCGCCAACTCAACCTGCTGTTCAAAACGCTCTTTTTGAAGTACCGCTGTTTCTGGTTTGTAATGGTAGTCCAATCCAGTTTCGCCAATAGCAACGACTCTTTCGTGGCTAGCATGGCGACGCAACGTCTCCATGGAAAACGCACTCTCAACATCCAATGGGTGAACACCACAAGAAGCGTACACATTCTCGTAAGGTTCGATCATCTCCAACATATTAGGAAATGAGTCTAACGTAACACCTACAGATAGCAGCTCTTTTACGTTAGCTTGCTTTGCTTTGTTAATAACGTCTTCAATATTGATATGAAGATCATCGTAATTCAATTTGTCTAAATGACAGTGCGAATCTACGAACATAATGCCTCTCGTGATTCAATTAACCAGTTCATTGATAGTAGCTCAAGGTTCAAACCCGGAAAGGTTTGCATTTGCGCTTTGAGCTCCATGAGTTTCTTTGTTGATGCATACAACCCATCGTAATGATGGGGCTTAAATTTCTCGGCACCAGGCAGTATGCCTTCGTCTACAACACCAAACTGCGACTTCTGAGCATCCGTCAATAACAACCATGCCCAATCCAGCGCTTGGTCTGGATTTTTTGCCATTAACGATGCACATTTGGAGACATCAGACGTCGGAGATAACAGTGTTTCAACCAAACAACGTTCGAAAGCCGAATACTCCTCTAGCTCACCATTTTTCAACGACTCAAGCGTTTTTAATGGAGAACCCATATTCAGTTTCAACGCGAAAGCCGGTACTTGAGACAAGCCTTGCTCCCCAATCCACTGCATAGCTTGATCGGTTGAAGGCGGCGTCACAACCCAATGCTGGCATCGGCTACGAATCGTCGGTAGCAATCTTTCTTGATTATGAGTGACCAGCAAAAACAAACATTTTTCGCCCGGTTCTTCCAGCGTTTTTAATAGCGCATTAGAAGCGGATTCATTCATCGCATCGGCTGGCTCAATCACAAACAAACGGTAACCATTCAACTGAGAAGATTCATGAGCTAGACGATTGCAAGCGCGAATTTGGTCAACCGTAATCGCCTTGCCTTCTTTCTCTGGCCTAATCCAGTGCAAATCTGGATGGCTTTGAGATTTCGTCAGTTGACAGCTATGGCAAAAACCGCAAGCTTCACTGCTGTAGTTTTGACAAAGAAGTGCATGACTAAAAAACTCAACAAGCTTTTCTACTGCCAAACCTTTATCACTTTGCAGCAATAAAGCTCCAGGGATTCGATCTGAATCCAACCCAGATTTGAGGTTCTCCCATGCTGGCTTTAACCAAGGAAAATCATTAAACATGCGTAACCTATATTCGCTTTTTACTTACTGGCGAGACAACCATTCGTTCAAGGCGTCTTGAATATCACGAGACACTTCTTCAATCGATTGTTCTGCATTGATCACAACAATTGACGGATCAGCATTAGCGATTTCCAAGTAACGCTCACGAGTGCGCTCAAAGAAGCTGATATCCATCTTTTCAATACGGTCTAGCTCGCCACGACCACGAGCACGCTCAAGACCGATACGAGGGTCGATGTCCATATAAAGTGTAAATGCGGGCTTAAAGTCACCCAACGTGGTGTCACGAAGGTTTTTCATGAGTGACGCATCAATTTGACGGCCACCACCTTGGTAAGCTTGTGATGACAAGTCATGGCGATCGCCAACAACCCATTGTCCGTTTGCAAGCGCTGGCTTAATCACATTCTCAACCAGTTGAACACGCGCGGCGTACAACAGAAGCAACTCTGTCATGTCTTTCAACTCTTCGCCTTCATGCTCTTCCTTGACTAAAGCGCGCATTTTCTCGGCAAGAGGTGTCCCACCAGGTTCACGCGTGTTAACGATGTTTTCGATTCCCGCTTGTTTGAGCGTGTCCAAAACCGTTTTAATCGCGGTGCTTTTCCCTGCGCCTTCAAGGCCCTCTACGACAATAAAGTTTGCTTTCATCATTTATTCTTTCTTAGTTCTCTTAAATAGGCTCGAACAGCACGATTGTGCTCAGCAAGTGATTTCGAGAAAACGTGTCCGCCCGTCCCACTTGCTACAAAATATAAGTAATCACTGCTTTCTGGGTTTAGTGCAGCTTCAATAGAGGCTTCTCCGGCCATTGCAATAGGTGTCGGCGGCAAACCATTAATAACGTAGGTATTGTATGGTGTTGGGGTGCGTAGGTCTTTCTTACGGATGTTACCATCGTAAGCATCCCCCATTCCGTAGATAACGGTCGGATCCGTTTGAAGTCGCATACGTTTATTCAAACGGTTAACAAACACAGAAGCAACACGTTCGCGTTCTGAATCAATCGCCGTTTCTTTTTCGATAATCGAGGCAAGGATCAGCGCTTCATACTTGTCTTTGAGAGGCAGCTTCTCCTGACGAGCGTTCCAGTTCGCATCCAGTATTTTATTTAACTTGGAATGTGCACGCTTTAGCAACTGACTTTCGCTCGCACCAGCGGTGTAGTGGTACGTTTCAGCCAAAAACAAGCCTTCAAGCTTATCACGTTCAATACCAAGCTTCTGTGCCATCTCTTTTTCTGACAGCCCTGAAAGGTCGTGTTGAACATACGGTGCGCTTTGAAGTTGCTCTAACCACTCAGAAAAACGACTACCTTCAACAAACGTGATGGCAAATTGATGTTCTTTGCCTGTATTGAGTAGCTCTAACGCCTCGTAAAGCGATACATTTGGCTCTAGTTGGTAAGTGCCGGCTCGCACTTGAAGAAGCTCTGGGTAAAGATGGGGCATTAAGCGATTGTAATCAGACGCTTTTACGATGTTCTCTTTCACCAAATCGCGCATTACACGATGAAAGCTTGTGCCGTTTTCGACAGTGAACAGTTGAGGTTGCTCAATTAAAATTGGCGAGTTAACGTATTGCTTTGTTTGTGAAACAACGTAAAAAAACCCTGCTGCGCTTATCACAGCGATCAGCACAACAAAAGCCAACAGTTTTTTAATCACGTATTTAAATTCCCTTGCAGTCGTTGAGTCAGTTTTCCTATCGGAAAGACAGTTTTGTGGTTATTGGAGGCTGTAATGCTCGTGACAGGTGCAACACCTAGTAGTGAGTTGCACATCCATACTTCATCCGCAGAAAGCAGTTCCATCAGAGAAAAGTCCCCTACTTCAACTTCGGTATTATTGGCCTCAAAAAATTCAAGCACCTTGCGACGCATCACGCCTGCGACGCCAGACAAATTTAAGCTAGGCGTATAAACCTTGTTATCTTTAACCCAAAAAAGGTTTGCCATTGTAGTTTCAATGACATGATTTTGCACATTTAACGTCACTGCATCGGCAAAGTTAGAGTGATCAATTTCAGCTTTCGCAAGCACTTGTTCTAAGCGATTGTTGTGTTTATGCCCTGCCAGCAAAGGCTGAATTCCGAGACGGGTTTCGCATACCCCCAGATTCACCCCATTTTGTTGCCAGTCGACATAATGGACAGGAAATGCAAAGTTCGAGATGGTCACCATTGGGCCCTCAATGCCCTTAGTGCCATACCCTCTTCCACCGATTCCGCGGCTAATGTGAATTTTGATTCCAGCGTGTTCATCTTTCAGGGTAGCCAAGTGAGCCCACTCGGAAACTATACTCCAGTCAGGTAAAGGAATATGAAGTGTTTTGAGACATGCTTCCAAACGTTCAACATGCGCTTGCCAATACTCTAGCTCGCCGTTTTTAGTCTGGATAGTAGTAAAGCAACCGTCTCCATATTGAAAAGAGCGGTCACCTAATGAAACCTGTGTTTGTGGAACTCCATTTACCCAAAACATTAGAACACCCTTAGGTTACAGACGACAAATAAAAGAAAACGGCTCAATGCTAAGCATCGAGCCGTTAGAATACAAGTTTCGCGGTCTTAAAACCTTATTAGAGATTTTTACTCAGCGAACTTTTTGAAGATCAAAGAACCGTTTGTACCACCAAAGCCAAACGAGTTACAGATTGCGTATTCCATACCTTCAACTTTGCGCGCAGTGTGTGGCACAAGGTCAATGTCTAGACCTTCTTCTGGATCATCAAGGTTAATCGTTGGTGGAACGATTTGGTCAACCAAAGACATAATCGTGATGATAGCTTCAACTGAACCAGCAGCACCCAATAGGTGACCAGTCATTGACTTAGTTGAAGAAACAAGAACTTGTTTTGCGCCTTCTTCACCAAGAGCACGTTTCACACCCTTGATTTCAGCAACGTCGCCAGCAGGAGTAGATGTACCGTGAGCATTCACGTAACCTACTTGAGTACCCGTGATGTTCGCATCACGCATTGCTGCTTCCATTGCTAACGCACCACCTGAACCATCTTCACTTGGTGAAGTCATGTGGTAAGCATCACCAGACATACCAAAGCCAACTAGCTCTGCGTAAATCTTAGCGCCACGTGCTTTCGCATGTTCGTATTCTTCAAGAACCATCACGCCAGCACCATCACCTAGAACGAAGCCGTCACGGCCTTTATCCCATGGGCGAGATGCCTTTTGAGGTTCGTCATTGCGAGTAGAAAGTGCTTTAGCAGCACCGAAGCCAGCCATACCAAGAGGCGTAGAAGCTTTCTCTGCACCACCAGCAACCATCGCGTCTGCATCACCGTATGCAATCATACGAGCAGCGTGGCCAATGTTATGTAGACCTGTAGTACATGCAGTAGAGATCGCGATGTTTGGACCACGAAGACCACGCATGATAGACAGGTTACCCGCAACCATGTTTACGATGGTCGAAGGAACAAAAAATGGGCTAACTTTGCGAGGACCTTTCTCAACCAGTGCTGAGTGACCAGTTTCAATGAGGTCTAGGCCGCCAATACCTGAGCCGATTGCAACACCAACTCGAGGCGCGTTTTCTTCGGTAATTTGTAAGCCAGAGTCATCTAGCGCTTGGATACCCGCTGCAATGCCGTACTGGATGAATAGATCCATTTTACGAGCATCTTTTTTAGACATGTACTCTGTGCAATCGAAATCTTTAACAAGACCTGCAAAACGAGTTGAGAAGTTCGTAGTATCGAAGTGTTCGATATTTACGATACCGCTTTTACCTTCAAGCAGGGCTTTCCAAGATGATTCTACTGTGTTGCCTACCGGTGACAACATACCCATGCCAGTGACAACTACACGACGCTTGGACACGATATAATTCTCCGGGAATTGAATATTTCTATGAGAGGATAGAAGAAGTTAGAAAGAACACAGGCGGTCTAGGAGACCGCCTGGGAGAGATAATTACTGAGCGCTGTTTACGTAGTCGATTGCAGCTTGAACAGTAGTGATCTTCTCAGCTTCTTCATCAGGAATCTCAGTGTCGAATTCCTCTTCTAGAGCCATAACTAGTTCTACAGTGTCTAGAGAATCAGCACCTAGATCATCAACGAAAGAAGCTTCGTTTTTAACTTCTGCTTCGTCTACACCTAGCTGTTCAACAATGATTTTCTTTACGCGTTCTTCGATGTTGCTCATTTTTCTTTTCCTTTACAGATTTCGCCTAATGCGATGATTCCGTAGTTTATTCGAACTATTGAAAGTTGCAAGGGGGTCCTTGCTGGTCAAACCACAAAATTAGCGAATTTAACCGAATTTCAATACATTTTTGACTTAAATCATGCACAAATCTTGCGCATAAGCATGACAAGTTCATGACAGTTAATTGCAACTATAGGCTATTTTTCACAATGTAAAATAGCTAAATTTGCACGAACTGTGCATTAAACCATGTACATGCCACCATTTACATGCAAAGTTTCACCAGTAATGTAAGCGGCTTCAGGTGAAGCTAGGAAAACTACTGCTGATGCAATTTCACGAGGATCACCCAAGCGACCAGCTGGCACGTTCGCCAACGTTGCTGCACGTTGGTCGTCATTTAGCGCCTTAGTCATGTCAGTTTCGATGAAACCAGGAGCAACTGTGTTAACAGTTACGCCACGAGAAGCCACTTCACGAGCCATTGATTTGGTAAAACCAATCACGCCCGCTTTTGCTGCTGCGTAGTTAGTTTGACCCGCATTACCCATAGTACCTACAACAGAACCTACGTTAATGATACGACCCGCGCGTTTTTTCATCATTCCACGCAGAACCGCTTTAGACATGCGGTAAATAGGCGTTAGGTTTGTGTTGATGATGTCGTTCCACTCATCGTCTTTCATGCGCATTAGTAGGTTATCGCGAGTGATACCTGCGTTATTCACTAGAATATCGATCGCACCAAACTCATCGTTAATGGTTTTTAGTGTTGCTTCAATAGACTCAACGTCAGTGACGTTAAGCGCTAAACCTTTACCATTTTCGCCTAGGTATTCGCTGATCGCAGCCGCGCCGCCTTCAGACGTTGCGGTACCAATAACGGTAGCACCGCGTTCAACAAGAAGCTCAGCAATCGCACGACCAATGCCACGGCTTGCGCCAGTCACTAGAGCGATTTTACCTTCTAGATTCATCATGTTGTGTTTTCCTTTTCTTATCGTGAAAGAATTATTTAGCGGCTTCTAACGACGCCACATCGTTAACTGCTGCTGCACTTAGTGTTTTCACGATACGTTTTGTTAGACCTGTCAGAACTTTGCCCGGGCCAAGTTCAAGAAGGTTTTCTACACCTTGTTCACTCATTAGCTGTACGCTTTCAGTCCAACGAACTGGGCTGTATAGCTGACGAACAAGCGCGTCTTTGATTTTTGCAGGGTCAGTTTCAGCTGCCACATCAACGTTATTGATAACTGGAAGTTGTGGTGTGTTGAATTCGATAGACTCTAGCGCTACTGCTAGTTTATCTGCTGCTGGTTTCATTAACGCGCAGTGTGAAGGCACTGACACAGGAAGAGGAAGAGCACGTTTCGCGCCAGCTTCTTTACACAGTGCGCCAGCGCGCTCTACTGCATCTTTACTACCTGCGATAACAACTTGACCAGGAGAATTGAAGTTTACTGGAGAAACGACATCGCCTTGCGCTGCTTCTTCACACGCCTTTGCAATCGCATCATCATCTAGACCGATGATTGCATACATTGCGCCAGTACCCGCAGGAACCGCTTCTTGCATTAGCTTGCCACGTAGTTCAACCAATTTGATTGCTTCTTTAAAGTCAATCACGCCAGCGCACACAAGCGCTGAGTATTCACCGAGACTGTGACCCGCTAGGTTTGCTGGTTGTTCTAGACCAAGCTCTTGCCATACGCGCCAAATAGCGACAGAAGAAGCAAGCAATGCAGGCTGAGTACGGAAAGTTTGGTTTAGATCTTCAGCAGGGCCATTTTGAACAAGCGCCCATAGATCGTAACCTAGTGCGTCAGATGCTTCTGCAAATGTTTGTTTTACTACGTCATATTGTTCGCCTAGATCAGCAAGCATACCTACAGCTTGAGAACCTTGACCTGGAAATACGATAGCAAACTTGCTCATGTTGTTTTCCTTTAAGCAATGTAAAAAGAAATAAGATGCACGTGAGTGCACCTTAAATTTTGAATTCTCGCGAAACTTAGAATTTCACCAGAGCAGAGCCCCATGTGAAACCGCCACCGAAAGCTTCAAGTAGCAACGTTTGTCCACGCTTAATACGGCCATCACGAACCGCTTCATCAAGCGCCGTCGGAACTGTCGCTGCCGACGTGTTACCGTGCCTGTCTAATGTGACAACAACTTGGTCTAGTGACATTGACAGTTTTTTCGCCGTCGCTGAAATAATACGGTAGTTCGCTTGGTGCGGCACTAGCCAGTCTAGCTCAGACTTGTGCATATCGTTTGCTTCAAGCGTATCTTTAACGAGTTTAGACAGTTGAGTTACCGCAACTTTGAATACTTCGTTACCAGCCATATGAAGCCATTTATCAACATCTTTACCACGCTCTGGTACAGGTAGACTTAATAAATCACCAAATTGGCCATCCGCGTAGATATGCGTAGAGATAATGCCAGGCTCTTGGCTTGCACCAACAACAACTGCACCCGCACCGTCACCAAACAAAATGATCGTTGAACGGTCAGTTGGATCACACGTTTTAGATAGTGCATCTGCACCAATCACCAATACGTTTTTACACATACCTGATTTGATATGTTGATCCGCAACAGACAATGCGTACACAAAACCAGAACAAGCAGCGGCTAAGTCGAAAGCCGGACAACCTTTAATGCCAAGCTTTGCCTGCACCTGACACGCAGATGAAGGGAAAGTATGGCTACTGCTCGTGGTAGCAACGATAATTAGGTCGATATCATTTTTATCAATGCCGGCCATATCGATAGCGTTTTCAGCTGCGTAGAATGCCATGTCCGCAACAGTTTCGTCTTCTGCTGCAATTCGACGCTCTTTAATACCAGTACGAGCTACGATCCACTCATCACTTGTATCTACCATTTTCTCTAGGTCTGCGTTAGTACGCACTTGAGATGGCAGGTAGCTGCCAGTACCTAAAATTTTGCTATACATGAAGACTAATAATGCCTCTCGAGTAAAACCGCTTCCAAACGATCGCTAATACGGCTTGGTACTTGTCGTTTGACCTCGTGTACTGCCTCGCCAAGTGCATTGACAATCGCAGATACATCCGCACTTCCATGGCTTTTTATGACAATGCCGCGCAATCCTAGCAAACTTGCGCCGTTATACTGGTCGGGGTTCAGTGTTTTTAGTTCATTAAATAGCCGAGAAAACAACTTTCTAGCAATCCAACCCTTTATCGTCGATGCCATCATGCTGGTTTTTAGTTTTTCGATAAAAAGTTGTGCTGTTCCCTCGCTGGCTTTTAAGCATACGTTGCCAACAAATCCATCACAAACGATGACATCGGCTACGTCATGCAAAATTTGATTACCTTCAATATAACCAACAAAATTGATAGCGTCGGTTTGAGAAAGCATTTCTGCACAGCGTTTAACTAAATCGTTCCCTTTAATTTCTTCTGCACCAATATTAAGTACAGCAACGCGAGGAGGACGACATAGGTGTTCTTCTGCTAATGCACTGCCCATCACGGCAAACTGAAATAGACTGTCTGCGTCACAAGACACATTCGCACCAAGATCTAACATCCAAGTACGTTTGCCACTGATGGTGGGTAAAGCTGAAACTAAAGCAGGCCGCTCTATACCGGGAAGCAACTTGAGGATAAATCGCGACAGCGCCATTAATGCGCCAGTATTGCCGCCACTTACACAAGCATCCGCTTCTTGGTCAGATACCAGATCAATTGCCATACGCATAGAACTGTTTTGGCTATTGCGTAATGCTAAAGACGGTTTTTCTGAGTTCGAGATAACTTTCTCGCTATGAAGAATAGTCAAGCGGGAACTGGTAGAGGTACCGAGTTGAGATAATTGAGATGTGATCAGGCTTTGATCACCTATAAGAATCACTTTTAGCTCTGGGAAATGAGACAGTGCCTGCACGGCGGCAGGCACTGTTACGCGTGGACCGAAATCCCCGCCCATTGCATCAAGTGCAACGGTAATACTTTGCAAAGGTTCAACCTTACTTGTTGATAACCTTTTGACCACGGTAGTAACCTTCAGCAGTTACGTTGTGGCGTAGGTGAGTTTCACCAGAAGTCGCGTCTACAGATAGTGCAGCTGTAGTTAGCGCATCGTGTGAACGACGCATACCGCGCTTAGAACGAGTTTTACGGTTTTTCTGTACGGCCATTGACCCTACTCCTATACTATTGGGTTAAAAACCTAAAGAAGAAGCGGCTACCACACCAGTTACTTTTTCAGATTTTTCAAAACGTCGAATGGATTCGGTTTCTTTTCCTCAATTTCTTCAGGAAGCTCACCAAAAACCATGTTATTTGAATCAACGCTACAATCCGCTTCATCGTGCATCGCAATTTGAGGTAATGCTAAGATGAACTCGTCTTCAACCAGTTGTATAAGGTCTAATTCACCGTACTCATTTAGATCTACCAAATCATAAATTTCTGGTGCTTCCTCTTCCGTCTTCTCACCGTAGTAAGGAGTGTAAAGGAATTCAACTTCACACGCGTGTGTGAATACCTCATTACAACGCTGACACTCTAATTCGACTTCGATGTTAGCTTTACCAGAGATAACAACAAGTCGCTGTTCATCTATCTCAAATGACAATGAGACTTCTGCGTCGCGTTTTACGCCTTCAGTTGCTTCCGCTAAGCGCTTGAAAAGACTAGCTTGGATGATGCCATCGTAATCTAATCGTTTCTGTGCGGACTTTGCTGGATCAACCGTTCGCGGTATTTTTACCTTTTGCATAGGGCGCGAATATTATCTTCCAAATCAAAATTAGTCAAAGAAAAAGGCAAAAAAGTTGTACTTTTTTACGCTTAACATACAGAGCATTAGCCATAATCAATTTTGATCGATTATCCTATTGGAAATGCTTGCGTGAATTGTAATTCAAAATGAAAAATTACCAACTGGTTTTAGCCTCAACCTCCCCTTTTCGTCAACAACTGCTTGAAAAGCTTTCAGTCCCGTTCATTTGTTTATCTCCTGACTGCGATGAAACGCCGTATGAGAGTGAAACTCCTCTGGATCTAGTGCAGCGCTTAGCCGTAAACAAAGCAACCTCTTGCTCTATTAAAAAACCAAGTTTGGTCATCGGCAGCGATCAAGTTTGCGTAATTGATGGAAAAATCGTTGGCAAACCTCTAAATCGTGAAAATGCTATCAATCAATTACTTGCTCAAAGTGGTAAAGCCATCACTTTCTATACCGGACTGGCGGTTTATAACTCGGTGACGAATCTGACTGAAGTTGGCTACGACACTTTTGAAGTGCATTTTAGAAACTTAAACCGTGAACAAATTGAACGTTACGTCGACAGAGAAGAACCGTTTTACTGTGCTGGCAGCTTCAAAAGCGAAGGGATGGGAATTTGTTTGTTCGAAAAGTTAGTCGGCAAAGATCCAAACACTCTCGTTGGCCTGCCTTTGATTGATTTGATTGATATGCTGCAAAAGCAAGGTTTCGAGATCTTGTAAGTTTAATCAACGCCTCTACTCATCATTTCATCATTTCATCATTTCATCATTTCATCATTTCATCATTTCATCATTTCATCATTTGAAACCTAATATATAAGTGGAATGCAAAAAGGGAGCTAAAGCTCCCTTTTTTTTATAGTAAATGCGTTCAGTTTGCCTTTCTTAATCCAACAAGCACTTTCTCTAGTTTGGATTCCATCGGAGCATTAATTTCCATCCATTCATCATTAGACGGATGTTGAAACTTAATGTTCGCGGCATGCAAAAACAAACGGTCCAATCCAAGTTGACCAGTATAGGCATCAAAACGTCTATCTCCGTAACGATCATCCCATGCGATAGGATGTCCGGTGTACTGAGTATGCACACGAATTTGGTGAGTACGCCCCGTAATTGGGCTGGCTTGAATCAACGTCGCTTGCTCAAATTTCTCAAGAATTTTGAAACGCGTTTCCGATGGCTTACCGTTTGGGTTCACTCGTACAATACTGTTCACTTCATTTTTAAGTAGAGGTGCGTTCACAACTTTACAGCTGCTTTTCCATTGCCCCATCACTAAGGCGAAGTAAAACTTCTTCACCGTTTTCTCACGGAACTGCGCTTGCAAATGGCGAAGCGCCGAGCGCTTTTTAGCAACCAGTAAAATACCTGAGGTATCTCTGTCAATACGGTGAACCAATTCGAGGAAGCGTGCCTGTGGACGCAATGCCCTTAATGCTTCAATTGCACCAAACTTCAAGCCACTACCACCATGTACTGCTGTACCAGACGGTTTGTTCAGAATCAGCATATGATCATCTTCATAAATGATCATATGTTCTAGTTCAGCAACCTTATTAAGTTTCGTGCTTGGTGCGACATCCTCTTCCTTTTTCTCAACCGTTACAGGTGGAATTCGGACTAGGTCGCCAGCTTTTAGTTTATATTCGGCTTTGATGCGCTTTTTGTTCACGCGCACTTCACCCTTACGCACGATTCGATAAATCATGCTCTTTGGAATGTCTTTTAATTGGTTACGCAAGAAGTTATCAATGCGTTGACCCGCCATGTCTTCGTCGATATCAACGAACTGGACTTGTGTTCTTATCTCGCTCATGCGCGCTATTGTAAACGTAAATCCGCGTGACTTCACATTATTCTTGCTGCAAAAGAAACACTTGTTGCGAGAATCTGCTCCGAAATACGCCAACCTTTTGTTTAGATTATTAAAACCCTTTCCCTTGTTCGGGTTTTGTTTTCTGTCTTTGGAAGTTTACGTGATTCAATCGCTTATTTAACAGCCAGTTATAAATTGGAAAGTTTGAGTTTAGCGGCAAATTTTCCATCGTTTGCGCTAAAGCAGATTGCTGATATCCACGCGCACTGCTATAGTTCACAGCTGCTAAGGAAGGTTTGGTTATATTTTATTCACTACCAATCATTTGTCCTCAAGCAATGTGAGTAGAAGGTTGAAGCTCAGGTGCTGCATTGGCGTAAGACACATTGGATTCAACACTCTTGCCACCCTACTCCTCGCATATTCACGTTGAGTACCTACCGCCCAAATAGCGGGTTACAAGTCTACGTTTCTAACAGAAACCAAAATAGATTTGTGATGACTGAAGTGCCCCAGAGCATCCCCTTCCAGCCGGGAGGCTGCAAAATATTAGCCATGGGATCAGGCACCGTGAAACAGCGAAAAAAACGTGGCAAGTCGACAAGAAAGATATAAAAGAAAAGACAACGAGAATTTTCAATGAAAAGAATGTTAATTAACGCAACTCAAAAAGAAGAGTTGCGTGTCGCTCTGGTTGATGGCCAGCGACTTTTCGATCTTGATATCGAGAGTCCAGGACATGAATCTAAAAAAGCGAATATCTACAAAGGACGTATCACACGTATCGAACCAAGCTTAGAAGCCGCATTTGTTGATTACGGTGCTGAGCGTCACGGTTTCCTCCCTCTAAAAGAAATTGCCCGCGAATACTTCCCTGAAGGTTATACCTACCAAGGCCGTCCAAGCATTAAAGAAGTGCTGACTGAGGGCCAAGAAGTAATCGTACAAGTAGAAAAAGAAGAACGTGGTAGCAAGGGCGCAGCTCTAACCACGTTTATTTCTCTTGCGGGTAGCTACCTTGTTCTTATGCCAAACAACCCTCGTGCAGGCGGTATTTCTCGCCGTATCGAAGGTGATGAGCGTACTCAACTAAAAGCAGCATTAAGCACTCTAGAACTGCCTCAAGGCATGGGTCTGATTGTTCGTACTGCTGGCGTTGGTAAGAGCGCAGAAGAACTTGAGTGGGACTTGAACGTACTGCTGAACCATTGGAGCGCGATTAAGGGCGCGGCAGACTCTAACCCTGCCCCATTCTTAATCCACCAAGAAAGTAACGTTATCGTTCGTGCAATTCGTGACTATTTGCGTCGTGATATTGGTGAAATTCTTATCGACAGCAACACCATTTATGAACGTGCGAAAGAGCACATTCAATTGGTTCGCCCAGATTTCATCAACCGCGTTAAGAAGTACGAAGGCGAAGTGCCGCTGTTTAGCCACTACCAAATCGAGAGCCAAATTGAATCGGCTTTCCAACGTGAAGTGCGCCTACCATCTGGTGGTTCTATCGTAATCGACCCAACGGAAGCTCTGACGTCTATCGATATCAACTCTGCTCGTGCAACTAAGGGTGGTGATATCGAGGAAACAGCACTTAATACCAACCTAGAAGCAGCAGACGAGATCGCTCGTCAATTGCGTCTACGCGACCTAGGTGGTCTAGTGGTTATCGACTTTATCGATATGACACCAGTACGCCACCAACGTGAAGTAGAAAACCGCCTACGTGAAGCAGTTCGGTTAGACCGTGCTCGCGTACAAATCGGTCGTATCTCACGCTTTGGTCTTCTAGAGATGTCTCGTCAACGATTGAGCCCTTCTCTTGCAGAAGCAAGCCACCACATCTGTCCTCGCTGTAGCGGCACAGGGGTTGTTCGTGACAACGAATCTCTAGCACTTTCTGTTCTTCGTTTGATTGAAGAAGAAGCACTAAAAGACAACACAGCTCAAGTATTGGCTGTAGTACCAGTGCCAATCGCATCTTACCTATTGAACGAAAAACGTCGCTCGGTTAACCATATCGAACGAATTCAAGAAGTGAAAATTACGGTTGTTCCTAACTCAGACATGGAAACACCGCACTTTGAAGTAATTCGCGTACGCGAAGGTGAAGAGTTTGATTTAATTTCTTACCTACTTCCTAAGAAGTTGGAAGCAATGAAAGAAGCAGAAGGTAAAGAACCTTCTGAAACAGACATCAAACCTAAGCGAATCGAAGAGCCAGTTCTTAAGGGCTTTGCAGCGCCAGCTCAAACCGCTCCAGCTCCTGTTTCTAAACCTGCGCCGGTAGCGAAGAAGAAAGAAGTAGAGCAAGAAGCAAAACCTGGCCTATTCAGCCGTTTGTTTAAAGCACTAGGTAGCTTCCTATTTGGTGGTTCTGAAGAAGTAAAAGAAGAACCAAAACAAGAAGAGAAGAAATCAAACCGCGACAACAAGCGCAACAAACGCGATCGCAACGACCGTCGTCGTAGCAACCAACGCGATAACCGCGAAGGTCGTGAAAACCGTGATAACCGTCGTCGCCGTAAGCCTCGTGAAGAGCAAGCAAATGAGCAAAACGAAGCTCAACAGCCTGCAAACAAACAGCAACCAAACCGTAGCCAGAAGCGTAAGCCAAAACCTCAACAAGCTGAAAAAGCTCAAGAGCCGAAAGCAAACGCGAAAGTAGCGGAAAAAGGCTTGCAACTTGCGGCTGAAGCTCGCTCAGAAGTGAAGCCTGAAGAGAATAAAGCGAAAGCAAACGCGAAAACAGAGAAAGTCAAAGAGCGCCGTCAACGTCGCAAACTGAACAAATCTGTTCGTGTTAAAGATCAACTTGCCGATGAGCAAGTAGAAGAAACAGCAGTAAAAGCAATTGAACCTGTTGAGTCTCAAGTAGATCAAGCCGTTGATACAGCAGCAGACGCACAGCAAGACAACAAGCAAGGTGAATCGAAACAACGTCGTAACCGTCGTTCTCCTCGTCACCTACGAGCAAGTGGTCAACGTCGTCGTCGTGGTCGTGATCGTCGTCCTAACCCATTCCGTCTGCGCAAAGGCGGTGTAGCATCTCCTGAGATGGCAATGGGTAAAGTGATGCCACGTTACATTCCAAAACCAGCGCCTAAGAAGGAAGAGCGAGTTCAGGAAGAAGCGGTTGTAGCAATTGCAACTGTACCTGCTATGCAAGGTGGTTTTGCTTGCCCTGAAATGGCAATGGGTAAAGTCATCATCCGTCGTGAGCAACCAGCGGTAGCTGAAGCACCTGTTGTTGAACCTAAAGTTCAAGAAACAGTAGAAGCTAAAGCTGAATCACCGATTGTTGAAGCTGTAGCGCCTGAAAAGGCAGAACCAGTAGCGGTTGATCAAGCTCCTGTTGAGCCGATCGTTGAAGTGGCTGAAGCACCTATTGCGGAAGTAACAACAGACACAGTTGTTGAAGAAGCTCCGGTTCAAGAGCCAGTCGTTGCAGAAACTGTGGAAGAAGCAGCAACAGAAGTTGCCGTTGAAACTCCAGTAGCAGCGCCAGAGATGAAAGCTGAAGTTATCAACGTTGTTGCTAAGCCACGAGCTAGCGCACCAATGACAAAAGCACCTGGTCCTCAAGAACTACGTGAAATCGAAGTAGCCGCAGCGCCGTTTAAAGCTGAACGCTACCAAGCTAAAGGTGCTGGTAGCCAAGTGGCAACAAACCGCGCCTCTGCAGCAATGACAAAGCCAAACTTCAACTAAGTTTGAATACATTGCGATAGCCTGAAAGCTAGAATCAAAAGGCCACCGAAAGGTGGCCTTTTTTGTTTGTTCTCGGTCTAGCGTAATTGGTCATATTAATATCAACGACGGATCACATTTGTGGTTCATTATCCGTATCATTCTTGAACTTAATCACACTTTTCGGTAGCATTCGCCAACTCAAGTTTTCGACACCATTCTACTGCTGCTCTTTTATTACTACGGTTTACACTAAGTACCTTGAATGTATTTTCATCACTTAGTGGTTAATGCAAATACGAATATGTGTCGGGATAAACTCATCTCAACGAGAACTTAAAGACAAACATGTTCGAATTCCCGCAATTTTCTAAGCACTCTATTAAAAATGACGTGCTATCAGGTTTGACGGTTGCCCTGGCACTTGTCCCTGAAGCCGTAGCATTTGCATTCGTTGCTGGTGTAGACCCAATGGTTGGTCTGTACGCAGCATTCATCGTTGGCCTTATCACCTCAATCTTTGGTGGTCGCCCAGGCATGATCTCTGGTGCTACAGGCGCAATGGCTGTAGTAATGGTCTCTCTTGTTGCAAGCCACGGTGTTCAGTACTTATTTGCTGCCATTATGTTGGCCGGTATTCTGCAAATTGCTGCCGGTTTATTTAAATTGGGCAAATTCATTCGAATCGTTCCACACCCTGTAATGATTGGTTTTGTTAACGGCCTAGCGATTGTTATCTTCCTCGCGCAATTAGGACAATTCAAGGCTCCAGACATGAATGGCGTGCTGACTTGGCTTCCACAAGATCAAATGATGTTAATGCTAGGTTTGGTTGCGCTGACCATGGCGATCATCTACTTCTTGCCGAAAATTACAACAGCAGTGCCATCTTCACTTGTTGCTATCGTAACCGTGACTGCACTAGTTGTTGGGTTAGATCTAGAGACACGTACAGTTGTCGACTTCCTACGTTCTATGTCAGGTAATGAAGCCGCTACACTAGCAGGCTCTTTGCCAACCTTCTCTATTCCATCAGTGCCATTTACGCTAGAGACTCTGCAAATCATCTTGCCTTATGCAGTGATCCTTGCGGCCATCGGCCTAATTGAATCTTTGCTAACGCTGACCGTTTTAGACGAAATGACGAATACTCGTGGCCAATCTAACCGTGAATGTATCGGTCAGGGTATGGCAAACATGACATGTTCTGTATTCGGCGCGATGGGTGGTTGTGCAATGATTGGGCAGTCAATGATCAACGTAAACTCCGGTGGCCGTGGCCGTCTGTCTGGCATCGTAGCGGCTGTAGCTCTGCTGATATTCATTTTGTTTGCGTCATCGTTGATTGAAATGATTCCACTAGCAGCCCTAGTTGGTGTGATGTTCATGGTTGTGATTGGCACATTCGAATGGGCAACATTTAAGTTGGCTCGCCGTGTACCAAAGCAAGATTTCTTCGTTATCGTACTAGTAACCGTCGTTACAGTACTGACTGACCTTGCTGTTGCGGTCGCGGTTGGTGTAATCGCTTCAGCGCTGATGTTTGCATGGCAACATGCGAAGCACATTTACGCAGATACTTGCTTGAACGCAGAAGGCTCAAAAGAGTACAAAATTCACGGTCCAATTTTCTTTGGTTCAGCAGCAAACTTCCTCGAGCTGTTTAATGCGCCAGAAGATCCTAAAGATGTGATTGTCGATTTCGCAGACTCTCGCGTCACAGACCACTCGGCAATTGAGGCAATTGAAACGCTAGCAGAGCGCTACGCTTCCATCGGCAAAACGCTTCACCTTCGTCACCTAAGTCCGGATTGTCGCAAACTACTCGACAAAGCTGGCAGTCTAGTCGAAATCAACGTGAAAGAAGACCCTAGCTACAAAGTCGCAACCGACATTTTAGCTGGCTAATCTATGCGTAAAGGGATGAGCAATGCTCATCCCTTTTATTATTTATCTGATATCGTGATAATTACAGCTTCTGCAAAACCGCTACCGACGCCTCTTCGATTAAGTCCAATACCAACTCAAATCCATCATCTCCACCATAGTAAGGATCTGGGATCTCGTCATAACTCGAATTAGAGTGGCTTAAAAATAGCGAGACTTTATGACGATGTTCGGCAGGACAAATATCGAGTAAGTCAGCCAAGTTTGCTTTATCCGCAGCCAGTACCAAATCGAAGTATTCGAAATCTTGCACTGACACTTGGCGTGCTCGCATTCCTTTAAACGAATAGCCACGTTGTTTCCCTGCCGCCATGGCTCTTGAGTCTGGCGTGTTTCCGGTGTGATAGCCAATTGTCCCAGCCGAATCAATGTCGACATCGACACCTAACTCTTCCGCTTTAGATCTCAGAACGGCCTCACCGGTTGGTGAACGGCAAATATTTCCCATACAAACAACGAGTATTCTCTTCATTTTATTCCCTGAATTATCGATGGTTTTTCTTCACGATATGTTGGTCTATCATAGCGAGATAATTCAATGAACCCAAGCTACCGCGGGCAAAGCACGAAACGGACTTAAGGAAGTATTATGTCTATCGAAGAAAATAAAGAAGCACGCCATAAGGCACGCCAACAAAAAGTAAAAGAACAGGTAGACGCAAAAATTGCGGCCGCTCAAGAAGAGAAAGGTCTACTGCTGATCATTACTGGTAATGGTAAAGGTAAATCGACATCGGGCTTTGGCACGATTGCTCGCGCCGTCGGTCACGGCCTTAAGTGTTCAGTGGCTCAATTTATCAAAGGTACTTGGGACAACGGCGAGCGCAACTTGCTAGAAAAATTGGGAGTAGAATTCCAAGTTATGGCGACTGGTTTTACTTGGGAGACGCAGAACAAAACCGCCGATACCGAAGCAGCGCAACTGGTCTGGAAAGAATGTAAGCGTATGCTGCAAGACGACTCTATTGATGTCATCTTATTCGATGAGCTAACTTACATGGTGAGTTACGGTTACATCGATTTGGACGAAGTGGTCGAAGCGTTAAACAATCGCCCAAAAATGCAGTCGGTTGTGATTACTGGTCGTGGTGCACATCGCACACTAATTGAAATGGCCGATACCGTTTCTGAAGTGAAGAATGTAAAGCACGCATTTGAATCTGGCGTAAAAGCGCTGAAAGGCGTCGACTGGTAGAGCTTGCAGCACAATGAAAAAAAGGGTTGGCACAATGCCAACCCTTTCACTTTCAACACGTGGTTAGTTGAAAAGATTCTTCAACAGACCATCGACCGCTTCTTTGGTTTTCTCATCTTTAATTTTGTCCGTTAGCTTCTCTACGCCACGGTCAATTTCTTTCTGAGCTTTCTGTTTAAGAACATCATCGAATACGAGTTTGAATTTAGGGTCCGCCCACTTACCAGACACATTGATTGGAATCGTGATGTCCTTCAGCTCATCGATGTTTTTACCACCTTGGCCTTCTAGCGTACCCACAATTGAAGTACTGATAGTAAAGTCGACCGTCTCATTGATGTAGTTTGCACTGCCTTTACCACGCACACGTAGTAACGGTGATTGAGCATGCAAGTTGTCCGTTGATACCACACCTTTGTTTAGTTTCAACGTCGCGGTCATCGCACTGAAGTCTGTTTTCTTCACTTCGTTGGTACTTTCAACTTTTTGCCCTTTGAATCGCGCGTAGTTTTCACGAATCAATTGAGCAACGTTGATGCCATTTACCGCACCATCAGCAAAGTTAATCGCTACAGTACCAGCAAGGTTCTGTTTGATACCTGTCGGCGTCAAACTGCTACCTTGGACATTCACGTCGATGTTACCCGTACCTTCTAGCTTGTCGTTGTTAGCAACATCAATCAGTAGCGGTTGAACTTTCACACCTTTGATTGATTTTTTCACGCTGTAAGTCGCTGGCGTCTTACGTGCATCTAGTCTTGCTGTTGCTGAAATTGTGCCTTGGTACAACTTCGAGCTAAATGATGTGAGGTCAAACACACCACGATTGACAGTGAAGCTCGCTTTTACCGCTTCCATTTTTGCGTTAGCCGCTTTGAACTTATCGATGGTGATATCACCTTTGACATCCAGCGCTTTCAGTGCTGAAAGATCCGGCTCAACTTCAGGCCCCGCGGATGCACTCTTACCACCAGATGCTGGCTTTTCGCTTGCTGGTGCTTGTGTATCCAAGCCTAAGAATTCATCTAAATCGATATTAGGGCTATGAAGGGCAAAACGTATTTTTGGAATGTCTCCCAATGTCACATCGGCTTTACCATCCAATGCAATCGCGTTTGCGGTTAACTTCTCTAGAATAAAGCTAAGGTGGCTTTTATTTAGGTCAAATGAAAGGTCAGAGACCATATCAACTTTCATTGGTGATTGTGGCAAAGCATCACCTTCAAAGCTTGATTTCAGCGTAAGCTTATTCAACAACACTTTGCTAATCGCTTGGTCAACCGTAAGCTGCCCACCGCCTTGCATGTCCAGCTTCATACCAGCAGCACTGCCTTTAAGCGCGTAGTTAAGATTGTTTACTTTATCGAATTCAAATGTATCTAAGCCAATTTTTGCCGATTCAATAGTGTTGTTTGGATCAGTGTACGTCGCATCAACATCGATGTTCTTCAACGCATAACTGGTAAGACCTTTCGCCAGTTTAAAGTCTGCCTTACCTTCTGCTGTAAACTTCTGGTCATTCATTTCGCCTTTCACACCAAAGTCAGCTGTCGTCCAGCTGTCAAAAGCAAATTCAGAAAGGTTCAACGATACATCATACAGCTTGGTGTAATTGCCGGCTTGCTTGTCTTGAATTTCTAGTGAGCCATTAGAAACCGTAACACCAGCCAGGTTGATACTCCAATCTGAGCCTTCAGACTGCGATTCGCCGCTTTGATCTGGTGCAGTATCATTCGGTTGCTCTGCTTGTTGAGTTTGCGCTTTCGTTAGAGCATCAATGTTCTTGCTGCCGTCTTTCTTCGTTTCAACGTAGAACTCCGCACCATCTAAAGTAATGTTACCGATTTCAAGTTGTTTGCTAAAAAGTGGTGTGACAGAAACATCAACACCGACAGTGTCGACTTTAAAAAGATTTGGCTGACTAAAACCTTGCGGGTTACGCAGTTCGGTTCTTCCCAATTCAAAACCAATTGATGGGAAGAATTGCCAACTGATATCCCCTTCAATCACTAATTCTAACCCTGTTTGTTTCTGAGCTTGCTCAACAATCAGTGGCTTAAATTGGTTTGGATTGACAAAAATAGTTAACGCTAAAATTGCAGCAACAAATACCACAACAGGTATCGCGAGAACTAAGAGCAGTTTCTTCATTTGTTTTTCCTTGCTCGTGTGTTTTTAAAATTATAAGCGCAGACTAGATTTACCGCCGAGAGTTCCACAAAAGCGTGAAAACCATCCGGTTTTGACATGCAACTGACTAATTTAAAAACAAAAAAAGAAGTGGCACCTAAAGTGCCACTTCTTATCATAAAAATAAAGCGATATAGCCGTCTAAAGACTTAAGCTTTCAAAAGTTTTGCAATGTGAGCTTTTAGTACATCGATCGCGATACGGTTCTTACCGCCACGAGGTACGATGATGTCCGCATATTGCTTAGAAGGTTCGATAAACTGCATGAACATCGGACGAACAGTTTGCTGATATTGCTTAAGAACGGATTCCATTGTACGGCCACGCTCTTCAACGTCACGCTTAACACGGCGAAGTAGGCAGATATCCAGAGGCGTATCCATAAATACAGTCGCGTGCATCAGGTCACGAAGACGAGGGTCAGTAAGAAGAAGGATACCTTCTAAAATGATTACCTTTTTAGGGGTCATTGTGGTGGTGTTACTTGTTCTTGTGTGCTCTGTGTAGCTGTACTCAGGCACTTCCACGGCCTCACCACGTACAAGCTTCTCTAGGTGCTCGCACAATAGGTCGTGGTCCAACGCACTCGGGTGATCGTAGTTCGTCTTTACTCGCTCTTCCATGCTTAGGTGGCTTTGGTCGTTGTAGTAGCAATCTTCCGTGATGACACCGATTTGATGATCGCCTACTTTCGCGCGAAGCTCATTGTAAATTGTGCTCGCGATCAGACTTTTTCCAGAAGCAGAAGCGCCAGCAATACCTACGATGACGCATTGATTATTATCAGACATTAGTTTGCACCCGATGATGATTTCTAGTCACATAAAAAGATAAACTGCCTGATTATAGGGAGTTCACCCCGTAGTTACTAGCTGGAATTAGAGTTTAGTCATAAGTTTCTGCCTGCCCAGAGGATTAACCTCCGGGCAAACGTTAAAATGTGCAACTTTCAACCACCAACCTCAGTTTACCATTGTAAAACTGATTGCATCTGGTTTCGCTTTGCCTTGCCAAAACATTGTGCTACACACTCGATCTGCAAGCTGTTTGTAGTAGCCTGAATGCTCACTGTCAGGTCGTCTCGCAACAGTTGGCACACCAGCATCAATGTCTTCTCGCATAGAAATATGCAACGGAATTTGGCCCAATAGCGCTAAGCCAAACTCTTGAGACATTTTCTCCGCGCCACCCATACCAAAGATGTGTTCAGTCGCGCCACATTGGCTACAAATGTGGTAACTCATATTTTCGACCACACCTACTACTGGCACATTGACTTTGTTAAACATTGCTGCACCTTTGCGCGCATCTGCCAACGCTAAATCTTGTGGCGTCGTCACCAAAACCGTGCCGGTAACAGGAATTTGTTGTGACAACGTCAACTGGATATCACCCGTGCCTGGTGGCATGTCTATCACTAGGTAATCCAGCTCTGGCCAATCGGTTTCATTCAATAGCTGAGCTAACGCTTTCGATGCCATAGGGCCACGCCAGATCGCTGCTTCAGATTTATTAACTAAATAGCCAATAGAATGAGTATAGATGCCGTGAGCAAAAATAGGCTCCATCCATTTGCCATCGCGAACTTCTGGTTTCGCATCTTCCTGGCCGAGCATCATCGGAACCGATGGACCGTATATATCGGCATCCAATAGGCCAACCTTCGCTCCCGACTGCGCGATAGCCAAGGCTAAGTTAACGGCTGTTGTGGATTTGCCCACCCCACCCTTTGCAGAGCTCACCGCAATGATATTCTTCACACCTTTCACCGCATTAGAAACCTGCGTTTCTAGTGCTTTTACGCCGAGTTCAATGCGAAACGGAAACGCGGCTACAGCTTTGGATGCTTGCTGTTGTTGAATCCATTCTTGCAATGTGCGCTGAAGCTCATTACTAGCAAATGGCAATGTAATCTTCACCTCACCTTGAGCGGTGATGGTGACAACGCCGTGAATATCGGCCCAGTTTTCCACTAACTGTGGATGTTGAAATTGATTAAACCAATGACAAAAATCTTGTTTTGAAGTGAACTGATGCATAAGTCCTCCTTTTGAGTACCATGCTACCACCGACCCGACATAACCAGAACCCTAAAAAAACTAAGGCATTCCGCGGTTTGACACCTTGGAGTTAGTGAGTTCATGGGGTAGTATTATCCATCAAAATTTTTTTATACCTATCAAGAAAAGCGAATATTAAGTATGGCAAACGATCCAAGACACCTTCCTTCAAGGAAACTGCTGGTAACTTGTGCCCTTCCGTACGCTAACGGTTCGATCCACCTTGGCCATATGCTTGAGCATATCCAAGCGGACATTTGGGTTCGTTACCAACGCCTACGCGGCAACACTGTAAACTTCATCTGTGCTGACGATGCTCACGGCACGCCAATCATGCTTAAAGCGCAACAGATGGGTATTACTCCAGAAGAGATGATTGCCGCTGTTAGCGAAGAGCACCAAAAAGACTTCGCTGGCTTTGATATCAGCTTTGATAACTACCACAGTACGCACTCAGAAGAGAACCGCGAACTGGCATCTCACATTTACCTAGAGCTAAAGAAAAATGGCTTTATCTCTAGCCGTACTATTTCTCAGCTTTTCGACCCTGAAAAAGAGATGTTCCTACCGGATCGTTTCGTAAAAGGTACATGTCCTAAGTGTAAGTCTGAAGATCAGTACGGTGATAACTGTGACAACTGTGGCGAGACTTACAGCCCGACAGAACTGATCAATCCTAAATCTGCAGTTTCTGGTGCGACGCCAGTAATGAAAGATTCTGAGCACTTTTTCTTTGACCTGCCTCAGTTTGAAAGCATGCTAAAAGAGTGGACTCGCTCTGGTTCTCTGCAATCAGAAACCGCGAACAAGATGCAAGAGTGGTTTGAATCTGGTCTGCAACAATGGGATATCTCGCGTGACGCACCTTACTTTGGCTTCGAAATCCCAGGCGAAAAAGACAAGTTCTTCTACGTATGGCTAGATGCACCTATTGGCTACATGGGCTCATTCAAAAACCTATGTAACAAACGTGACGATCTAGACTTCGATGAATACTGGAACAAAGACAGTAAAACTGAACTTTACCACTTCATCGGTAAAGACATCGTGTACTTCCACAGCTTATTCTGGCCTGCAATGCTTGAAGGTTCTGGCTTCCGTAAACCAAACAACGTGTTCGTACACGGCTACGTAACGGTAAACGGCGCGAAAATGTCTAAGTCGAAAGGTACATTCGTGAAAGCAAGCACGTACCTCGATCACCTAGACCCAGAATGTCTACGTTACTACTACGCAGCGAAACTAAACAGCCGTATTGACGATCTAGATCTTAACCTTGAAGACTTCACTCAGCGCGTTAACGCTGACGTAGTCAACAAGATCGTTAACCTAGCATCTCGTAACGCAGGCTTCATCGCTAAACGTTTCGAAGGCAAACTGTCTGACAGCTTCGCTGAACCAGAGCTTTACAACGAATTCGTGGCAGCGGCTGACCGTATCGCAGAGCTTTTTGAAGCTCGCGAATTTGGCCGTGCTATCCGTGAAATCACGGCACTTGCGGACAAAGCAAACCAATACGTTGACGAGAAAGCCCCTTGGGTTGTAGCGAAAGAAGAAGGCAAAGATCAGGAACTACAAGAAATCTGTTCTGTAGGTATCAACCTGTTCCGCGTACTAATGACTTACTTGAAACCAGTAATGCCAGCTCTTGCTGCACGTACTGAAGCATTCCTAAACCAAGAGCTAACTTGGGAAGGCATTGCTCAGCCACTCACTGGCCACGAAATCACTAAGTTCAAAGCGCTATTCAACCGTATCGATCCAAAGAACATCGAAGCGATGATCGAAGCATCGAAAGAAGACGCTGCAGCAGAAATGGCAGCGAAAGAGAAAGCAGAAGCGGCTAAAACAGAAACTGAGCTAAGCAAAGACCCAATCGCGGACGAGATTGAGTTTGATACTTTTGCTCAAGTGGATTTGCGCATCGCTCGCATCATCTCTTGTGAAGAAGTGCCTAAAGCAAACAAATTGCTTAAGTTCCAACTGGACATCGGTGGTGAAACTCGTCAAGTTTTCTCTGGCATCAAATCAGCCTACAAACCTGAAGAGCTAGAAGGCAAGCTAACCGTAATGGTAGCGAACCTAAAACCTCGTAAGATGAAATTCGGTATGTCTGAAGGCATGATCCTAGCGGCAGGCCCTGGTGGTAGCGACCTATGGATTCTTGAGCCACACGAAGGCGCTCAGCCTGGCATGCGTGTAATGTAATTCCCTTACGTTACGCTTGAAATGAGTTCAATCCCCGCCTCTCTCGGCGGGGATTTTTTTGATCAAATTCACATTATTGGGGAGCTTCTGCACCAATAACGCGCAAAACATTTAGGTTTAAATTTTAACCATTTGTTTTTAAAGTAATTTTAATTGGCATCAAAACTGCAAATTCCTTCTTGCTAGGTCCAAACACTAACAAGGAGTTGGTTATGTTTGTTTTGATTTCAACGTTATTATCCGTTGCCATATTAGCCGGCATTTACCACCTTTCCACAAAACGCGAACAGCAACATGCACGAAAGTATCAGTTGCTTACCCTACTTCGCGATGTCGTTAACTTGCTTAGACGTCATCGAGCAATCACACATTACTCCCTTCAATCCCAACAAAACTATGATCGAGAAATAGAAGAGATCCATCATGCTCTCAACAACAAGCTGCACCTTTTGTTGGAAACATCGCGCTTTGAAAATAAACCCATGTATCGTGTGTTACAGATAAAAGTCAGTAAGTTGCTCGAACAATGGCAGGAAAACAGCATCGCGAGAAATCAAATGGCGCACGGGAAGCTGATTCGACATTGTTTGTTTTTAATGGATGAAGTCACTATTGCGTGGCTAGCAGTTGAGCAACGAGATGAGTTGCATGATGAGTACCACATGAATTGGCAAACCATTATCGATAGCCTCGAAACCTTGACTCAACTTCGTATTAGCATTCAAGACTTAAACGAACAAGGAGGAAGCGTTCGAGTAAAGAACTACGCATCTGTAATGACACGTAAACTGAATCAGTTAGCGGTAATAGCACCGCTGACTATCGCAGCGCCGATCTCCGTACGTTCGACACAAGCGTTAAACGACTATGTCGAAG
The DNA here is from genome assembly GCF_000960545.1 of Vibrio sp. S457-15. Classification (NCBI taxonomy): domain Bacteria; kingdom Pseudomonadati; phylum Pseudomonadota; class Gammaproteobacteria; order Vibrionales; family Vibrionaceae; genus Vibrio; species Vibrio sp. S457-15. The sequence goes on along the minus strand of NZ_JYOQ01000114.1, from coordinate 199,052 downwards.
GAAAACACACAGGACTAACAGAAGAAGAACTTTATGGCATCACCTCAGATCTGTCACTGACGATTTTCAATACCTATGATCACGTGCTATCAGATATTGTCGAAACACTGTATTTGCCTTTGCCCAGACTCTCATTAGCCTGAAAGACTCATTTTTCGACATAATTGCATGAGGAACTAGATCAAAAGCCGTAAGTAACGAGCAATAAAAAACCGCAGGCATTGCCTGCGGTTTTTTCTAACTTTGCTCACTCAATGCTTAACTATCATCTTCAGTGAAGTTGGTTGGTAGTTGCTTTTTCATCTCGTTCCAGATTTGAGCACTTTCCATGCCGTAGTGGCGAATTACAACTGGCAATTGTTCACGCTGGCCCGTTTCACAAGTTTCTAGCAGTTGACGGTAGAATCTTAGCGCCAAATCACGTGAGGCCGGGTTAGAGAAGTAGTAACTGCCAACTCGGTCATACAGCTTCTTCAAGCCATTGAAAATCAAACCGTAGATTTGGTTACCAGAGTGGAATGCTAAGCGTTGGAACAACATGTAATCGTAAAAGTTAAATGTTTTCGCGATCAAGATTTCCTGACGCTTTGCTTCATCTTTTTCGTTGTCTTCTTTAACGCTTTGAAGCACCTTATCCGCATACGGAGAAGAGGCAATGAAATCATCCCAAGACGATGCATTCACAAGCGCTTCACAAGACTCAATTACGTTCTTGATTGTACGCTCAGAGTTTTCTTTGTTCGCCTTGAATGCATAACGCATAAAGATAGGGCTGATGTTGGTACGTGCCGCAAGCAAATCTTCTACAATATTTGTTGCATTATCGACGTCTAGCGTCATCAACGTATCCAAGATATGCAGACCAGATGTCTCCATAAATTGGTTAACTTTTGTTGGTTTACCGTGTTGGATAGTCAACCATCCATCACGTGCTAGTCGTTGAAGAACCTCTCGTAAAGTCGTTCGAGTAACACCAATCAGTTCGGACAGCTCGCGCTCAGCAGGTAAAATTGAGCCTGGAGGAAAACGGCCGTTCCAAATGCTCTCGATAATATATTTTTCTGCGAATCCCGCAGGGCTTTTCGCCTTAATGACCATTCTACTTTTTATCCAATATTGATTTCTGAGGGTCGATACTACTCATCATACCACTACTTAACGATTTGAGAAAATTTACGATCAATTATTGAAACGATCCCTCAATATAGAGTTAATACTCTACACGTTCGCTGAATTTAGGATACTTAGTGAAGCAGTTCAAAGCCGTAAAATTTGTATTTTATAAAAAAGAAACCGAACACAAATAGAGAAAAAATAACGACAAGTACGTCACATTTTTATGTTCATAATATGCAAAATAAATTTGTATTCTCTGGTTAATATTCCTTTTTAATTGATCTTTTCTCGTCACTTGGCGTCATTTAAAATCCAAGGGGATTTTTTCAAGCTTTCCATGATATAGTAACGCCGTTTTGATCGCGTTATTACACTTAAAAAGTAGTTTTAGTCGGAAGCATTACGTTTTGTTATTGACTAATAAAAGCCGGAGTGTAGAGTTTGCGATCGAAAGTGAGCGGTGCTTGAGTTCAGGGGAAGTAACTTGGCAAAACTACAATAAAACAAAGGATTGTTGTTTTACTAAGTTATTGTTTTAAAAGACTAGTTAATAAGTCTAACAAACAGATACTTGAGCGCTAATTGTAGTGTCTATTCATAATATTGTTATAAAGAGAATTATCATGCCGATATCGCTCGGAAACGCTTTTATCAAGAATTTCCTTGGTAAAGCGCCTGATTGGTACAAAGTTGCCATTATAGCCTTCCTTATTATTAACCCGATTGTTTTCTTCCTAATAAATCCATTTGTTGCTGGGTGGCTGCTTGTCGCGGAATTTATTTTCACGCTTGCAATGGCTTTAAAATGCTACCCATTACAACCTGGTGGTTTACTTGCAATTGAAGCTATTGCTATTGGCATGACCAGCCCAGCGCAAGTAAAACATGAGTTGGTTGCGAATATAGAAGTATTACTACTTTTAGTATTCATGGTTGCGGGTATCTACTTCATGAAACAGCTTCTGCTGTTCATCTTCACCAAAATCCTGCTTGGTATTCGTTCAAAAACTCTGCTTTCGCTTGCATTCTGTTTCGCAGCCGCGTTTTTGTCAGCATTCTTAGATGCGTTGACAGTAATCGCTGTTGTCATCAGCGTAGCAGTTGGTTTCTACTCGATTTACCACAAAGTTGCTTCAGGTAACCCAATTGGCGATCACGACCATACTCAAGACGACACCATCACAGAACTGACTCGTGATGACCTTGAAAACTATCGTGCATTCCTACGTTCGCTGCTTATGCACGCTGGTGTGGGTACCGCTCTGGGCGGCGTAACAACGATGGTTGGTGAACCTCAAAACCTTATCATTGCAGACCAAGCGGGTTGGTTATTTGGTGAATTCCTAATCCGTATGTCTCCTGTGACGTTACCAGTATTTATCTGTGGCCTTATTACCTGTGCATTGGTTGAGAAGCTAAAAGTATTTGGTTACGGCGCACAACTGCCTGATAACGTACGTAAAATCCTTGTGGACTTTGACCGCGAAGAACGTAAGACACGTACAAACCAAGACGTCGCAAAACTGTGGGTACAAGGTATTATCGCCGTTTGGCTGATTGTCGCGTTAGCGCTTCACTTAGCAGCCGTTGGCCTGATTGGTCTGTCTGTCATTATCCTAGCAACGTCATTTACTGGCGTCATTGAAGAGCACTCAATGGGCAAAGCATTTGAAGAGGCTCTGCCTTTCACAGCCCTACTCGCGGTTTTCTTCTCGATCGTTGCAGTAATCATTGACCAAGAGCTATTCAAACCTGTTATTGACGCCGTCTTAGCCGTTGAAGACAAAGGCACACAGCTTGCCCTCTTCTACGTTGCGAACGGTTTGTTATCGATGGTTTCGGACAACGTATTCGTAGGTACGGTATACATCAACGAAGTAAAATCAGCCCTTATGGAAGGCTTGATCACGCGTGAACAGTTCGACCTGCTAGCAGTTGCAATCAACACTGGTACAAACTTACCTTCTGTTGCAACGCCAAACGGTCAAGCCGCTTTCCTATTCCTACTAACGTCTGCGCTAGCACCGTTAATTCGTCTGTCTTACGGTCGAATGGTAGTGATGGCATTGCCATACACTGTCGTTTTGGCGATTGTAGGTCTGATGGGCATCATGTTCTTCCTAGAGCCAGCAACAGCGTCTTTCTACGATGCGGGCTGGATTGCACCTCATACCGGTGATCTGACTCCAGTTGTGTCTGGCGGACACTAAAATTTGAGTTGATTAGGAAACTTATACACGATAAAAAGCTCTGAGTATTCAGAGCTTTTTTCTATTTCAGACAGGATTGAAACCGTGACTATTTTTTCATCACTTAACCAGTTTTCGAAGGGACGCTTATCGTGGTTGCTTCTTCTTTTGTTCATCATATTTTTTGAAGCCTGCGCACTCTACTTCCAACACGTAATGATGCTTGCCCCGTGCGTAATGTGTATTTATGAGCGTGTGGCAATGATGGGTATTGGCGGTGCAGCTATCATCGGACTTATCGCACCGAACAACGCACTATTCCGCTGGTTAGGGCTTATTGGTTGGGGATTAAGCTCGTACAAAGGATTGATGCTTGCAATGCAGCATGTTGATTACCAGTTCAATCCATCACCATTTGCAACTTGTGATCTTTTTGTCACCTTCCCAAGTTGGGCTCCGTTAAACCAATGGGTTCCTTGGATGTTTGAAGCGTATGGCGATTGTTCAAAAATTGTTTGGCAGTTCTTCGACTTATCGATGCCACAATGGTTGGTAGTTATCTTCGCTGGTAACTTGGTTGCTTTGGCGTTGATCGTGATTGCACAGTTCTTTCCGGTGAAACGTAAGAATCCAATTCGTTAAGGCGTATAAAAATATAGATGAGAAAAAGCCGACCTTAGGGTCGGCTTTTTATTGGGTTCGATTCAGTAACTCGCTTTTATAGTGTTACTTACCACAACATTGCTTGAACTTTTTACCGCTCTCACAAGGGCATGGATCGTTACGCCCCACATTTTTAAATGGGTTTAAGCTTTGAGATTTATTGCCAACCATTAGTTCATCTGCACCCAATGCGACTTCAACTAACATCAAATCAAGTTGATCAACAAGGTCTATTAACGCTGGCGGCGTTTCAATGCCCGCGTCACGCATATGTTGCTGAGTAGACTCTTCATCAATGGCTAGCATCATTGTGGTAAGCAGCGCTTGCAACATACGTTGTAAACCATCATTTAACTCAACCTCTTGCCACTGCTCTTCAATCAAAGGCCAAACCGACATGAAACCTTCAGCAAAATCGGCTAACTGCTCAGGATCTTTTTCAGTTAGCTCTAGAGCTGAATACTCATTACGTAAAATACGGTTATGTTGCTTGTGAATTTGCTCTTCGACCGCTGGCTGAATCGATTTAAAACCTTCACCAAATAACGGCTCAAGCCAGGCCTCTGGCGCCAAAGGTTTTGTGGTTAGGTTTGCGGCAAGTACCGCACCTTCAATAAATAGCGAAGATTCATCAAGTTGAACTTCACCTTTTTCAATCAAAGTGTATTGCATGACATCTGGTTTCCCATGAATTTGGCGGCATTATACTCCAATACAAGTGAGATGCCAGTTGGCACCAGCGCCGAGTCTTTTAATGACAAACTTAGCCGACATCGCTACAATCGCCCTCCTTTTTATCACCAAACTGTATTAGGCAAACTATGCGAGTTGTATTAGGCCCAATGGAAGGCGTTTTAGACCATTTGATGCGCCAAATCCTGACCGAAATAAACGACTATGATCTGTGTGTGACGGAGTTCGTTCGAGTGATCGATCAAGTCCTGCCAGACCATGTCTTTCATCGCTTATGTCCGGAGCTTATGCAAGGCTCTCAGACCACTTCTGGTGTGCCTGTACATGTTCAACTACTAGGCCAAGAGCCTCACTGGATGGCGGAAAACGCAATCCGAGCAGCAGAGCTTGGCGCGCGCGGCATCGACCTAAATTTTGGTTGCCCAGCAAAAATGGTCAACAAAAGCAAAGGAGGTGCGGCGCTATTGCAGCATCCTGAGTTGATTCATAGCGTGGTAAAAGCATGCCGTGACGCAGTGCCTGCGAATATCCCTGTATCCGCAAAAATTCGTCTGGGCTGGGAAAACCCTGAAGACTGTTTTGAAATCGTGGATGCGATTCAATCTGCGGGAGCGAATGAACTGACCGTTCACGCTCGTACTAAGCAAGGCGGTTATAAAGCATCTGAAATCAAGTGGGAATACATCAATAAAATTCGCGAGCGATTCTCCATCCCTTTGATTGCCAATGGTGAAATCTGGAATTTCGAAGATGGTCAACGCTGCATTGAAACCACTGGTGTCGACTCTCTGATGGTGTGCCGTGGCGCGTTCAACATTCCTAACCTAGGTAACATGGTAAAACACAACCACACGCCAATGGTTTGGTCTGATGTGGTCGACCTGCTGATCTACTACTCAAAGTTTGAAATGAAGGGTGATAAAGGTTTGTACTATCCAAACCGCGTGAAGCAATGGTTCGCTTACCTGCGCCAATCTTACCCAGAAGCTAACGAATTATTCCGCGAAATCCGAACATTTAATAAAGCAGCACCGATTGTTGAGCACATCCAGCGCTACCGCGATGAACTCCAATCGCGTCAAAGCCAAGTGGCTTAAGCACTCCAAATGCACGAATTGTGCATGATGGTTGAACGACAAGTACAAAAAAGGGCGATATTATCGCCCTTTTAGCTATTTGTCAGACTGCTTTTTAGCAAGCGCGCCTCGAACTAATAACAAATCTTGTTCTTTCCGGTACTTTTCGCTTCATAGAGCTTCTCATCAGCCGCCTTGAACAGTTCATCAAAGCTTTCCGCTTTGCTTGCAGAGCTAAAGACCACACCACCCGATACGGTAAATCCATTCTTCGTAACTCGTCGTGATCGTTCATCAATCGCTTTTTTGACTCGTTCGAGAATGTGCTTCATCCCTTCAATATCTTCATCGTATATCGCGAGAATAAACTCTTCGCCACCAAAGCGAGATGCGACGTCACTGTGACGAATGTTGTCTCGGATGCACTTCGCGACCAGTTGAATCGCAGAGTCACCTACATCATGGCCGTAAGTGTCATTGATAGTCTTAAAGTTATCGATATCAAACACAGCCAATGCCACGTTCTTCTTCGTCATTTTATTACGCCAAACGGCCTGCATTCCTCTGCGGTTGAGCAACCCTGTCATTGGGTCTCTTGCAGCAAGATCTTTAAAGTAGCGACGTTCGGTGTGCATGTTCACATAAAACAGTACTACGGTACTCAATACGTAAATAAAGACCGCGACCATGATGCTGTACTTTTCAAAGAACGTTAAATTCTTAATCTCGCTCCATAAGTTATATTCGTAATAAATACTGTGATTGGCACTCAAGCGCTCTTTTTCAATGGGCTGAATCCGCACGGCATCTTCAGGAATCGTTTGAAAATTGGAAACTAAGTGCAGCTTCCCGACAAGGTTTTCAGAAGTCGTGAGCAGCGCATCGACATCAAAATCAATCGAGAGCACCCCTTGGTGGACACCTTTTTCGTAAATTGGCACTGTTAAACTGATGATTTGCCCTTCCATGGAATCAAGCGTCGGCCCAGGCCCAGCCAATGTAATGTTGACCTTATCTTGCGCGGTTTTTTGCCAGAATGGCCTCGCCTTTAACGTTGACCAAAGCTCTTTAGTAAAATTCTTAGCGTACTTATCGGGCGACGAAATCACATAACCACGTTTATCGATGTAATGGATACCAACAATGTGGGATTCAATATCATGAAGGAAGGACAAAGAAGGGGCAAAGCCTGCTTTTTGCTCTGCAAGTTTGTTGATTTTCGTCCCTGCCTGACACAAGCTTTTTTCGCCGACGATCATGTAATCAACATCAACCGCTGGCAGGCCATCGCTGTAAACGTTCTCCAATAGCAAAACATCAATCGGCCATATATAGCAGATGTCGCCTTTCACAATAGAGTTATGCTCTTCAGAAAGAGGGTTCGCGAAGTTTGAATAGTTGGTAAAGCTGTAGTCCAGTGCAGTTAAGACTTTGATACCACGAGTTAACGCTCTATCGATACGCGAATATTCAGTATCAATATAACGATTGACTGCATCGTAGTAGTTTTTTGTAGTAACGAGCATTACCACAATGAATAGAACTAAAGGAAAGAAAACAACAAATGAGAGGCTAAATCGCCTTTGGTTAACCATTGAGTACCATTGTTTAAGTGTTCGCCTCTCATATGCATCGGCTTAAAGAGGCTGTTTATAGTTATTAATGAACATATTCACAAATTTTAATAAATATAGAATGCGGTGTCACTTCACTTGCCACAAATTGATACTTAATGCTGCCATATTGACAGAAACATGACCTTCATAATCAATTATTTCACACTTATCTAATAATTGATGCAAGTGTTTCGCATTCAAGCCTAACTGCCACAATGGTAGGTCAATCGTGCTTTCTTGTAGACCAATATTGACTGCAACAATGATCGTCTCTTCACCAAGCTGTCTTGCATAAGCAAATGCCCTTTCGTCACAATAAAGCCATTGCATGCTGCCAGATTGTAGGGCTTTGAACTGTTTACGAATTTCAATCCACTGTTGGTACAGATGGAGCCAAGGAGAACCCTGAACTAAATGCCAAGGGAAACAACGTCTGTTATCTGGGTCAAAGCTTCCCTCAAGACCGACTTCACTACCATAATAAATGCATGGTGCGCCGACATAAGTCATGAGTAAGGCCAACGCGATTTGCATTTTTTTCTCATCCCCATTCACCAAGGTGAGAAAACGCGCCGTGTCATGGCTATCGAGTTGATTGAGTTGTGAGAGCTGATTGGCAAAAGGAACTTTTGCTCTGGCTTCATCCAACCACGCTTTGAACTCAAAACCATCTATATCGATTGGGTCGTACGTGATGTCTTGATGCGCAATAAACGCTCGAACAGGGTGGGCAAAACCGTAGTAGTTCATCGCGCCGTCTTCTTGCTCCCCTTGCAGCCATTGAGTCGCCTCAAAAAAATGCTCACCTAACACATAAGCATTCGGATTAACGGATTTGGTCGCTTGGCGAAATGCTTTCACGTAGTGAGCGTTGTTTTTCGCCCCCTCCCCTTCACCTAGCATATGAATGACATCAAAACGCCAGCCATCCACGGAATATGGCGGCTTCAGCCAATGTTTGATAACCGATGCCTCACCTTGGTAGATATATTCTCTGACTTCGTGATTCTCAAAATTCAATACCGGCAGATTGTCGATTCCTTTCCAGCCAATGTAGTGATTACTCTCCCCATCAAAAAAGTAATAGTCGCGAAAATCGGATTGAGGATTCCCGTATGCGCCTTTACCTTTCTGCTGAATATCAAACCAAGGGTGATGCACAGAAGTATGGTTAAAGACCGCATCCAATACGATCTTCATGTTTTTGCTGCGGATTTTTTCGCACAATGACGCAAAATGCTCGTTGGTGCTGAGCATAGGATCAACCGTGAAATAATCCGTGGTGTCGTACTTATGGTTACTTGGCGAGGAAAAAATCGGATTGAAGTACAGTGCGGTCACACCCAATTGTTCAAGGTATCCAAGCTTTTGCTCAACGCCTTTTAGATCACCACCGAAGAACTCACGTGCCCCAGAGTTTTGGTGATTCCCTACTGGTTCTCCCCACGTTTTAATCACAGCATCAGGATCGTACTCGCAGTACGCTTCACGAATCGCAGACTCACTTTGACTCGCGGCAAAACGATCAGGAAAAATCTGATAGAAAACTTGTTCTTGAACCCACCTTGGCGGTTGATGGTTTACATTCAATTTGAAATGAAATTCTTTGGGCGGAATACGTTTTTGCACGCCACGTGCGTCTAGCCAATATTGCTGACCGTTTCTAACGACTTTAAATACATAGTGGGTGATGTCTCGATCTCTATTCGGCTCGAACGATACTTCCCACAGCAGCAACTCTCCAGCTCTGCCGCATTGCACCATGGCGACAAGGTATTCTTCGTTGTCTGGCTCAATACGCACATAAACAGCATCAAATGTTAACGCTTCTGTTTTTAGACAGGCCTTCACGCGTTTACCATCGAAGGCTAAACCATCAACCGTCTGGCTATGAAAGAGAAATGGCAAAGACATAATAAGCACTCTTTAATAGGTGGATATGCCACTATTTTATTAAAGAATGAGAGACAAAAAATCCTCCTTGGAAATTCGGTGCTTTACCTATTTTCTCCAGGAGGATCACACTTGGTAGGCGTAGTCTTGGCTCTAACTATGTCGAAGAAATGCGTAACGAATCAGACAGGCTATTTAATTGAGCAATAAACTGTCATCCGAAAGTTCTTCGCCTCGAACTTTAGAGAACATGTCTAGTAAATCAGGCACTTGCATATTGGCGCGCTGCTCTCCAGCGACATCCAGAACGATTTCCCCTTGGTGGAGCATGACGGTTCTATCACCACAAGCGAGCGCGTCTTTCATCGAGTGCGTTACCATCATCACCGTCAGATCAAACTCATTGACGATACGCTTGGTTAAATCGATGACAAAAGCCGCCATACGCGGGTCAAGCGCGGCCGTATGTTCATCAAGCAGCAATAACTTACTCTCCGATAACGTCGCCATCACCAGGCTCACGGCTTGTCGTTGTCCACCAGACAACAAACCAATACTGTCACCCAATCGGTCTTCCAAACCTAAACCCAAAATACTGATGCGTTCTTGGAACAACTTGCGACGTTTGGCAGACAGCGCCAGCCCCCAGCCACGTTTTTTACCTCTCATGTACGCTAGAGCCATGTTTTCTTCAATGGTTAGCTCACCACACGTTCCTGCTAACGGGTCCTGAAACACTCGTGCACATTGAGTAGCGCGCTGGGCAACCGTCTGCTTGGTGACGTCTTTGCCATCAATGATCACTTGACCACCAATCATTGGTGTCTCACCCGTCACCGCTCCGAGCAATGTCGATTTACCCGCACCGTTAGACCCGATTACGGTTAGAAATTGGTGCTCTGGTACTTCTAACGATACCCCTTTCAACGCGCGATTTTCCAAAATCGTACCAGGGTTGAACGTCACTTGGATGTTGTTGAGTTCAATCATAACGCCTCCCCAGAACCATTTTTAGATGCCGCTTGTTTCGCAGTCGTTACGCGTTGCTTGGCTTTCATACTTTGCTTGAGCTTAGGTGCAATGAGCGCTACCGCAACCAATACTGCGGTCACGAGATTGAGATCCGAGGCCTGAAGGCCAAACATGCCAGAACTCAACGCAAAAGCGACGGCTAGTCGATACAACACCGAGCCCAAAATAACGGCGCAAACGGCAACCCAAATTTTGCGACCGGGAATGAGTGTTTGGCCCAAAATAACCGCCGCTAAGCCGACCACGATGGTACCAACGCCTGATGTTACGTCAGCAAAACTGTTGGTTTGCGCAAATAGCGCACCAGCGAAGCCAACAAACCCGTTCGACAGCGCCAAACAAAAATAGGTGTAGAACCCTGTGCTTGCGCCTTGCGCAGACACCATTCGGCCATTCACACCCGTCGCTCGAAGGCCCAAGCCGAAATCGCTATTTAGCAATCGCACCACCAAAAAGGCAGAGATGAGAACCAGTACGCCTACGACTAACGGACGAATAAACATCGCATCGCCCATCGATTCAAAAGGAGTGAGAATGGTGTCTTCACCCAAAAGAGCCATATTGGGTTTGCCCATGATACGAATGTTGATAGAAAACGCGGCAATCATAGTGAGGATGGACGCTAAGAGATGCAAAATTCCACAGCGTACAGCGAGAAATGCGGTGACCCAGCCTGTCATGCCACCAGCAATAATCGCCATACCGGTTGCAATCCAAGGGTTGATGCCTGCAACGATAGCTGTCGCAGCAACCGCGGCTCCCATAGGGAAACTACCATCAACACTTAAGTCAGGAAAATCAAGAACACGAAACGTAAGATAGACGCCCAAAGCAACCAAGCCATAAATCAAGCCGATCTCAAGCGCGCCAAAAAAAGCAAATGCAGACATAACTGCTCCTTTCTGCATGTTCAGATCGCTAGCAGCGATCTGACGTTACAACTTTCAACTTAGGTCGAGGTAAAGAGAGCAATCCACTCAGAAAAAACTTGCTCTCATAAACTTACGATTTACGAGCCCATTTTTCATGCTGAGACAAATGGGCCTGAGAGAAAGAGTCCTTACCTCAAGATAAGTGATTTACTGCATGCTAGTCGCACGTTGAACAACAGAACTCGGCAGTTGGATGCCCAACTTAGAAGCGGCGCTCTCATTGATGACCAAATCCGAACCCGTTGCGACTTTTACATCCAACTTTCCTGGCTCTTGACCATCAAGTATGGCTGCTACGTAATCTGCCGTTTGCACACCGACTTGGTAGTAGTCAAAACCAAGGCCAGCAATCGCACCTTTTTCAACATAAGATGTTGCACCGCCAAAGACTGGCTTTTTCGCTTGGTTCGCCGCGACAATCATGCCTTCGATCGCACTCGCTACAGTGTTATCCGTAGGCGCGTAAAGGATGTCTGATTTTGCTGCGATGGCTTGCGTAGCAGATTGAACATCGGCACTTTTCAAAGCAGTGGCTTCCACCACTGTAATGCCTTTCGCCTCTGCACTTTCTTTTAGAAGATTAACCAGCGTCACCGCATTCGCCTCGCCAGGGTTGAAGACGACACCAATGCTTTTGACTTGAGGAAGGATTTCTTGAATGAGCTCCACGTGCTGAGCCACTGGAGACAGGTCTGATAAACCTGTTACGTTTTTGCCCGGCTGCTTCATCGATTTAACCAACTTGGCTCCTACCGGATCAGTCACCGCAGTAAACACAACAGGAATAGTACGAGTCGCAGAAACCAGTGCCTGCGCTGACGGCGTTGCAATACCGACTAGCACGTCTGGGCTCTCTCCCACGTATTGACGCGCAATTTGCACCGCAATTGCAGGGTTACCTTGTGCTGTTTTGTAGTCGAATTCTAGGTTTTTACCCTCTTCATAGCCTTTTGCTTTTAATCCATCTAGCAAACCTTGGCGAGTGGCATCCAAAGCTGGATGCTCAACGATCTGAGAAACCGCAACTGTTGCGGTATTAGCAAATACATGGGTGGAAGAAAGAATAGCAGTAGCGGATAGAACGGCAGTGGCTAATAAACGTTTCGTTTTCATCATAACTCCTTGATGTGTCTTCGTCCTTGTTTCACGAGCTTCAGCAATATGTGGATACTCATGAGATCAAATGTGAGAAGGCGTGATATTGTGTTTGCGTATCTGTGCACTTCTTGTGCATCTTATTTTTATTATTACTACTAAGTCTTAGTAAAGAAAAGAAACATTTAACACTAAGGCAACATTTGTGATCGCAAGATCGCATTCTATTACGCAACAATGTAATGCACTCAAACGTAGCTAGAGGATGGTTGCGGGCTAAAGGCTTAGCCCCACTGCGCATACTGCGCGATGAGGAAATAGACAAAACAAAAAATGGAGTGGCAATTACACACTCCATTTAAAAATTGTTGAACGCTAAAATGAGTTAGAACCAGCGCTCTAGTGAAGACTTATCAAGCTGGCGGAAAGCACGATTCAAAATTATTGCGAGCTCTTTATAACGAGGTCGCGCTTTAACTGGCTCTAAGGCAAAGCCTGTTTCCACGATTTTTTGATGAAGTTCGCGATACCAAGAAGCCAATGATGGCGGTAATTTGGTGTTTGAGCGAGCACCGAGCCACCAGATACCTTGCAAAGGCAAGCTGATAGCAAACAGGGCTACGACGATAGATTGAGGTAACGCGTTGTAATTGTTGAACGCCATTTGAGTGAGAACACTGATAGCAGCGACAGCTGGCATGACTTTAATGCCAAAACGAGTCGCTTTGATAATACGTTGCTCAGGAAATATGGCACCCAGCTCTTTACGAACTGGCCAGATCTCCATGTAACTTTGGCCATCTTTCAGGCTATGGATCAATCCGACTTTATTACTCATACCGCTCTCTCACTAAAAAATAGTTGAACATTTCAACTGAAGGTGCAAAAAATTGATGAAAGTTAATATTCTTTCAAATTTTTTTTGTTATCATTGCCTATTATCGCTATCCTTTGCAGACCCTCAATCTCATTGTTGCTGTTATTTACAATTTAAGCAACTCCGAGATATCTATCTGCACGGATCGCATCATAGTGATGGATGGGTTCATCACTATTTCTTTATATGGAATTAGAACGATTTTTGACCAAGATTAGTACGCAGCATTGCTGGTATCGGCTATTCTTGTGATTAATTTTTCATCCTTTAACTGATTTTGATCAGACGAATAACAGGTAGTCACACATGTCTAAGCTAGTTTTAGTTTTAAACTGCGGTAGTTCTTCTCTTAAATTTGCTGTTGTTGATGCCGAGAACGGCGAAGAGCATCTATCAGGTCTTGCTGAATGTCTTCACCTTCCTGAAGCACGTATCAAGTGGAAACTTGATGGCAAACACGAAGCTCAACTTGGTAACGGTGCAGCACACGAAGAAGCACTAGCGTTCATGGTAGAAACTATTCTTGCTTCTAAGCCAGAGCTTTCTGAGAACCTAGCTGCTATCGGTCACCGTGTAGTACACGGCGGCGAGCAATTCACTCAGTCTGCACTTATCACTGACGACGTACTAAAAGGTATCGAAGACTGTGCAACTCTAGCACCACTTCACAACCCTGCACACATCATCGGTATCAAAGCAGCTCAAAAATCTTTCCCAGCTCTTAAAAACGTTGCTGTGTTCGATACTGCTTTCCACCAAACAATGCCTGAAGAGTCTTACCTATACGCTCTTCCATACAACCTATACAAAGAGCACGGTATCCGTCGTTACGGCATGCACGGTACTTCACACCTATTCATCACTCGTGAAGTTGCAGGCCTACTAAACAAACCAGTTGAAGAAGTAAACATCATCAACTGTCACCTAGGTAACGGTGCTTCTGTATGTGCAGTTAAGAACGGTCAATCTGTAGATACTTCAATGGGTCTAACGCCACTTGAAGGTCTAGTAATGGGTACTCGTTGTGGTGACATCGACCCTGCGATCATCTTCCACCTACACGACACTCTTGGTTACTCAGTTGAGAAAATCAACACAATGCTAACTAAAGAGTCTGGCCTTCAAGGTCTAACTGAAGTGACTTCTGACTGTCGTTTCGTTGAAGACAACTACGGTGAGAAAGAAGAAGCAACTCGTGCAATGGACGTGTTCTGTCACCGTCTAGCTAAGTACGTTGCTGGTTACACAGCAACTCTAGATGGTCGTCTAGACGCAATCACTTTCACTGGCGGCATCGGCGAAAACTCTGCACCTATCCGTGAAATGGTTCTAAACCGTCTAGGTATCTTCGGTATCGAAGTAGACAGCGAAGCTAACCTTAAAGCTCGTTTCGGCGGCGAAGGCGTTATCACTACTGAAAACAGCCGTATCCCTGCAATGGTTATCTCTACTAACGAAGAGTTAGTTATTGCTGAAGACACTGCACGTCTAGCAGGTCTTTAATTGAATTTTCTGGCTAGCCACTTGGCTAGCCAGATTTTCATCCAACGAATTTCTTAGGGGCTCAACTCCTATTCTTCGAGCGTCATGGAATAAGAGTTGAGCTTTTATCCCCCAATAGCTAAAGGTACTCTACGAATGTCTCGTACTATTATGCTTATCCCTGCAAGTGCTGGTGTTGGTCTAACTAGCGTAAGCATGGGTGTTCTTCGCGCAATGGAGCGCAAAGGCGTTAAGGTTTCTTTCTACAAACCAATTTCTCAACCACGTTCTGGTGGTGATCAACCTGACCTGACTTCTACTATCGTTGGCCACAACAGCGATATGAAGATCGGTGAACCTATGGCGATGTCTGTTGCTGAGAGCCTGATCGGTAACGACAACATGGACGAGCTACTAGAAACTGTTGTTGAGCGTTACAACCAAATCAATAAAGATGCGGATGTAACACTTATCGAAGGTCTAGTACCAACTCGTAAGCACCCATTCGCTAACCAAGTGAACGCTGAAATCGCAGCAACACTTGGCGCAGAAATTGTTCTAGTGGCTACTCCAGGCACTGATAACCCAGCTCAACTTAAAGAGCGCATCGAAGTAGCATGTTCTAACTTCGGCGGTACTAAGAACAAAAACATCTCTGGCGTTATCATCAACAAGCTAAACGCACCTGTTGACGAAGCTGGCCGTACTCGCCCTGACCTATCTGAAATCTTTGACGATGCAGACAGCGCGAAGCAAAACGAAATGAAAGTGATGGAAATCTTCAACACTTCTCCAATTCGTGTACTAGGTTGCGTGCCATGGAGCATCGATCTTATTGCTACTCGTGCAATCGACATGGCGAAGCACCTGAAAGCAGATATCATCAACGAAGGTGACATCAACACTCGTCGCATCAAGAGCATCACGTTCTGTGCACGTTCTCTGCCAAACATGATTGAGCACTTCAAACCAGGTTCTCTACTTGTTACTTCTGCAGACCGTCCAGACGTAATCGTTGCAGCTTCTCTAGCGGCAATGAACGGCGTTGATATCGGTGCTGTACTGCTAACTGGCGGTTACGACATCCCACGTGAGATCGAAGGTCTATGTAAGCCAGCATTCGAAACTGGTCTACCTATCTTCAAAGCACAAGGTAACACTTGGCAGACTTCTCTAAACCTACAGAGCTTCAGCATTGAAGTACCTGCAGACGACAAAGAGCGTATCGAGTTCATTAACGAGCACGTTGCTGGTCACATCGACGGTAACTGGATCGAGTCAATGACGGAAGGTACTCAAAAATCTCGTCGTCTAAGCCCACCAGCGTTCCGTTACCAGTTAACTGAACTTGCTCGTAAAGCAGGTAAGCGCATCGTTCTTCCTGAAGGTGATGAGCCACGTACAGTGAAAGCAGCGGCTATCTGTGCAGAGCGCGGCATTGCAGAATGTGTGCTTCTAGGTAACCCAGCAGAAATCAAACGCGTTGCAGCGCAGCAAGGTGTTGAGCTAGGTGCTGGCGTTCAAATCATCGACGCTGATGCTATTCGCGAAAACTACGTTGCTCGTCTAGTTGAGCTACGTGGCGCGAAAGGTATGACTGAAGTTGTAGCTCGTGAGAAACTACAAGATTCAGTATTCCTTGGCACAATGATGCTTGAGAACAACGAAGTTGACGGCCTAGTTTCTGGTGCTGTTCACACTACGGCGAACACTATCGTTCCTCCGTTCCAGATCATCAAGACTGCACCTAACGCGTCTATCGTATCTTCAGTATTCTTCATGCTTCTGCCTGATCAAGTACTGGTATACGGTGACTGTGCAATCAACCCAGATCCAACAGCTGAACAGCTTGCTGAAATCGCTATTCAATCTGCTGACTCTGCAGCAGCATTCGGTATCGAACCACGCGTTGCAATGATCTCTTACTCTACTGGTGAATCTGGTAAGGGTGCAGACGTTGATAAAGTACGTGAAGCAACAAAACTGGCTCAAGAGAAACGTCCTGATCTTATCATCGACGGTCCTCTACAGTACGACGCTGCGATCATGGAAAACGTTGCTGCTTCTAAAGCACCAAACTCTCCAGTTGCAGGTAAAGCGACAGTATTCGTATTCCCAGACCTAAACACTGGTAACACGACTTACAAAGCGGTACAACGTTCAGCAGACCTAGTATCTATCGGTCCAATGCTGCAAGGTATGCGCAAGCCAGTAAACGACTTGTCTCGTGGCGCGCTAGTAGACGATATCGTGTACACCATCGCTCTAACAGCAATCCAAGCAACTCAAGAACAGAAGTAATTCTTTTCTCTGCTTGAATGAATAGTCAAAGCCCTCGATTCGTCGAGGGCTTTTTTGTTGTTCAAGACACACGGTTTAGAAAACAGATACTCAATACAAGACAAAGAACATCAGTGCCCCAACGGCAACACATCCCACCATCACAGGCGCGACCCTAAGCCATAATTTTTTGTCTCCTATCGCGACAACCATACTCATCTTAACAATGGTATTGACCGATGCCGCAATTAAGATACCCAGTGCGGCGGTGGTTACGCTCAATATTTGGATGCTCTGACGACCGAGCGCCAAGGAAATCGCGTCTACATCCGTAATCCCTGAAAGGGCCGATAAAATTAAGACACCTGCATTACCGAACCACTCAGCTAGCGCATGTGACAGCAGCATAATCACCGCCAGCATCATCCCAAAAAACAGCGCCGATTGCAGTGCGAGTGGGTTGCTCTGTTTGTTCGATTGTTCGATCTGTTCCACTTCACTCCGCCGCCATATCCACCAAGCAGGCAAATACAGCGCCGCCATCATGGCCATCACAATCGGCCATAGTAACGAGACAAGTTGAGGATTAATCACAAACAGAATAATCAACAGCCGAGGAAACATGGTGCCGCAACTCAAGAGTATGCCACTAGCAAGCAATGGGCTGATATTGGCTTGCTCCCGAGAAAGATGGGAAAATTGCAGTGTTAACGCCGTCGAAGAACTTAAACCTGCAAAAATGGAGGTGAACAATATGCCACGTTTCGCCCCACCGATTTTGATTGCGAAATAGCCCACAAACGAAATACTGGCAATCAATACGACCATCCACCAAATCTCGTAAGGGTTAAGAGCGTTCCAAGGGCCATAGGATTGATTTGGAAGAAGCGGCAATAACACGATGGAGATAATCAGCAACCGGAGCGCTGCATCTAGCTCGTATTCCTGTAATTTTTGCAACGCTTGGTGAAGTTCTCGTTTGTTGTCGAGCACCACTGCGGTAATCACAGCAGCAGATGCCGCAAGCACCGCTTCTCCCGACACAGCTAAACTGCCCAACACAAACGTCACCAACAAGCTAACCACGCCAGTAATACTGATATCGCGACTCTTCTTCTGCTGCATGACAAACGCGATACACGCCAATATCACCAACGCAATCAAGGCAAAACCAAGCAATAAAGGAGAATAGAGATCCGCAAGAATCGCGACAAGACCACCAAGTAACCCGACAAGAGAGAACGTACGAATACCAGCAACACGACTACCTTCAACACTATTTCGCATCACCCAGCCGCGCTGTGTCCCGATAATCGCACCCAATAGCAAGGCAATAAGCAGATTCCAGATAAGATGCTCGCCAGTCGCAAACTCGTTGATATCCATGCATCACCCCGTTAAAAAGCGGTTGTCATATCATTAGTTTATTTGAATATTGGTAAGAAGCTGTGACGACAAGAAGATAATCTGAAACTGGCCACCGTTCCTGCCTTACCAGCGGGTCTTGTTCTAGCTTTTAACTATCACCAGAGCTCAATAATACGGAGCGATTTTCCCTCTCCCGTTCAATTTATCGGCATTATTTTCATATCATCTGAACTTTCTTACGAGAAACTACGTAACGAAGATGGAATGCAATTACGCAATCTCACACATAAGTAAGGAATACATATGAACAACTCCATCAACAACTCATTCCTAAAGTTTGGTTTAGCTGCATGTCTGTTCAGTTTTTCTGCGTTTAGTTTTTCCTCCCCAAGTATTGAAGGCGCAGATCAAGATATGTCCGCGGGCACGGTAACGGCAAAAATGGCTCATGCTAACGAAAACGGGTGGATGGTTGTACACCGAACAGACGAATCGATGAAGCCAGGCCCCGTGATCGGCTATGCTCCGCTTAAAATGGGACAAAATGAGAACGTGAATGCAATTTTGATGGAACCGGTTGAGTCTGGTGACATGCTGATGCTAATGGTCCACGGAGAAAAAGGTGGAATGAAGACGGGCGTATTTGAGTATTCACTCGGAGCCAAAGAAGATGGTCCAGTAAAAGTTGACGGTAAGTTGGTGATGGACATCGTCCGCGCTAAATAAGACGAGCATATATTTAAAAATTGCCCCTCTAGCTCCCAGTACTTAGCGTGAATAAAAGCCCTTAACAACGCAGTTCGTCGTTAAGGGCTTTTGTATTGGATGAACCGTTACAAACTAACCGATCATTTCTCTTTGGTGAGGAGAACTAAAGTCTAAATCAGGCCCTTTAGGCACCACTTGCGTTGGATTAATCCCTGTGTGACTGAAGTAATAATGGCGCTTAATATGATAGAAATCGGTGGTATCGGCGATACCATCAATCTGATACAACTCTTTCAGATAACCCTGAATATTGACGTAATCGGCAATGCGTTGTTTATTACACTTGAAGTGCCCAACGTACACTGCATCAAAACGCACTAACGTGGTGAACAAACGCCAATCGGCTTCCGTAATTTTATTGCCTGCTAGATAGCGATGGGTCGCCAGATGACCATCAATTTTATCTAAGGCCGAAAACAATGATTCAAAAGCCTCTTCATACGCTTCTTGCGAAGTAGCAAAACCGCAACGGTACACCCCATTATTCACGTTTGGATAAATGTAATCATTCCATTCATTAATCACACCGCGTAGTGGCTCGGGATAATAATCGTCATGATTGCCCGTGAGATCGTTAAATGCGGAGTTAAACATACGAATGATCTCTGACGATTCATTCGACACGATGGTGTTGGTCTTTTTGTCCCACAAAACTGGCACCGTAACACGCCCTGTGTAGTCGGGTTTCGCTTGAGTGTAGATTTGGTGCATACGTGTATGACCAAACAGTGGCTCGGGTAAACCCATTTGCCAACCTTGACTGAGCATATCAGGGCAAACAACCGTCACATCAATGTGTGGCTCTAGACCTTTCAACATACGGAAGATAAGCGTTCGATGTGCCCAAGGGCACGCGAGAGAAACATACAAATGGTAACGGCCAGATTCTGGTTGGAATACCGCCTCTGAATCATTTTTAATCCAGTCACGAAATCCAGCGTCTTCACGAACGAACTTCCCGCCATTCGCTTTTGTGTCATACCACACATCGTGCCATACGCCTTCGACCAACTTACCCATGATTGCTCTCCTATTTCTTATGTCTCCCTTTATATTAGAGATTCATAAGAAACAGAAAATCATCACGCTTAGGACATCTTGTTCAAGAAATTCGAATGAGCATTGCAATTCATGTTCAAAGAAAGTGAGCATAAAAAAAGCGCGACCCTATTAAAAGGAATCGCGCTTAAGCCCGTCACAGGCTGAATTTACTTAACCTAACATTTGGTTGGTTACACGCTCACGTGAATACAAGAGACTGCGTGAATGTCTGTACCTTCAATCGTAGGTTTGGTTTTTGCACACTCTTCTGTCGCTTGAGGGCAACGAGTACGGAACACACAACCTGAAGGAGGATTGATTGGTGATGGCAGATCCCCTTCCAACATTTGGATGGTTTTATTGCGTTCTAACTCTGGGTCTGGGATTGGAACCGCCGACATCAGCGCACGCGTATAAGGGTGCTTAGGGTCTGCAAATAGCGCATCCGCTTCGCCTAACTCTACCGCGTTACCCAAATACATCACGAGAACACGATCAGAGATATGTTTCACCACTGACAAATCGTGCGCAATAAACACCAAAGAAAGTCCTAGCTCTTTTTGCAACTCTTTCAGAAGGTTAACGACTTGAGCCTGAATAGAAACATCCAGTGCCGATACTGGTTCGTCACAGATGATCATCTTAGGCTTAAGAATAAGCGCACGCGCAATACCGATACGCTGACACTGACCGCCTGAGAATTCGTGCGGGTAACGGTTGATTACGTTTGGCAATAGACCAACTTTCGCCATCATCTCTTTAACGCGGTCTTTCACTTCTTGCTTAGACAGTTCTGGGTAGAACGTTTCTAGCGGCTCAGCGATGATGTCGCCAACCGTCATACGCGGGTTAAGAGAAGCCAAAGGATCTTGGAAAATCATCTGGATTTCTTTACGCGTTTCACGGCGCTGTACATCTTTCATTTTGGTGAGGTCTTGGCCCAACCAAACCACTTCGCCATCGGTCGCTTCAACAAGTCCAATGATGGCACGTGCGAAGGTCGATTTACCACAACCCGACTCACCTACTACGCCAAGCGTTTCCCCTTCGTAGAGGCGCACATTTACGCCATCTACCGCTTTTAGGCTGGAAGGTTTTGACCAAGGCCACGCTGATTTTGATGCGATGCTGAAGTGAACTTTCAGATCAGATACATCCAGAATTAACTTTTTATCTGCGCTCATTTGTTCCAAGCCTCCCATTCAGAAAAACATGCACGCTGACGACCATCACCAAATGGCGTCAAGATTGGTGCTTCACGCTTACAGCGGTCCATCACACGATGACAACGCTCTTGGTAAGGGCAGCCCGGTGGTAGACGCAGTAAGTTTGGTGGATTGCCAGGAATGGTTGGCAGAATTTCGCCTTCTGTATCCAGACGAGGGATCGCCTTTAACAGACCTTCCGCATAAGGGTGGCTTGGGTTGTAGAAAATTTCGTTTACGTTGCCGTACTCCATCGTACGACCTGCGTACATCACAAGCACTTTGTCACATGAACCAGCAACAACACCTAGGTCGTGGGTGATCATAATGATTGCCGTGTTGAACTCGGATTTCAGCTCGTTCAACAAGTCCATGATCTGTGCCTGAACGGTTACGTCCAACGCGGTTGTTGGTTCATCAGCAATAAGCAGTTTAGGACGGCACAATAGCGCCATCGCAATCATTACACGCTGACGCATACCGCCTGAAAATTCATGCGGATACATGGTGATACGTTTGCGAGCTTCAGGGATTTTTACCGCTTCAAGCATGCGAACAGATTCTTCAAACGCTTCTGACTTGCCCATGCCTTTATGCAGCATCAACACTTCCATCAGTTGATCGCTCACTTTCATGTATGGGTTTAGCGAGGTCATCGGATCTTGGAAGATCATCGCGATCTGTTCTGCACGAACTTTGTTCAGCTCTTTTTCTGGAAGGTTAAGAATTTCTCGACCTTCAAATTTCGCACTGCCTGAGATCTTGCCGTTTTTCGCCAGTAGACCCATGATTGCGAATACAGTTTGTGATTTACCTGAACCAGATTCACCCACGATACCGAGAGTTTCGCCCTGCTTCAGAGAGAAGTTCAAATCGTTTACTGCGGTTACGATACCATCTTGGGTGGTAAATTCGACACGCAGATCTTTGACATCTAATAAGCTCATCATTGCTTCCTTAATCTTATCTTTTAATTATCTGTCTTTTGGATCCAGCGCGTCGCGCAGGCCGTCACCAACGTAGTTGAAGCAGAATAGAGTCACAACCATGAACGCCGCTGGGAATGCCAACTGCCAAATTGCTACTTCCATTGTCTGTGCACCTTCTTGTAGAAGTGCGCCCCAACTTGTCATTGGTTCCTGAACACCAAGACCAAGGAATGATAGGAATGATTCGGTCAGAATCATGCTCGGAATTAGAAGCGTAGAGTAAACCGCTACAATACCTAATACGTTCGGTACAATATGGCGAGTAATGATCTTCCAATTACTTACACCACAAACATGCGCCGCTTCGATGAACTCTTTACTACGTAGGCTGAGTGTCTGACCACGTACGATACGCGCCATATCCAACCAGGCGATTGCACCAATCGCAACGAAGATAAGAATGATGTTACGGCCGAAGAAGGTAACAAGTACGATAACTAGGAACATGAACGGTACAGCGTACAAGATTTCTAGAATACGCATCATAATGCGGTCAACTTTACCGCCAATGAAGCCAGAAGCCGCACCGTAAAGTGTACCAATCAATACCGCTACGAATGCACCCATCACGCCAACCATTAGCGAGATACGGCCGCCGATTAGAGTACGCACGTACAAATCTCGACCAAGACTGTCGGTACCAAACCAGTGTTCAGAGTTTGGCGCAACGTGCATTGCATACCAGTCAGTATCGTCAAAAGCATAAGGAGCGATCATCGGCAGAACAATTACCGCCAACGTCATTAAAACAAGAATAAATAAGCTCACCATCGCCGCTTTGTTACGCATAAAGCGGATACGAGCATCTTGCCAAAGACTGCGACCTTCAATCTCTAAGTTCTCAGAGAATTTTTCAATCGCTTCTAGGTTTTCTTTTTTCGTCAACATAACCAAACTTCCCTGTTAGTAGCGAATTTTCGGGTCAATCATTGCAAGTAGAATATCTACAATCGCGTTGAATAAGATAAATAGGAAACCAATCAGAATGGTTACACCCATTACTAGCGAGTAGTCACGGTTAAATGCAGCGTTAACGAATAGCTTACCGATGCCCGGCAAACCAAAGATGGTTTCGATAACAACAGAACCCGTGATGATGCCTACGAAAGCAGGACCCATGTAAGAAACAACAGGAAGAAGTGCTGGTTTGAGAGCATGTTTGATGATGATGTAACGGTAACTCAGACCTTTAGCACGAGCGGTGCGGATAAAGTTACTGTTTAGTGTCTCAATCATTGAACCGCGAGTAATACGGGCAAACGTTGCAACGTAAAGTAATGACATACCAATAACCGGCAACACTAAAAACTGCCAGCTACCATCTTGCCAACCACCCGCAGGGAAAATGTGCCAATGTAGAGAGAATAGGTAAATCAGAGCTGGTGCCAATACGAACGACGGCATAACCACACCAAGCATCGCGGTCGACATTATGGTGTAGTCAACCCACGTATTCTGCTTGAGAGCCGCTATCGTCCCGACCGTCACGCCCATGATCAACGTAAAGATGAAGGCGATAAAACCCACTTTCGCTGACACTGGCAGAGCAACGGCGATCAACTCGTTTACGGTGTAATCTAGGTATTTAAACGATGGACCAAAATCACCTTGCAGAACGTTGGTCAAATACGTTGTGTATTGCTCGAATACTGGCTTATCAAGGCCGTATTTCGCTTCAATGTTCGCCATAACTTCTGGCGGTAGTGGACGTTCTGTCGAGAAAGGGTTTCCCGGTGCAAAACGCATAAGAAAGAAAGATACGGTGATCAAAACCAACATTGTTGGGATCGCCTCAAATATCCTTTTTGCGATGAATTTAAGCATAAACTCACTCTTTCAGTCTGTGACAATTTAAATGAAAAAGAATAGTCCGATTTATTTTGGACTGAACATAGGCGCTACATGCAATTTCTCACATGCAGAGCCTAATTTTTATAGTTCTATCTGATTGAAGATTTACTCAGTGATGTAGAGATCTTTAGAGTAGATCTTTTCTTCCGCGTTGTTTGATGGGAAGCCACCCACTTTCGTAGATAGTAGACGTGATTTCACGTACTGGTAGATAGGTGCAATTGGCATATCCTTCGCCATTAGCTTCTCAGCTTCTAGGTAAAGCGCCTGACGCTCTTCGTTTGACGTAGAGCTGAACGCTTTATTCATAATTGCATCATATTCTTTGCTGTCGTAGTGAATACCACCAGTGGTGTTGTTGCTCATCATTAGAGTCAAGAATGACGAAGCTTCGTTGTAGTCACCACACCAACCAGCACGAGCAACTTCGAAGTTACCTGAGTCTTTTGTTGATAGGTATGTTTTCCACTCTTGGTTTTCTAGCGTTACATCTAGACCAAGTGTTTTCTTCCACATAGAGCCTAGAGCAACCGCAATTTTCTTGTGGTTCTCAGACGTGTTGTAAAGAAGGTTAAACTTAAGTGGATTATCTGCGCCGTAGCCTGCTTCTTCCAATAAACGCGCCGCTTCTGCGTTACGCTCTTCTTGCGTCATTTTGCCGTAAGCAGGAATTTCTGGGTTGAAACCTGCTGTGATTTCTGGCGTTAGGAAGTAAGCTGGTTTTTGACCTTGAGCTAAAATCGCATCAGTTACGATGTTACGGTCAATCGCGTAAGAGATAGCTTGACGAACACGTACATCATCAAACGGAGCTTTCTTCGTGTTGAAGATGTAGTAGTAAGTACATAGGTTACCCGTCACAGATACTTCTTGTGGGTGCTCTTTCTTCAGACGCTTGAAGTGCTCTGTTGGCAGTTCGTTCGTGAAGTCGATTTCACCCGCTAGGAAGCGGTTCATTTCTGCAACTTGGTTTTCAATCGGTAGGAAAGTAACTTTCTCTAGTGTGGTGTTTTCGTTGTCCCAGTATTGCTCGTTACGCTTCAATACTAGACGCTCGTTCACAACCCAGTTGTCAACAACATAAGCACCGTTACCAACAAAGTTCTCTGGCTTCGTCCATTGATCGCCGAACTTCTCTACTGTCGCTTGGTGAACAGGCTTCACTGTTGTGTGGCCCATCATCATCACGAAGTAAGGTACAGCTGTATCTAGCTCTACCACTAGAGTGTGGTCATCCACAGCTTTAACACCCAGCTCGCTCTTGTCTTTTTTGCCAGCAACGATGTCTTTCGCATTCTTCATCTTGGTGTATTCCATGTACCAAGCGTATGGAGAAGCCGTTGCAGGGTCGACAGCACGTTGGAAACTGTAAACGAAGTCACCTGCTGTTACAGGATCGCCGTTTGACCATTTCGCGTCTTTGCGTAGGTGGAAAGTGTATGTTTTGTTGTCTTCAGTTTCCCAAGACTCTGCAACACCTGGGATAGTGTTACCGTCTGCGTCTTGGTTTACTAGGCCTTCAAGTAGATCGCGAATCACGTGAGATTCAGGAACACCTTGAGATTTGTGAGGGTCTATTGTCGCAACTTCTGTACCGTTACCACGCACCAATTCTTGAACTGCTGCTAGTTTCGGTTCTGAAGAATCAGTTTTTGCTTCTGGTGCAGGTGCCGGCTGAGCCGCCTGTTTTTCTTCTGGCTTATTGTCGCCACAACCCGCTAGGGCAAGAGAAAGACCAGCACCAATAAATAAAGCGCGCGTGATTTTATTCTTATACATGCGTAAAACTCCAAGTTTTTTCGTTAGCATCCATGACTTCTCTATAAGGGACTGGAACGGTCAGCGTTTTAGATTTTTTTAGTGCACTTTCTGAGCACAAAAGCCTAAAACCTTACAGAGACTGCGGCACACATTAGCAATCATTGAAGTAATTTGCCATAAAAATGTAGCAAAAAAACTAATAATTCTGTAATAACCGCACATATCTAGCAATAAACTCCAATACAAAAGCATTCACTAGTAAAATGAAGACTGTAACTGACATTTAGCAGCCAAAACTTTCGATTACTCTGAATTTAAACTATTTGATAGCATCTTATGCTAGATATTCGCATATCATTTAACATTTGTGACAAACGAAGTCTAACAAATAATCGTTTATATATTGCTCGATATTTTTTATTGTGAACAATATCACCGAGATAAAACACGGGTGTTTTCGAAGATAAGAATCGCAGTATTGAACCGTTTCAATATGGTTGAACAAATAGCGAAATACAAAAAAAGCTAAGTGCGATTAACACTTAGCTTTTTATTCTTTGTCAAAACGAGTAGCTGGTTCTATTTTTCCCAGCGCTGCGCTGCTTGATGATCGGTGTCGCGCGATTCAATCCAACGATCTTCGTTAGTTGTGCGCTCTTTTTTCCAAAACGGTGCTTTGGTTTTCAGGTAGTCCATAATGAACTCGCACGCATCAAATGCCGCGCCGCGGTGCGCACTGGAAACGCCCACAAATACAATTTGGTCGCCGCTGTCCATATCACCCACACGGTGAATCACACGCACGCCAAGCAGTGGCCAGCGAGCTTCCGCTTCATCACAAATATCGCTCAAGCTCTTTTCCGTCATCCCCGGATAATGCTCTAGGTGCAAGCCAATCACGTTGTCACCAAGGTTCATATCTCTGACTTTACCGATAAAGGTCACGACCGCACCAGCAGCAGTACCTTCCGACAAGCGTTGATATTCTTGATTAACAGAAAAGTCTTCAACTTGTACAGAAACACGAGGATCCATCTTAGCCTCCCGTTACTGGTGGAAAAAACGCGACTTCGTCACCCGCTTTTACTTGTGTATCCAGTGGGACGATCGATTGGTTCACTGCAGCAAGCAGCTTGCCTGGCTCAAGCGCCAAATCCCACTTGCCTGCTTTTTCTGCGCCCGCTTCGACAAGATGTGCGCGAACGGCTTCGACCGTATCAAACTGGTCGTCCAAATCAACGCTGTCGATACCCACTAGCTCGCGGGTTTGAGCAAAGAAAAGTACTTTAATCATGATTCCGCCTTGAAATGTCCAGATTTGCCACCCGTCTTCTCTAATAGACGAACTTGACCAATGACCATGTCTTTTTGTACTGCTTTACACATATCGTAAATCGTTAGTGCAGCAACAGAAGCTGCAGTGAGCGCTTCCATTTCGACACCAGTTTTACCCGCAAGTTTACATACAGACTCGATGCGAACTTTGTTTTCTGCTTCGATAGCTTCCAGTTGAACTTCAACTTTAGAAAGTAGTAGCGGATGACAAAGTGGAATCAAATCCCATGTTTTCTTCGCTGCTTGAATACCAGCAATACGAGCCGTTGCGAACACATCACCTTTGTGGTGCTGGCCAGAGACAATAAGTTGCAAGGTTTCTGGAGCCATGTGTACAAATGCTTCAGCGCGAGCTTCACGCACGGTTTCTGCTTTTGCAGACACATCGACCATGTTCGCTTCGCCAGATGCATTAATGTGTGTAAATTGGGTCATTGTTTTTCCTTCGCTTTTAGGAAAGGTTATACAGATAGGTGTGGCATGAAGTTACAAGGGCGATGACTTGCATCCAACTGCTGTTTAATAATTTTTGTCCAGCCTGTACGACACGCACCCGTTGAACCTGGCATTGCGAAGATCACGGTGTGGTTAGCAAAACCTGCAATCGCACGAGACTGAATAGTAGACGTACCGATCTCTTCATACGACACCATACGGAACAACTCACCAAAGCCTTCAACTTCTTTATCAAATAGAGGCTTAAGTGCTTCTGGCGTGCTATCGCGTGAGGTAAAACCTGTACCGCCAGTGATCATGATAGCTTGGACGTTTTCATCGGCAATCCATTGAGAAACGATCGCGCGGATCTTGTACATGTCATCAATAACGATTTGTTTGTCTACTACGTTGTGACCCGCTTCTTGAGCGTGTTCAACAAGGTAACGACCAGAGGTATCGTTTTCTTCAGTACGTGTGTCAGATACCGTTAGAACGGCAATATTTGCAGGTTGAAATTTGCTTTCAGCGTGACCCATTTGTTCACCTATTCTCTAAATTAGCTTTGATACGCTTGGTATCGATTCGGAAAAAGTTAGAGCCAGCTTAGCACCAAGCTCTCTCTAAAAATTGAATAAAGTTAGCCGCCGATAGACGCAAGATGCGGCGTCATACCAGTATTGCCATCGTGTAAGAAGTGGCTTACGGACTTTGTTTGCAGCTGCGATTGGATACGTTCAATCAACTCGTTTTCTTGGTCATCACGCTCCAACAAATCACGCAGTTCCACGCCATGTTCACCAAACAAACAAAGGTGCAGCTTACCCAGCGCAGAAACACGCAGACGGTTACAGCTTTCACAAAAGTCTTTTTCATACGGCATGATAAGACCAATTTCACCTTTGTAATCTGGGTGAACAAACACCTGAGCGGGGCCATCATTGTGCGAACGCACTTTCAGTAACCAGCCGTTCGCAATCAGTTGATTACGAATCGCAACACCAGAAACATGATGCTTTGAAAAGAGGTCATCCATCTCGCCCGTTTGCATTAGCTCAATAAAGCGCAATTGGATTGGACGGTCTTTGATCCAGTTAAGAAATGCGGGTAGCTCGTGATGGTTCAGATCTTTCATCAACACCACATTAACTTTGACCTGCTCATAACCGACTTCGAACGCACGCTCGATACCATTCATGACTTCGGTGAACTTATTTTCACCCGTAATCTGATGGAACATTCGAGGGTCGAGGCTATCTACACTCACGTTGATGTTTGTTAAACCGGCTTCACGCCAGTCTGCAACTTGCTTCGCCATTCTGTAGCCGTTGGTCGTCGTCGCCACCTTTTTGATGCCTGGCGTCGTTGCGACAGAATGAATGATGTCAGTGAAATCTTTGCGCAAGCTTGGCTCACCGCCAGTAATGCGCACTTTTGACGTGCCACAATCAGCAAACGCTTTTACGACCCGTTTGATTTCAGGAAGAGATAAAAAAGACGAGTTTTTGTTGCCCGATGGTTTATAACCATCAGGAAGGCAATAGGTACATTTGAAATTACATACGTCGGTCACAGACAGACGCAAGTAATAAAACTTACGATGAAATTTGTCTTCGAATTGTTGCGCCACGGAACACCTTTCCAAACACGGGAGGCATGGCCATTTCCAATCATGCCCTTGTGACAGTATGTCACTGGCTCAAAATGCTTATCCTCGGACTTAGCATAGTGAGCTCGGAGTTATGGCAACCAGAGGGATAACCCCTGATAGCTTTGCGGTGTAAAATACTTAATATTTGTAATGGAATCCAGACTTGAGTGATAAAAAACTCTCTAGAGACACAAATTACCGCTTAGTGAGTACCGTTAGGACACTCATTAAGTTAAATTGTAGCCGTTTTTTACAACATTATTAGAAGAACGTAATGAATATCTATACGGATAAGAAAGTGGTCGCTGTTGGCGGTGGTCATGGCTTAGGTCGAATGTTAGCCGCTTTAAAAGACTTTGGCAGCAATGCTACGGGCATTGTTGCCACAACCGACAATGGTGGTTCAACTGGGCGTATTCGTCACTGCCAAGGTGGCATCGCTTGGGGAGACACCAGAAACTGCATCAACCAGCTAATCACTGAACCATCTATCAGTTCGATGATGTTCGAATACCGCTTTAAAGGTACGGGAGAGCTAGACGGCCACAACCTTGGCAATTTGATGCTAACAGCATTGGATAACTTGTCGGTTCGACCGCTGGATGCAATCAATCTGATCCGAAACATGCTTAAGGTTGATGTCAATATTCTGCCAATGTCAGAGCACCCTTCGGATTTGTCTGCGCTTTCAGTGAACGGTCAATGGGTCACAGGTGAAACCAATGTGGATGAGATGGAAACCGACTTACGTCGCTTAGATCTTTCACCAGAAGTTCCAGCCACTAAAGAAGCCGTTACTGCTCTGGCAGAAGCCGATGCAATCATTCTTGGCCCAGGCAGTTTCCTCACCAGTATTATGCCGCCACTGTTATTGCCTGAGCTGGGCAAAGCCATTGCAGCAAACCGAAAAGCGAAGGTGATATTCGTTGCTAACCTCAGCCCTGAATACGGCCCAGCAGGTCGAATGTCGATGGCGCAAAAGCTGGAATGGTGTGAACGTGCGTGCCAAGGACGAAGAATCGATGTCGTCCTTGCCGAAGAAACGGACCAGAAAGTGTTGGAACAATGGAACGTCGTTACCGAATCATTAGCCTCAACCAACCGAGATTGGCGTCACGACCGAGATAAGTTGAAAGCAGCGATAGAAAACCAACTACTCACTAAGTAGCCACTTGAGACTGCCAACGTTGATACGACAAAGCCCTTCCAATATGGAAGGGCTTTGTGTTTAAAAAGTAAAGGCTTTATTGAGTCCAAGAGCGATACGCGTCGCGTGTTTCATTCAAGCGTTCAAGCATAGTGTGAACCTCACTACCCTGTTCAACTAACTCACCAGATTTGGCTTTTTTATCGATAGACATCGCTAACTCACACAAACTGTCGGCTCCGAAACTCGCAGCACTGCTTTTTAGCGCATGGCTGATCTCTTTCAAATACACTAAGCGCTCTGAACCTTCTAACTGCGACAAGTTGTCGATGTACGTATCCATCTCACCCAAAAAAATATCGAGCAAAACAGGCACGTTATCACTGCCGATTTCCATCGACAGTTCATCTATTTTTTGTTGATTCAATATCGTCATGCTTACACCTTCTGCCGCTCTTCTTTACCATTCCATGCTTGTAGTTTGCGGTAAATCGTTGACGGACTGACATCAAGATACCCAGCGGCTCTTGGAATATTACCGTCACACGCCTCAATCGCTTGTTCAATCGCCATTTTCTCTGTCATCCATAGCGGCATGATCTCTGAAACAGTCATCGCTTTTGGCTCAATCAGTTTAGATACAGATGGCCTATCTAACGGCTGATTCAGCGGCGGTGGCAACATATCTAACGTAATTTCTTTGCCGTTGTTGAGCACCACGATATTACGCAATACGTTTTGTAGTTGTCGGACGTTACCCGGCCACTCATAACTGTTAAAGCGATCAATCACTTCTTGAGAAAAGCGGACAAAGTTTTTGCCCTCTTCGTGGGACATGTAGCCTAACAGTGAGTACGCAATTTCAATCACATCTTCACCACGTTCGCGAAGAGGCGGAAGATGCAAAGGAATCACGTATAAACGGTAGTATAAGTCTTCGCGGAAACGTCCTTCTTTAACTTCTTTCCAAGGGTCTCGGTTGGTCGCGCAAACGAAACGCACGTCCACACTCTTCATTTTTGAAGAGCCCACTTTCTGGAACGTACCGGTTTGGATGAATCGCAATAATTTGGTTTGTAAGTCCAAATCCATTTCACACAATTCATCGAGGAACAACGTGCCACCATCGGCTAACTCAGCGGCACCTTGACGGTCATTTGCCGCACCAGTAAATGCCCCTTTTACGTGACCAAATAGTTCACTTTCAATTAAGTCTTTAGGTATGGCTGCACAGTTGATGGCAATAAACGGCTTATCACCACGTTTGCTTGCAGCGTGGATGGCTTCTGCGCATACCTCTTTACCCGTACCACTTTCACCAGTAATAAAGATACTCGCTTTACTGCTAGCGGCAGAGTCAATGGTGCGATAGACCTGCTGCATGGTTTGGCTGCTGCCGATAAAACCTTGGTAATTCTGATTACCCGGATTATCTGCTTCATTTTTTAGCTTAGTTGCTTTGCGAATTGCGTTGTTGACCGTAACACGCAGACGGTCTGCTTCACACGGTTTGATCAAAAAGTCTTGAGAGCCATGACGCATCGCTTCTACCGCTGTATCGATAGAGCCATGAGCCGTCATGAAAATGATCGGCACATCTGGATGACTCTTTTTAACGGCGTGCAAAACATCCATCCCCGTCATATCAGGCAGACGAAGATCGAGAAGAATAAGATCTGGAATTCGATGATTGAGACTTTCAATGGCATCTCTACCAGTACCGACAATATTAATGTCGATCCCTAACGGCGTGAGGTACGAGCGGTATAACGCCGCAACCGATGCTGTATCCTCAACCATCAGAAGGTAACGAGATTTTTGGCCTTCAGTTTTTTGTTGCATAACCTAGCTAATATTTTGTTGTGTTTTAAACAATAATCGCATTACGCTTTGCATTTTGCAAATAACATTAGCAAAGTTACGGTTAATGATAATAGAATCAAAAACGATATCAATAGGTTAAAAAGTGGCATAAAGCATGCTGATATATTAGCGACCCCTCGGGTCACCTAGCCAACTGACGTTGTTAGTGAACGATATGTTCACAAAACAAGCCAATAGACCCGACTGCCTATTGGCTTCTTTTTTTGCCTATTCCAAGTATCTCTTTAGAAACAGCTTTTCGTGTTAACTAGCTATTCGCGATGAATTGCGCACGCAGTTTTTCTATTTCATCACGCTTCTCAGCCGCAAGCTCGAATTCCAGATCCTGAGCATGTTGGTACATCGCCGCTTCTAGTCGACTGATTTCCTTCTCCAATTGTTGTGGAGACATCACTTCGTAAGTTTGAGATGGTTCAGCGACTTTAGACAGTGGCACTTGCTTAGTATTGCGTTGACGTTTGGACTTAGTAATGTCGCCCAACTCCATAATATCCTTGATATTACGTTTTAGCGCTTGCGGCGTAATGCCCATTTTCTCGTTGTACGCTTGCTGCTTCTCACGACGACGATTGGTTTCATCCATCGCTTTTTTCATCGATTTTGTAATGCTATCCGCATAGAGAATCGCTTTACCCTCAATGTTTCGCGCAGCACGACCTATCGTCTGAATGAGTGAACGTTCTGAACGCAAGAAACCTTCTTTGTCGGCATCCAAAATTGCCACCAGCGAGACTTCCGGCATATCCAAACCTTCTCGAAGCAAGTTGATACCCACTAAGACATCGAACTCACCTAAGCGCAAGTCTCGAATGATCTCGACGCGCTCTACCGTGTCGATGTCGGAGTGAAGATAACGAACACGAACATCATGCTCATGCAGATATTCCGTTAAATCTTCCGCCATTCGTTTGGTCAGAGTCGTAACAAGAACACGTTCCTCTTTGGCGGCACGAATACGAATTTCAGACAACAGATCATCGACCTGAGTCGCGACTGGTCGAACTTCGAGTATTGGATCCAGCAAACCGGTAGGACGCACGACTTGATCCGCAATTTCACCTGCCGATTTCTCTAGCTCATAATTGCCCGGCGTTGCCGAGACGAAAATAGTTTGCGGAGCAAGAGATTCAAATTCTTCAAATTTTAGAGGACGGTTGTCCAACGCCGATGGTAAGCGGAAACCAAACTCAACCAGAGTTTCTTTACGTGAACGGTCACCTTTATACATCGCACCAATCTGCGGTACAGTCACGTGGGACTCATCGATGATAAGTAAACCATCATGAGGCAAGTAATCGAACAAGGTTGGAGGCGGCTCGCCCTCAGAACGACCACTGAGATAACGTGAGTAGTTTTCGATACCAGAACAGAAACCAAGCTCATTCATCATCTCTATATCAAACTGTGTACGCTGGCTAATGCGCTGCTCTTCTATTAGCTTGTTGTTCTCTAGTAATTGTTTCTTGCGTACTTCGAGCTCTACTTTGATGCTTTCTATCGCTTCGAGAATACGGTCGCGGGGCGTCACGTAGTGCGTTTTCGGGTAAATCGTGTAACGCGGCAAATCTCTTTGTTTCACGACACCCGTCAATGGGTCGAACACACTGATGCAATCCACTTCATCATCAAACATTTCAACACGGACAGCATCTTGGTCAGACTCAGCTGGGAATATGTCGATCACTTCGCCGCGAACACGGAACTGACCGCGTTCAAAAGCGACATCATTACGCGAGTATTGGAGTTCCGCTAGGCGACGAAGCATGTCACGCTGATCGATCACGTCACCACGGCGTAAGTGCAGCATCATCTGTAAATACGACTCGGGATCACCCAAACCATAAATGGCCGAGACAGAAGCGACGATAATGGCATCTTTTCGTTCGAGTAAAGCTTTGGTGGCAGACAAACGCATTTGCTCAATGTGAGCGTTCACTGACGCATCTTTTTCAATAAAGGTGTCAGTTGTAGGCACGTACGCTTCTGGTTGATAATAGTCGTAGTAAGACACAAAATACTCGACCGCATTGTTAGGAAAGAACGATTTCATTTCCCCATACAACTGAGCCGCGAGGGTTTTATTTGGCGCCAGTAAAATTGCAGGACGCTGTGCTTGAGCAATCACATTCGCTAGCGTGAACGTTTTACCAGAACCCGTTACACCTAAAAGCGTCTGATGCGCCAACCCCGCATCTAAGCCTTCTAATAATTGCTTAATCGCGGTTGGCTGGTCACCTGATGGTTGATACTCAGAGACCAGTTCATAAACTTTACTCATACCCTTCCTCAATCTTTACTGCCTTTACTACGTTAGGCTGTGT
Organism: Vibrio sp. S457-15; assembly: GCF_000960545.1. Taxonomy (NCBI): domain Bacteria; kingdom Pseudomonadati; phylum Pseudomonadota; class Gammaproteobacteria; order Vibrionales; family Vibrionaceae; genus Vibrio; species Vibrio sp. S457-15. Next base: position 164,352 of record NZ_JYOQ01000114.1, on the reverse strand, counting down.
TACCACTTCTGCGCTGTATATATATACACCTTAGTAAACGAAATCTATGCCTAAATGATTTTTCTCACTCATTGTTAATAATTTTTGTACTTTGTCTATATGGCTATAGCCTTATTCGAGTCGCTCTGATATAGTACTTCGCCCTAGTTGATAAACACTCCTCTAATATCAACTTATAGTTTCCACAACTTTTCCCCAAAACTTCTCTAAAAAGCTCGTTATCCCCAAAAGCTCATCTTTTATCCACTTTGAATATTTTACCCACTCACTCAATAAATCACTGTTTCATTTGCCTATTTTGCGCATAAAACTGACTAAAAATGCACACAAAACAAACCGCGTTGCATATGAGAGATCTTTACTCAGATCTCATCAACACACTTATCCACAATTTTAGTGGATAAGTAACTCTAGCCCTTTACTGGCAAGCACTACAAAAAAGTAAAGCGCTTTAAGTACAATTTTTTCAAAAAAATGTATTTTTTTACTGTTGACACTAGTTTTAGTGCTCGGTAAGATTCGTCCCGCTTTCAAGCAAAGCAATTCCCCCTTAGTTCAGTCGGTAGAACGGCGGACTGTTAATCCGTATGTCGCAAGTTCAAGTCTTGCAGGGGGAGCCAAATTCAAGAAAAAAGCTCAGTTGAAAAACTGAGCTTTTTTCGTTTTTAATCGTCAAAAAATCGGCTTAAAACTTCTATCCACTTGCTAAGTATCAGAGGCCAACCCAATCGTTCGTATGGGCCACTCAGGACTCGCGCACTTTTCGTTAGCTCTCATTCCCCCAACAAATTATTCACCAAACTATTAATTCAGATACAAATTCATCTATCTAACTCACATTGACGGTTATTTTTCAGCCGTGTGTATAAAACCACATCGTTCACTGGTTGTTATTGGTGTCACAAAACACGATAATATTGGGATCGGATTTTAAGAACGTAATAACTATGACCGAATATGTTTTGTTGTTGGTCGGCACTGTGCTGGTGAACAACTTTGTACTGGTGAAGTTTTTGGGCTTGTGTCCATTTATGGGCGTGTCTAAAAAACTGGAAACAGCAATAGGCATGGGGTTAGCAACCACTTTTGTGCTAACCCTCGCATCTGTGTGTGCGTACTTAGTGGAAAGCTATATCTTGCGACCGCTCGGTATCGAGTACTTAAGAACCATGAGCTTTATTTTGGTGATCGCTGTCGTGGTACAGTTCACCGAGATGGTTGTACACAAAACTAGCCCGACCCTTTATCGCTTGCTTGGTATCTTCTTACCACTAATCACGACCAACTGTGCCGTATTGGGTGTTGCACTTCTCAACATCAATGAGAATCATAACTTCATCGAATCTATCATTTATGGTTTTGGTGCAGCCGTCGGTTTTTCACTTGTATTGATCCTTTTTGCTTCTATGCGTGAGCGTATCGCTGCGGCTGACGTGCCTGTTCCATTTAAAGGTGCATCGATTGCAATGATCACAGCGGGTTTAATGTCGCTTGCTTTCATGGGCTTTACAGGTTTGGTGAAGTAAACAATGAGTACGATTTTAATTGCGATCATCGCACTCGCTGTGCTTGCTGCGATTTTTGGTGCCATTCTTGGTTTTGCTTCTATTCGTTTTAAAGTTGAAGCGGATCCTATCGTGGATCAAATCGACGCTATTCTTCCACAAACACAATGTGGCCAATGTGGTTATCCAGGCTGTCGACCATACGCAGAAGCGATTGCGAATGGAGACAACATCAATAAGTGTCCTCCCGGCGGTCAAGCAACCATCGAAAAACTCGCAGACTTAATGGGTGTGGAACCTGAAGAGTCGGCACACGATCTAGACAGCAAAGTACCGACCGTTGCCTTCATTCACGAAGATATGTGTATCGGTTGTACTAAGTGTATTCAAGCTTGTCCTGTTGATGCGATTGTTGGTGGGACAAAAGCCGTTCACACGGTCATCAAAGACGAATGTACAGGCTGCGACTTGTGTGTCGCGCCATGTCCAACCGATTGTATTGAAATGATTCCTGTGGAAACCACCACTGATAGCTGGAAGTGGCAACTTAACGCCATCCCAGTGGTTAACATTACGGATGCTGCCAGCGATGCAGCGAACGTGAAAGATTCAATTAAGTAAGGTTTCGTATGTTGTCTTTGATTGAACAAATTCGTACTGGCTCGCTTTGGGACTTCCCAGGCGGTGTGCATCCGGCAGAAAACAAAAAACAATCCAATAAAGCCGACTTAGTGCGAGCATCCATTCCCGCTGAAATCATTCTTCCGCTGAAACAGCACATTGGTAAAGCGGGTAACTTGTTGGTCTCTGTTGGTGAGCACGTTTTAAAAGGACAAGCTTTAACCCAATCAGAAACTGGGTTTACAGTACCTGTACATGCGCCAACTTCTGGCACTATTACTGCCATCGAGCCTCGAACGGTGGCTCACCCTTCTGGTTTGAGCGAATTGTGCGCCGTCATCACTCCTGACGGCCAAGATACTTGGTGTGAAAAGTCACCTATCGCTGACTACACTCAAGAATCCGCCGATGCACTCATCGACATTATTCGCCTTGCTGGCATTTCAGGGATGGGTGGTGCTGGCTTCCCTACCGCGAAAAAGATCCAATCAGGCATTGCTCGTACAGAAATCCTGATTGTAAATGCAGCAGAATGTGAACCGTACATCACGGCCGATGACAAACTGATGCAGGAGCATGCCGAAGAGCTTATTCAGGGTATCGAAATCGTCGAACATATCCTTAAGCCAAAACTGACGATCATTGGTGTCGAAGATAATAAGCCAGATGCCATTAAAGCGCTGGAAAGCGCCGCTCTGAACAAGGACATTGTTATTCGAGTAATCCCGACGAAATACCCATCGGGTGGTGAAAAGCAGCTGATAAAGATTCTGACCAACAAGGAAGTTCCTAGCGGCTCTATCCCTGCAGATATTGGCATCTTGGTTCAAAACGTCGGTTCTTTATACTCAATTAAGCGCGCTATCATCAATGGCGAGCCAATGATCGAACGTGTCGTTACGTTAACAGGTAAAACCTTTAAACAGCCTCGAAACGTATGGGCGCTCTTGGGTACCCCAGTTCAAGCACTGCTCGACGAATTCGGGTACAAAGCCGATAAAAAACTTCAGCGTTTGATCATGGGCGGACCAATGATGGGCTTTACCCTGCCCCACTCACAGGTTCCTATCACCAAAACGGCGAACTGTATTTTAGCTCCGACTCGTCACGAGATTTCAGCTCATCAATACGAGATGGAATGCATACGTTGTGGTCAATGTGCGGAAGCTTGTCCTGCATCTCTACTGCCACAGCAGCTTCAATGGCATGCTAAGGCCGAAGAATATGACAAGCTAGAAGAACTAAATCTAAAAGATTGTATCGAGTGTGGCGCTTGTGCGTTTGTTTGTCCAAGTGAAATTCCACTGGTGCAATATTACCGCCAAGCAAAAGCAGAAATTCGTACTCGAACTCAAGAAGCAGAAGCCGCAGAGCGTGCGAAACTGCGCTTCGAAGAGAAAAAAGCGCGTATGGAGCGCGAAAAAGCAGAACGTGAGAACCGCTTCAAGAAAGCCGCGGATGACCGTCGAAAAGAGATGAAGTCAACCGGTGGTGATGATGCGATCGCCGCAGCCATTGCTCGTGTTAAAGCACAAAAATCGAACGAAGATAATAAAGCTGAGCCAGCAGTTAAACCTGCTGTCGCGGCTGCCATTGCCAAAGCAAAAGCGAAGCAAGCCGCAGCAGCAAAAGTTGGTGCAATTGAGCCTGACAACTCCGAAATGGCAAAACTGCGTGAAGAGCGCAAGCGTCTTGCTCGTGAACGTAAAGCAGAAAAAGAACAAGGCGAAGCTCCTGCTAGCAATGTAGATAACAAAAAGTCTGCAGTTGCTGCTGCAATCGCACGTGCGAAAGCGAAAAAGGCTCAGCACGAAGAAAGCGCATCTGAAAAGCCTGAAGATAAAAAAGACGCAGTCGCCGCTGCTATTGCTCGCGCAAAAGCACGCAAGGCGCAACAAGAAACTGAATCGCAACCTGTTAAAGAAACTGCTTCTCAAGAGCTAGCCGAAGATCCGAAGAAAGCCGCAGTCGCTGCTGCTATTGCTCGTGCAAAAGCACGCAAGGCGCAACAAGAAACTGAATCTCAACCTGTTGAAGAAACCGCTTCTCAAGAGCCAACCGAAGATCCGAAGAAAGCCGCGGTCGCTGCTGCTATTGCTCGTGCAAAAGCGCGTAAAGCGCAACAAGAGACTGAATCTCAACCTGTTGCAGAAACAGCTTCTCAAGAGCCAACTGAAGATCCGAAGAAAGCCGCAGTTGCAGCCGCTATTGCTCGTGCAAAAGCGCGTAAAGCGCAACAAGAAACTGAATCTCAACCTGTTGAAGAAACAGCTTCTCAAAAGCCAGCCGAAGATCCAAAGAAAGCTGCAGTCGCTGCTGCTATTGCTCGTGCAAAAGCGCGTAAAGCGCGTAAAGCGCAACAAGAGACTGAATCTCAACCTGTTGAAGAAACCGCTTCTCAAAAGCCAGCCGAAGATCCGAAGAAAGCCGCAGTCGCTGCTGCTATTGCTCGTGCAAAAGCTCGTAAAGCGCAACAAGAGACTGAATCTCAACCTGTTGAAGAAACCGCTTCTCAAGAGCCAGCTGAAGATCCGAAGAAAGCCGCGGTCGCTGCTGCTATTGCTCGTGCAAAAGCACGAAAAGCTCAACAAGACGCGAATAAAAATAATACCGAGGAGAGCGAGTAATGTCGTTTTTTATTGCCAGTTCACCGCATGCGCATAGTCGTCGCAGCACGCCTGACTTAATGAAATGGGTAGCCTTATGTGCTATCCCTGGCTTGGCAGCGCAAACTTACTACTTTGGTTGGGGCACATTAATCCAGCTGATTTTTGCTATCGCCGTTGCAGTATCACTTGAAGCACTCGTGATGATCTTTCGTAAACGCTCGCCAATGAGAGCGTTACGAGACAACAGTGCAATTGTCACCGCATGGCTACTCGCCGTTGCCATTCCACCTTGGTCTCCGTGGTGGATCATAGTTATTGGTTTAATTTTTGCGATTGTGATTGCCAAACACCTTTATGGTGGCATTGGACAGAATCTCTTCAACCCAGCAATGGTCGCTTACGTTGTACTTTTGATTTCCTTCCCGGTTCAAATGACCAGTTGGAGTGCACCAACACTGTTGATTCCAGACCATGTGAATTTCGCAGATACCCTCTCTTTGATTTTCACTGGTTTTGATTATGACGGTCTTTCATTGCAACAAGTTCGCGCTGGTGTTGATGGTGTAACAATGGCAACTCCACTGGATGCCTTTAAAACAGGTATTCACACGGGAGCAACCCCTAGTGAAGTGCTTTCACAGCCGATCTTTGGTGGCTTGGCTGGCATCGGCTGGCAGTGGGTGAACATAGCCTATCTGATTGGCGGCTTAGTGATGATCAAAAAACGCATCATTCAGTGGTACATTCCAGCAGGCTTCCTCGCGAGTTTGACTCTGTTTAGCCTTATTTTCAGCGTTATCACGCCGGGAGAGACGGCTTCGCCAATCTTCCATCTGCTGTCAGGCGCAACCATGCTAGGTGCGTTCTTTATTGCGACAGATCCAGTATCGGCATCTACCACAGTAAAAGGCCGCCTTATTTTTGGTGCGCTAATCGGTGCTCTTGTCTTTATTATTCGTAGTTGGGGCGGCTTCCCTGATGGGGTCGCCTTTGCGGTTCTATTAGCCAACATGTGCGTTCCGCTTATCGACTACTACACCAAACCTAGAACTTACGGCCACTGAGGTAAACATGTTAACCGCAATTAGAAAAAATGGTCTGACACTGGCAATCTTTGCTTGCGCCACAACAGGTTTGGTCGCGTTGACTCAGTACTTAACCGAAGATCAAATCAAGCTTCAGGAACAAAAGCAGCTACTTTCAGTGCTTAATCAAGTGATTCCTGAAACGATGCACGACAACGCATTAACTCAATCATGCACGTTGGTGACGTCTCCAGAGCTTGGCACGATGCACGCGATGCCTACCTACATTGCAACCAAAAATGGCGAGCCAACAGCCATCGCCATTGAGTCGATTGCACCAGATGGCTATAACGGTGAAATCAAAGTCATCACAGGTATCGATAATCAAGGTAAGATTTTAGGTACGCGCGTACTTAGCCATCAAGAAACTCCGGGGCTAGGCGATAAAATAGATCTTCGCGTTACCAGTTGGATTCTTGGTTTCACGGGTAAGCAAGTCACCGAAGATAATTGGAATTCTTGGAAAGTTCGTAAAGATGGTGGAGACTTTGATCAGTTTACTGGCGCTACCATTACGCCTCGAGCTGTCGTCAAAGCAGTCAGAAACACCGTAAACTACGTAAATCAATCTCGTGATGAGATTCTCAGCCAGCCACTAAACTGCGCAGGAGACAATCAATGAGCGAAAACAAACAATTGATGAAGAACGGCATGTGGAGCAACAACCCAGCATTGGTTCAGCTGCTCGGTTTATGTCCTCTACTCGCCGTTTCATCGACGATCACCAACGCGCTGGGTCTTGGTATTGCCACATTACTGGTACTAGTGGGGTCTAACGTAACGGTTTCACTGATCCGTAACTATGTTCCTAAAGAGATCCGAATTCCGGTTTTCGTTATGATCATTGCGTCACTCGTAACCTGCGTCCAGCTACTAATGAATGCTTACGCTTACGGATTGTACCTATCACTGGGTATCTTTATCCCGTTGATCGTAACCAACTGTATCATCATCGGTCGCGCCGAAGCTTACGCTTCAAAAAATGATGTGCTTCCTGCCGCATTGGACGGCTTATGGATGGGACTGGGCATGACCAGTGTGCTAGTTGTGTTGGGCTCAATGCGCGAGCTTATCGGCAACGGCACATTGTTTGACGGCGCAGACTTGCTATTGGGTGACTGGGCTGCAGCGCTGCGCATTCAAGTATTCCAATTTGATAGCAGCTTCTTATTAGCACTATTACCACCAGGTGCTTTCATCGGTGTAGGACTTTTGATTGCGTTGAAAAATGTTATCGACAGCTCAATTCAGGCTCGTCAGCCGAAAGAAGAAAAACCGGCCATTGAGCGTGCTCGCGTAACTAACGCATAATATAAGAATTCTAAAATCAAGGCTCTACCACTCGTAGGGCCTTTTTCATAAACCGCAAAGACGGGTTTGGAAGTCAGCAATGAACAAAGAAAAAAGAATAGAAATTCTTGAACGATTAAGAGAAAACAACCCCAATCCTGAAACGGAACTGAACTGGAGCTCTCCATTTGAGTTACTCATCGCTGTGCTACTTTCAGCGCAAGCGACCGATGTCAGTGTCAACAAAGCCACTGACAAACTCTTCCCCGTTGCGAATACGCCACAAAGTATTCTCGATTTGGGTGTCGATGGTTTGAAGGAATACATCAAAACTATTGGCCTGTTTAACTCAAAAGCAGAAAACACCATCAAAACCTGTAAGATCTTATTAGAAAAACATAATGGCGAAGTGCCTGAAGATCGCGACGCTCTTGAAGCTCTTCCAGGAGTCGGACGTAAGACCGCCAATGTCGTGCTCAACACCGCATTTGGTTGGCCAACCATTGCCGTCGATACGCACATTTATCGCGTTTCGAATCGTACTAAGTTTGCGATGGGAAAAACGGTAGATGATGTCGAACAAAAACTATTAAAAGTGGTACCAAAAGAGTTCAAACTCGATGTACACCACTGGTTAATTCTTCATGGTCGCTACACTTGTTTAGCGAGAAAGCCTCGCTGTGGAAGCTGCATTATTGAAGATTTGTGCGAATATAAAGAGAAAGTATACCCAGATAGTTAACGCTATCTGAAAACAGAAGCTAGGAGCTAAAAATGTCAAACGGTCGAATTCTACACACTATGCTTCGCGTAGGTGATCTAGACAAATCAATCAAATTTTATACTGAAGTCATGGGCATGCAGTTGCTTCGTACCAACGAAAACAAAGAGTACGAATACACACTTGCCTTTGTTGGTTACGGTGATGAATCCCAAGGTGCCGTGATTGAACTGACTTACAACTGGGGTAAAACAGAATATGACCTAGGCACAGCATTTGGTCATATTGCAATTGGCGTAGACGACATCTACGCAACATGTGATGCAATCAAAGCTGCAGGCGGTAACGTTACTCGCGAAGCGGGCCCTGTGAAAGGTGGTACAACACACATCGCCTTTGTAAAAGATCCTGATGGTTACATGATTGAGCTTATCCAGAACAAACAAGCTTCTGCGGGTCTAGAAGGCTAGTTCATCTGATTCACTTGCATTGCAAGTCGAACCTCAATTACAGGCAGGTCTGCGATCTGCCTGTCCTTTTGTAAACAAACCACTTTACTTGATAATAATTATCGTTTAGATTCATCCCAAATTCGATACGTGGGACAACGATAATGATCAGTGAATGGGAAAAACACACACTCCTAGCCGATACTGCCCTGCAACTAGATGATCCTGTACGCAGCATTCTTCACTATCAACAAGCTTTAAGCTTAAGTGAAGACATTAGTGAATGCGTGGAAATTGAAGCAGACGAACGCCTTTTGATTTCTGTAATCTCTTGTCACAACCTCGCGCAATTTTGGCGCTGGGCTGGTGATACCGAATACGAACTCAAATATCTTCAGCTGGCATCTGAAAAAGTGCTCACACTTATTCCCCAATGCCCAAACCAGAATTGCGCGAGCTTTATTGACTCCATCGGCTGTTGCACAAAAGCACTTATCGATTTTATGAAGCGTCATCCAAACCCAGCAATTGCGAAACAAGTAGAAAAGATCGATACCGCAACCAATTGCGAAGTGATCGCTAAGTTTCGTTTAAATTAATGAGCAAAGGTCGAAAATAAGCTGACCTCATCACTTGGAAATGACTCAACGAAAGTTATTCGACAGTAAGTAGATACTCACTAACATATACAAAGTAAGACTTGAGCGTTTTCGATGCTCTTACTTAATTTACAAGCTAACAACGTCAATATACAAAAACGCCGGAGATTATTTCTCCGGCGTTTTTTATGTAAGCATGCTTTACTACGGCCTAAACTTGAGTTCGACCTAAAGAGATGACTACACGACGGTTCTTGTCTTTACCAATCGGCGTGCCATTATCAGCAATAGGTCGGCGCTTGCCATAACCTTGCACTTGAATACGATCCTCTGGCAAACCCAGTGATTCAAAGTAAGTACGTAGAGACTCTGCTCGTCGCTCCGATAGGCTCTGGCTTTCGCTCTTACCATCGGTTGAATCAGTGTATGTCGCCACCAGCACGAGGTCGATATCTTGATTGTGACGCACATAATCAGCAATCTGAGCAAGACGCTTTTTAGACGCTTTCGTCAGTTGGTCACCCTGACGTTCGTAATGCAAAATCGTAAACGCAATATCTTCGAAACTATACTTCAACAAATTAGCGATACAGTCACTAAACGCATTGTACTTACTTTGGAATAATACGGATGACAACGCGACTTCAATTCGTTGATCGCGACTTTGCCAATCTTGATAGCTGAATGTTGGGTAACGGCCTTTCTCTAATTCAGATAAAATACCCCAAGCAGTTTGCCCACCGACATACCCATCAAACTGTTTGAAAAACTTCAGATTCGTGATGCGGTCGGCATGCTCACCCGGTCGCCAAGGCGGTGGCATTGAGATCAAGCTAACATTGCGTGTTTCACCCATAGGGCGACGCATCTTAAGTTCAAAATCCAAATTGATTTTTTTACTCGCACGCGACGAAAACACCGCATCACCAAAGCTTGGAATTGGATGCACAAGCTGACATTCCAAAGGGGTATTTACCACCATTTCCCATTGTGATTGCTGCGGAGTAGCGACATAACGCTTGCCCATCACCGCGTAACTGTTTGCGCTAAGCAGTGAAAGCATGACACCACTGGTTATCAGCCATTTATTCATCTAGTACAATCTCTCAAACGGCAGTCTTTTGCCGTTAATTGGAATCATTAAAACTACAACGATTGTCATGCAAAAATCCCGCCAATGCTCTAACTTTCTTAGTGAGACTATCAAAATGAACGATTCTAGCTCTGATTTCTCCCACAAATGCCGCTAAATCGTATCTATTCCCGAGTTAAATATGCACCTGCGTGATACAAAAATCGGTACTTGTGCTCTTTATCTCAAGCGCCGCGCGAGCTTATTGATTAGATGGAAAATAGAATTCCGTTTTTCTCCGAAATTGCGGTTTTTCTCATCGATATAATCTGCAATAATGCAGCCTTCGTCACACAAAAATAAGCCAACATGACAATAGAAAATGAAGCCCTAACCCTGAAAAAGCGTTTTCGTGGTTATTTCCCAGTGGTTGTTGACGTTGAGACCGCTGGTTTCAATGCTCAAACCGATGCACTTTTAGAAATCTGCGCCGTCACCCTTCGTATGGATGAAGAAGGCGTTCTGCATCCAGCCTCCACTATTCATTTTCATATTGAACCTTTTGAAGGCGCGAATTTAGAGAAAGAAGCGCTTGAGTTTAATGGTATTCGTGACCCTTTCAGCCCGTTACGCGGTGCAGTTTCTGAACAAGAAGCATTAAAAGAAATTTATAAGCTGATTCGTAAAGAACAAAAAGCATCTGATTGCTCACGTGCAATAATGGTTGCACATAACGCCGCTTTCGACTTAAGTTTTGTTAATGCAGCAAACGAACGCTGCAAGTTAAAAAGAGTCCCTTTTCATCCCTTTGCTACTTTTGACACCGCCACATTAAGCGGCCTTGCTTATGGTCAAACTGTTCTCGCTAAAGCATGCAAAACGGCAGGGATGGAATTCGACAATCGTGAAGCGCACTCTGCCCTTTACGATACACAAAAAACTGCAGAGTTATTCTGTGGCATCGTGAACAAATGGAAGGCCCTCGGCGGTTGGCCGCTTGTTAACGAAGAATAATAAGTAAACACAACATATTGGGAATAGTATGAATCCTGTCGTTATCTCAGTTTGCGTCATGCTCGTGTTAGCATTGATGCGTGTAAACGTGGTGGTCGCCCTCACGTTTAGTGCCATTGTTGGTGGCCTTGTTGCGGGAATGAGCTTAGGCGATACCGTAGCGGCCTTCGAAAGTGGCTTAGGTGGCGGTGCAACGATTGCACTTAGCTACGCTATGCTTGGCACATTCGCCGTTGCCATTTCTAAATCTGGTATCACTGACCTGCTCGCAAAAAGCGTGATTAAACGCCTAAACGGCAAAGAAAGTGCGGCATCGACTACTGGCCTTAAATACGCTGTATTAGTGGCGTTAGTGCTCGTAACCATGTCTTCTCAGAACGTAATTCCTGTTCATATCGCCTTTATTCCAATTTTGATTCCACCTCTTTTGGGCGTATTTGCGAAGCTTAAACTGGATCGTCGCTTAATTGCGTGTGTGCTGACTTTTGGTCTGATTACACCTTACATGGTGCTTCCTGTTGGTTTTGGCGGCATCTTCTTAAACAACATCTTGCTAAAAAACCTGCATGACAACGGTTTAGAGAACGTTGTCGCAAGCCAAGTACCAACCGCAATGTTGCTTCCTGGCGCGGGTATGATTTTTGGTTTGCTACTGGCCATTTTTGTTAGCTACCGAAAACCTCGTGAGTACAAAGAAACAGAACTGACGGTGGTTCACGAAACCGACCACAGCATTAACAAACAGCACATCCTAGTGGCTGCACTTGGTATTATTGCCGCGCTTGGTGTTCAGCTTTACACCGGCTCAATGATCATCGGTGCTCTTGCTGGTTTTATGGTGTTCACGTTTGGTGGCGTTATCGCTTGGAAGGAAACCCACGACGTATTCACCAAAGGCGTTCACATGATGGCGATGATCGGCTTTATCATGATCGCAGCCGCGGGTTTTGCAGCGGTAATGAAACAAACGGGTGGCGTAGAAACCCTAGTTCAGTCACTATCTACAAGTATTGGTGACAACAAACCGCTTGCAGCGCTACTTATGCTGGTTGTTGGTCTATTGGTAACCATGGGTATTGGTTCTTCATTCTCGACGATTCCAATACTTGCAACCATCTACGTTCCGCTTTCTTTGGCGTTTGGTTTCTCACCAATGGCAACGATCGCATTAGTAGGTACAGCTGCAGCGCTAGGTGATGCTGGCTCTCCTGCATCCGACTCAACATTGGGCCCAACCTCTGGCCTAAATGCTGACGGCCAGCACGAACACATTTGGGAAACGGTTGTTCCAACCTTCATCCACTACAATATCCCACTGATCATCTTCGGTTGGATCGCTGCAATGGTGCTTTAGTATCAAGTTTTCGAACAGAAACGACTGATACCTTTGCTAACAAAAAAACCGCTCGATATGAGCGGTTTTTTAATTCAATCGAAAACGAAGCCACTATTGCGCTGGCATGTTTTCGATAATGCGTTCACGAATCAACTTAAGCGTTGGCTCGGTCGATAGGTAATCCACCTCAATTGGGAAATACGCATCGTTGATTTGCAGCACCAAACTAGGGTAAGAGTTAACACCCAAACTTTTCGCTAAACTCAGTTGGTCTTGGAATACTCCTTCCAATAACGTGCCATCCATATCATTTTTAAACTGCTGCACATTCAAGCCAATCTCTTTCGCTAATTGAAGATGCGTTGCTTCTTCATGAGGCGGCATTGCGCGTAGATAATAGGCGTGCTGAATCGCTTCGAGCATTTGCTCATACGAATCTTGGAATCCCGCGGCGATAACAGCGCGGCATGATTGATACGTACTTCTCACTGGTGTGCACAGTTTCCAGAAATCGTAGTTAAACTTGGTGCCTAGCTGAGTTTCGATTTGCTTCCAAATCCCTTCAAGCTTTTGTTGCATTTCTGGCGGCATTGGCAAATTAGTATCTGGTGCAAGCCCACCCACCACATACTCAAACTGAATCACACCTGGCAGTTGTTGTTTTAGTTTTTCGATGGTTGGTTTGTATCCCCAGCACCAACTGCACATAGGGTCATGTACGTAGTAAAGCTTTATGTTCATTCCACTAACCTAAAAAAGAAAAAGGAGCCAATGCGGCTCCCTCGTATTCTATCGCCAAATGTGAGTATTTACGAATTACTCAGCTTGACCTTCAGCGCGTGCTGCAGCTTCTTTGATTAGAGGCTGAAGTTCACCCTTCTGGAACATTTCCAGAATGATGTCACAACCACCAATTAGCTCACCTTCAACCCATAGTTGTGGGAACGTTGGCCATTGTGCGTATTTTGGTAGCTCAGCGCGGATGTCTGGGTTTTGTAGAATGTCTACGTAAGCGAACTTCTCGCCACATGCCATTAGCGCTTGTGATGCTTGAGAAGAGAAACCACAGCTTGGCAGTTTCGGTGAGCCTTTCATGTACAGCAGGATTGAGTTTTCAGAGATCTGCTGTTTGATTTTGTCGATAGTTTCCATCGCTTCCTCATTCATGGATGTGAACTTGTTTATTTGCCACATTCTACTCAATAACGACAGAATAAAAACCATATAATTGATACGGTTTATACTGAGATGATTTAAAAGCAAAAAGTTTGACCGCTTACTACCACTTCGTTGGTAAGTGGACGAGCATGAACAACACTTAGCATCTCAAAATATTTTCATATCGGGGTTTTAATAAAGTAAAAACTTGCTAAAATACCTAGCAAGTCAGCCGTAAAGGCTACATAGCTATAAAAAAACACTGGAAGCAATCGAAAGGTTAACCTTTCATATCAATGGAGAATCGAGTAATGGCATTTGAACTACCAGCTCTTCCTTACGCGAAAGACGCACTAGAACCACACATCTCAGCAGAGACTCTAGACTACCACCACGGTAAGCACCACAACACTTACGTTGTTAAGCTTAACGGTCTTATCCCTGGTACTGAGTTCGAAGGCAAAACTCTAGAAGAGATCATCAAGACTTCTACTGGTGGCGTATTCAACAACGCAGCGCAAATCTGGAACCACACGTTCTACTGGCACTGTCTTGCTCCAAACGCGGGCGGCGAACCAACTGGCGCAGTTGCAGACGCAATCAACGCAGCATTCGGTTCTTTCGAAGAATTCAAAGCGAAGTTCACTGACGCAGCAATCAACAACTTCGGTTCTTCATGGACTTGGCTAGTTAAGAAAGCTGACGGTTCTCTAGAAATCGTTAACACTTCTAACGCAGCAACGCCACTAACAGAAGAAGGTACTACTCCACTTCTAACTGTTGACCTATGGGAACACGCGTACTACATCGATTACCGCAACGTACGTCCTGATTACATGAACGGCTTCTGGGCTCTTGTAAACTGGGACTTCGTAGCTGAGAACCTAGCGAAGTAATTGACTTCCCCCTAGTTCAATTTAGTCTTATTTTAAAAGCTCGCTGAATCAGCGAGCTTTTTCTTTTCTCGCTTAAAAATACCCATTTAATCTCTTCTTTTTCCTAAAGTTCTTCTTTGATGCGCCGTTATAAAAGCATCTCAAGAGGAACATCATGCAAATTCATACGTTAGACAAAGCAGCAATTATCAACGAAATTCAGTTCGGCAACGGTATCAACCATGCTGTTCACGAAGGTCGTCGTGCCGATTTTTCGCTGATTTTGTCTATGTTCTCCAACGATGTTCGAGATGTCGTACCGGTTGAAGAAATTAAAGAAACGGCCACAAGCGACGAGATTCTTCGTCAACAGTTTGGGCTCTCTCAGCCTCAAGCTTTGCGCTCCGATAGCAGCAGCTACGAGCTCGCCGCATTACAAGCGAAACAATTCCATAATGCGGGTCTGCCATCTGCAAAGTTAAGCCACTACCTAAAACCAGACGCCCTAACCTACTTGCCAGAAGATACGTTCGATCTTCCTGAAGACGTTTATCATAATTTGTCAGGCCACGAGCGCCGCACTTTAGGTGAGCGCAACAAGAGCCTTATCCCTGATGCGGGCCTCTACAATCAGCTAGTGACGGCTCAACGTCAGTATCAGATCCAAGCTCAAGCATAGAGATCAGCTTTTCATCCAACAGCTTGCAGTATCAACACGTCAGAAATGTGACGCCTTACAAATTACCGCACAATAGTCCTTACTCGAAAGCGTTAGTTTGAAGCCTTTCACACTGAGCTCAACGAATTTCAACCATGCTGATAGCACAAACCACTGGTGTATTGTTTTTCACACATGGATACAGTGAAGGTGCTATGGATATTAAAGAATCAATCATTCTCGTCACATCTGCGGGTTCGGTCATCGGAAGAACGTGCTCCAGCCATTTCGCTCATCTCGGAGCGACGTTGATCCTGTGTGACCAAAATTCAAGCGCCCTAAAGGCGAGTTATGATCAGATCCGCGCATTTACCGACAAAGTCTATGCAATGAATGTGTGTAGTGATAACCCCACATCCATAAACCTATTGTTTGATCAGATCGAATCGCAGCTCAGAGCAACGCCAGATGTTATTGTTAATTGTTGGACGAGCTCACCGATGCCAAGCCTAATGGCGCCAGAACCAATGAGTATCTATATCGACCACCTTTCTTCCGCAGCACGTTTTCTCTATACCTACGGGCAAGTCGGCGCAGAACGATTTAGAGCGCGCAATAAAAAAGGCGTGATCGTGAATGTCATTTCGCATGATAACCACGAAGATCTGACTGGTGTTGAAAGCATGGCGGCTTTGGTGTCTGGCTTTACGCACAGCTGGGCAAAAGAGCTCACCCCTTTCAATATCCGCGTCGGCGGCGTGATTCCCTCTGTCAGTCATACACGAGAGGATCTTGACGAAAGGCACTGGGCAGAGATCCAAGACGAACTGGTCCGTAACACAGCGTACATCGTCGCGAATGAATACTTCAGTGGCCGAGTAGTTGCGACCGAAGTGTAAACATACACCATTGCTCTGTGTTTCCCGGCTCCGATGTAAGCAACCTCCGATACCTAAACAAAAAAAGCCCCAGTCATTTGACTGGGGCTTTAACCTTTTCCCGATTAAGGTTTCGTGCTAGCGAAAACCTTACTCAAAGCGACTCTTAATTACGCGTCAGCTTTTTCTTTTTTAGCTTTAGGAGCAGATTTTGCTGCTTCTTGGTCTGCTTTCTTCTTGATTACTGTAGTACCTTCGAAAGTTTCACCTTCAACGAAAGCTTTACCGTAGTAAGAAGCTAGTAGAACGTCTTTTAGCTCGCTAATTAGAGGGTAGCGTGGGTTCGCACCAGTACATTGGTCATCGAACGCTTCAACCGCTAGCTCGTCTAGTTTCGCTACGAAGTCAGCTTCAGCAACACCTGCCGCTTGGATAGACATTGGGATGTCTAGGTTAACTTTTAGTTCATCCAACCATGCTAGTAGACGTTCAATCTTCTGAGCAGTGCGGTCACCAGCTTGGCTTAGGCCTAGGTGGTCTGCAACTTCAGCGTAACGACGACGTGCTTGTGGACGGTCGTATTGAGAGAACGCAGTTTGTTTAGTTGGGTTGTCGTTCGCGTTGTAACGTACCACGTTAGAGATTAGTAGTGCGTTAGCTAGGCCGTGTGGCAAGTGGAACTCTGCACCTAGTTTGTGCGCCATTGAGTGACAAACACCTAGGAATGCGTTCGCAAATGCTACACCAGCGATAGTTGCTGCGTTGTGAACTTTCTCACGAGCGATTGGGTCATTTGCACCATTCGCGTAGCTTGATGGTAGGTATTCTTTTAGCATCTTAAGTGCTTGAAGAGCCTGACCGTCAGAGTATTCGTTCGCAAGAACAGATACGTAAGCTTCTAGAGCGTGAGTTACTGCATCGTAACCACCGAACGCTGTTAGAGACTTAGGCATGTTCATTACTAGGTTCGCATCAACGATAGCCATATTTGGCGTGATTTCGTAGTCAGCTAGTGGGTACTTGGCACCAGTCTTGTCGTCAGTAACAACTGCGAATGGAGTAACTTCTGAACCAGTACCTGAAGTTGTAGTGATACATACAAGCTCAGCTTTTTTACCCATTTTAGGGAACTTGTAGATACGTTTACGGATGTCCATAAAGCGCATTGCTAGTTCTTCAAAGTGAGTTTCTGGGTGCTCGTACATTACCCACATGATTTTCGCTGCATCCATTGGAGAACCACCGCCTAGCGCTAGGATAACGTCAGGTTGGTAGCTAGCCATTTGAGCCGCACCTTTTTCTACTACAGATAGTGTTGGGTCAGCTTCAACATCGAAGAATGTTTGAACTTCCATGCCTTGAGCTTTCAGTAGGCTTACTACATCATCTGCGTAACCGTTGTTGAATAGGAAACGGTCAGTTACTAGGAATGCGCGTTTCTTACCTTCTAGGTCGCCAAGTGCGATTGGAAGGCTGCCACGACGGAAGTAGATTGACTTAGGTAGTTTATGCCACAACATGTTTTCAGCTCGCTTCGCTACAGTTTTCTTGTTGATTAGGTGCTTAGGACCTACGTTCTCAGAGATAGAGTTACCACCCCATGAACCACAACCTAGAGTTAGAGAAGGTGCAACGTTGAAGTTGTACAAGTCACCGATACCACCGTGTGTAGTCGGGATGTTGATTAGGATACGAGCGGTCTTCATCTTGTCACCGAAGTAACGGATGCGGTCTGCATTCACGTCTTGGTTAGTGTATAGACCAGATGTGTGACCGATACCGCCGATCTCTACCATTGTTACGGCTTGAGCAACTGCATCTTCGAAGTTGTCTGCACGGAACATACCTAGAGTTGGAGATAGTTTCTCGTGAGCAAATGCGTCATCGTAAGATACTTTGCCTAGGCCTTCACCGATAAGCACTTTAGTATCTGCAGGAACTTTAACACCCGCCATTTCAGCGATAGCTGTAGCTGGTTGACCAACGATTTTCGCGTTTAGCGCACCGTCGATTAGAAGCACTTTACGTACTTTGTCAGCATCTGTTTTAGATAAAACGTGAGCTTTATGAGAAGCAAAACGCTCTTTCACTTCGTCGTAAACTTCATCAACTACGATTACAGCCTGCTCAGAAGCACATACTACGCCGTTATCGAAAGTTTTAGACATTAGTACAGAAGCAACTGCACGTTTGATGTCTGCTGTTTCATCGATAACTACAGGAACGTTACCAGCACCTACACCGATTGCTGGCTTACCAGAAGAGTAAGCTGCTTTAACCATGCCTGGACCACCAGTTGCAAGGATAAGCGCGATGTCATCGTGTTTCATTAGAGCGTTTGATAGCTCAACTGAAGGTTGGTCGATCCAACCGATGATGTCTTTTGGTGCACCTGCTGCTACTGCTGCATCTAGAACAAGTTTCGCTGCATCGTTAGTAGAGTTTTTCGCACGTGGGTGTGGTGAGAAGATGATACCGTTACGAGTCTTCAGAGAGATTAGAGATTTGAAGATCGCTGTAGATGTAGGGTTAGTTGTTGGTACGATACCGCAGATGATACCTACAGGTTCAGCGATAGTCATAGTACCTAGGTTGTCATCCTCTTCTAGGATGCCACACGTTTGTTCGTCTTTGTATTTGTTGTAGATAAACTCAGAAGCGAAGTGGTTCTTGATTACTTTATCTTCAACAATACCCATACCAGATTCTTCTACCGCTTGTTGCGCTAGAGGGATACGAGCTTGGTTAGCTGCAAGAGACGCTGCACGGAAGATTTTGTCTACTTGCTCTTGAGAGTAAGTAGCGAACTCTTCTTGCGCTTTCTTAACGCGAGCAATCATTGCATCTAGTTCAGCCATATTAGTTACAGGCATAGGGATTCTCCTAAAATTAACAAATATTAAAAACTTTTTATTAAGGCAATTGTCTTTCGTTTTTACTGTTTATCAGTCACTTAGAGAACAAACGTCTTAGTAAATTGCTTTCAGGACTGAGTATAATATTTCAGAGTGTGAAAAAAATTGACTTGGATCAGTTCTCACACTCGAAATACCACCAAAGTAGTGGTTAACCACAACAATTTAATGTAACTATTTGATAAACAAACAAATTAAACCAACTTATTTATTGCATAAAAAACAAGCAAACAGACAAAAAAATAAAAGAAACAACAACAACCTGTAAAAAAGTTTCATTTTTAGCCAACAAAATTACATGTAGGCCTAATTTTTTGTGCTACTGAGAGTATATCGAATCAAATACATCTCTCTACAAACCACCTTTGTTTTTATCAAAAATGTGCGAATGTTAACGTTTGTGTAAAACAGCACAATTTCACAGCAACATCCTATGTAACATTTCACTCTCAGATTAGATACATTTTATTAAAAAATTAGTTTTTCTCACAAATAGTGGGGTCAATACGTTAGTTTTTTTCATTTCTTCCTAATGCACTTTTGCCTTACATTTAGCGCCGAAAACCAATCTGGAATCTGGTAAGTAGATGTTCCAATAATTGCGCAGAAATTCGATAGGAACAAAGGTGCATATCGCAGTTATCCATCCCTTTCTAACTGTAGTCACCTCCCACGAATTTACTTAGCAACAAAACCCGATAGATTGGTGTAAATTTACCCTTTCCGTTTTTCACTAATGTGAACATTTACGAGTACGCAATATGCAGACTTTAGAGCTAGCCATTTTCCTGCAGTTTTTCTTGGGGTTGGTTGCCGCCGTTAACCCTGTAGGCATCATGCCTGTTTTCGTGTCTTTAAGCGGACATATGACACCAGAAGAAAAGATCAAAACCGCGACAACAGCCAATGTGGCAGTGGCCGTCATCCTGATCATTTCCCTGCTTGCAGGTCAGTTACTGTTGGATATGTTCAGTATTTCACTGGATTCATTCCGAGTGGCAGGTGGCTTGCTGCTGTTAAGCATCGCCTTTTCGATGATGAGCGGTAAGCTCGGTGAGGATAAGCAGAACAAACAAGAAAAATCTGAATACGTTAGCCGCGAACAGATCGGCGTTGTACCACTAGCGATGCCACTAATGGCTGGTCCTGGTGCAATCAGCTCAACAATCGTTTATGGCGCGCGTTACCCAAGTATGTTCGATACCGTGGGCATCGTTATTACGATTGGTCTGTTTTGCCTTTGTTCTTGGTTGCTATTTCGTTCGGCACCTTTGATCGTTCGTTTCTTGGGTCAAACAGGCATCAACGTGATCACACGTATCATGGGTTTGATTCTTGGTGCGCTAGGCATCGAGTTTATTGCAAACGGCTTACGTAACTTGTTCCCTGGATTAGCCTGATTTTATTAATAACGTTATGATAGAGCGATTCAACAATGGATCGCTTTGTCATGACGACTCACTCTCTAAAAAATACACTTTACGTCACTATATTTGGCACCCACACCAAAGCCGGCCGTGCTTTTGATATCGCGCTTATTATTGCCATCATCAGCTCGTTAGCCGTTCTCGTTCTAGATTCCATTCCCTCGGTACGTGCTGAGTGGGCAAAAGAACTGAAGTACCTTGAATACACCTTCACCGGCCTGTTTACCATTGAGTACTTGCTACGTCTGTATTGCTCGCCAAAACCGGTGGCGTACGCAAAAAGTTTCTACGGTATTGTCGATCTGTTGGCAATCATCCCAACTTACTTAGTATTGTTCTTCCCATCCGCCTCTTTCATGGGCGTGATCAGAGCACTGCGTGTGATGCGTATTTTCCGTATCTTGAAGTTGGTGAGATACCTGCAAGAGTCGAACATTTTGTTGCGCTCGTTACTGATGGCTCGCAGAAAGATCTTCATCTTCTTCACAACCGTCGCCATTTTGGTCACGATTTTCGGTTCATTGATTTTTATTGTTGAAGGGCCAGAAAACGGGTTTACCAGTATTCCGAAAAGCATTTATTGGGCTATTGTGACTATAACCACCGTAGGATATGGAGATTTGGTTCCGCAAACTAACTTAGGTAAAGCGCTGGCATCTATAACCATGCTCTTGGGTTACTCGATTCTCGCGGTTCCGACAGGGATATTTACAGCGGAGCTACATCAAGAGATGCAATCCCACAAAGTACTGGTGAAGTGCCCTAATTGCTCTCAAGCTGGACATGACTCGGACGCTATCTACTGTAAACATTGTGGAAGCGAGTTGGCCGACCCGGACAAACGAGTGGTTCGAGGTGAAGGTTAAAATAGAAGGTTAAAAAAAGAGCTCCTACTAAATAGGAGCTCTTTTTACGAAGTTTTGTCGATTACGCTTTTTCAGAAAGGATAATACGAAGCGTACGACGCAGTGGCTCGGCAGCACCCCAAAGTAATTGGTCACCAACAGTGAACGCGTTTAGGAAGTCATCGCCCATTGCCATCTTGCGCAGACGACCAACAGGAACTGACATAGTGCCGGTGACCTTCGCTGGCGTTAGCTCTTGAGCCGTGATGTCACGATCGTTTGGAATCACCTTCACCCAGTCATTGTGAGTTGCAATGATTTCTTCGATTTCATCCATCGGCACATTTTGCTTAAGCTTAATAGTCAATGCTTGAGAGTGACAACGCATCGCACCGATACGCACACATGTACCATCGATAGGAACTGGAGCGCCTTGAGAACCAAGGATCTTGTTCGCTTCAACACCCGCTTTCCACTCTTCTTTGCTCTGACCATTATCGCGCTTCACATCGATCCACGGGATCAACGAGCCAGCTAGTGGTACGCCGAACTTGTCTGTAGGGAATGACGCGCTGCGCATTGTGTCTGCAACTTTCTTGTCAATATCAAGAATTGAGCTTGCTGGATTTGCCAGTTCTGAACTTACTGCATCGTTGATAACGCCCATTTGAGAGATCAACTCACGCATGTTTTGCGCGCCAGCGCCAGAAGCGGCTTGGTAAGTCATCGCACTGGTCCATTCCACCAACCCTTTTTCAAACAGGCCACCAAGACCCATCAGCATCAGGCTAACGGTACAGTTACCACCTACAAAGGTGTTCGTGCCGCCATGAATACCATGTTGAATTTGTTTTAGGTTCACAGGGTCTAGCGTGATGATCGAATCTTCCGCCATACGCAGCGTTGAAGCTGCATCAATCCAGTAACCTTTCCAGCCTGCTTGACGAAGTGCTGGGTACACTTTTTCAGTGTAGCTGCCACCTTGACACGTAATGATCGCATCAAGCTGTTTTAAACTTTCGATATCAAAGGCATCTTGAAGCATACCTGCATCTTTTCCTAGATTAGGCGCAGGGATACCTACTTGAGAAGTGCTGTAGAAAACTGGTTCAATCAAGTCAAAGTCTTTTTCTTCGACCATACGCTGCATTAGAACCGAACCGACCATGCCGCGCCAACCAACTAAACCTACTCTCATCGCATAACTCTCCATGTAATAAATTAAACCTACTCCATAGTTCATTTTTCGCAGAAAAATCTCAAGCCCTAATTTGTAAATGAGGTCAATTTTTACCCTTTTACCGAGAAAATTCACGTTAGCCGTAATTTCGAACTATTTGTGCTGCCGTTACTCCTCGATTAACAAGTAGGGAAATCCCCTACTCCGAGCGTATTGGTCTTACCACTCCGTGAGAAAACAACAACTGAAGCACAATAAATTCACATCACACAACATTTAAATACATAGATTTTAAAATTAATTGGCAGTTAATTTTACAAGCAAACGTTTTAGCCGACGAACATCAAGATAAAACACCAAATATTCGAAATATAATTTTTGTTAATGTATGTTATGCGCCATTACAACAAGGAGCGCCTTCCTCTATTGCTCCAAGATTGACAGAGGCACATATGAAGCAAGTTACAACACGCCTTCCTAGCTTGATACAGGTATTTATCTCGCTAGGTTTATTTCTACTTCTGGCATTTTCCTTTACTGCCAAGCTAGACCTGCCAATTCAGCTCGCGCTGTACATCGGCTGGTTTATCATCATGCTATTGGGTCTTAAACTTGGTCATCAGTACAAAGACTTAGAAAAAGCCGCGCTAAACGGTATTTCTAATGGTCTGGGTGCAGTATTGATTCTCCTTGCCGTTGGTGCACTTGTCGGCACTTGGATTTCAGGCGGTATCGTACCAACCATCATCTACTACGGTCTTAAAGCCATCCACCCTTCTATCTTTTTGCTAGCAACAATGATCATCTGTTCATTGACTGCGTTGGCAACCGGCACATCTTGGGGTGCAGCAGGTACCGCAGGTATCGCAATGATGGGGATTGGCCAAGGTCTTGGCGTTCCTGCCCCAATTACAGCGGGTGCAGTACTTTCAGGTTGTTACTTCGGTGACAAGATGTCGCCTCTATCAGATTCAGTGATTCTTGCTTCATCAATGTCTAACGTTGAAGTGATGGAGCACATCAAAGGCATGCTGCCTATCGCGCTGATCAGCTACGTGATCACTGGCATTATGTTTACTGCTTTTGGTTTCCACTACGCAGGTCAAGTAGACATGAGCCAAGTGGACTCAGTGATTAAAGCGATGGAACAGCAGTTCTACATCACGCCTTACTCATTTGTTCCGGTGATCATCGTATTGTCACTTCTAGCAATGCGTATGCCTTCATTCCCAGTGATCAGTTTTGGTTCTCTGCTAGGTATTATTTGGGCAGTAATGATTCAAGATGTGGACTTCCTGACTGCGTTCAACACTGCTTGGGCTCCGTTTGCAATCTCATCTGGCGTAGATTTCATCGACTCGATTCTTAACCGTGGCGGCATGTCTTCAATGCTTGGTTCGGTAGCGGTTATCGTGTTCGGCCTTGGTTTTGGTGGCCTGCTAGACAAAGTGGGCGTGCTTGAAACTATCGCGAAACTGTTTGAAAAACGCGTTCAAAGCGCAGGTTCACTGGCAACAAGCACAATCGGTACGGCCTTTATGGGTAACGTATTTGGTTCGGCGATGTACGTTTCACTTATCCTGACACCAAAAATCTGTGCGAAGAATTACGACCGTCTAGGCTACAAACGTAAGAACTTATCTCGTAACGCAGAATTTGGTGGCACGCTAACATCAGGTATGGTTCCTTGGAGTGACAACGGTATCTACATGGCAAGTATTTTGGGTGTTGCTACGCTGTCTTACGCCCCATTCATGTGGCTAAGCTTTGTATGTATTATTGTGACTATCTTCACGTCTTACATGGGTTGGTTTGTTGATAAATGCGAACCAACAGCAGAAGCAGTTGAACAAGCTGAAGGCGAATTAAAGCAGCAAACGGCTTAACTTCGCAGAGTTAGGAAGAACCTCCCTTCCGAATGAAAGACAAAGAAAAGAGCGCATTCGCGCTCTTTTTTGTATCTAAACTACACGTTAGCTTTGTTTTACTTTTGTTTTCACCGCCGCTCGCTTGCCAAGCACATAACCTAAACCAAGCGGAGCGAAGAATATCGCAGCAATGAACAGAATAAAGTAGACAATTGTGCTCTTCACTAACTCTATCAACTTGGTCATGGCGAGATTCACAACCTCTTGAGACACTCTATCCATATCCTGAGCAAACTTCTCACGTTCATGAGTGATGATCAGAGCGATCTCTTGGCGCTCTCTTGCCACCATGTCTTCTAATGCTTGTCGCTCTTCACCTAATTGAGACAAACGCGCTTCGGTTTTTTGGTCAATGTCTTCCACTAAAGGCTGCAGTTCAACCGCCATTTGTTCAGCCAAATAACGCATATACTCAGGGTTGTTATCGATGAAATCTCTCATTGAGTCAGCAGTCACTTGCAGACTGTTCAAAGCGGCATTAACCTTCTCAATACTTGCCGAACTGTTCAACGCTAATAACTGCGCCTTCCAAGTCATGATCTTTGGCGTTTGTTCAGAGACCAAACTCAATCTATCGGATACATCTCCCAATGCTTCCGGCATCGTACCCAACGTTGTTACCGCGTCTTCCTCACTGATTTGATTGGCTTCTAACCAAGCACGGTAAGCGGGCGTTCTAATCATGCTTAAATCAGCAAACGGATACTGTTTAACAAAGTCAGCAACAAAGAGCTTCGTTTTATCGTAAACCTCTTTTTTCAACAGTGATTGAGCGAGCTGGTCCACCTCGTTGGCTAAGTGTGCCGAGACTTGTTTGGCTTCATCCGTAGCAAAAATGTCACGGCCAGCGCCCGTTGTATAAAACTGGTTCATTTGATGGGTGAACACCCACGTATCAATCAATGCAGCCATTGGTGAGACTTGATATGCTGCAGCTTGCAAGCCTTCTTCTGCATTGATCTTCCACAGCAGGACGTAAGACTGGTTCACTTTATCATTGGGATCATACCGCTCTTGAAGCACATCGGCGGCTTGCTCAACTTGAGCAAAAAATTGAAGTGCATATTCGCGCGTTAAAATGCGCATATTAAGCTCTTGCTTGGTGAGAGGAACGGTCTGGCTGTCAATTTTCACTTCTAACAGGGAACACCCTGAAAGAGTGGTAACCAACCACAAAACCATTAGTGACGATATTCGACGAATGGACATGAAGCTACCTTTATCAAATTGTATAGAACAGGAATTAAGCGGAACCCAAGTGTAGGTTCGAACGCGCCTTTAATACCTCAACCGCCAACATTTTAAGTCAGAGGAATATCAATCTGTTAGCACTTCTCGTATCTTTTCACTGTTAAGAACTTTCTCTGCGAAAAGTGTTGTTTGTTGTAATACATCCCGTAATTGACAGAGCTTATTATCCGGTACCTCTTTGCCCTGTTTTATCAATAATTCTATCTCACCTGAGATGTAATGCAGGGGCATTGCACCTAAACTTCCTGACACCCCTTTCAGGCTGTGCGCCGCGCGCTGTGCGTTGTCTATATCTTCGTTTAGAAGTTTATGTAATTTAGAACCATCTTCAGCATGATCTTGAATAAAGACCTCGAGCAACATTCGGACAGCGCCTTCATCGCCAGAAAGCGAATCCAGCATTCTGTTTATATCGATAAACGGTTCTTGCGGAGCCAGCAATTCTTGTCGCGAATCAGGGGTTAGCTCTTGCGTTTTATTCGCTTGAGCATCACTTGCCAACTCACGCGCTTTGTTCTCGTGTTCTAAAGAACTGGATGCGTTTTCAGTTTGAGAAACGGCAGGCTCTGATGAACTTGAATTCGCCACCGCATTTTTAGAGAAGACAGCCCATGAAACCACCGCCAACAGACAACCGCTCACGACAATGAGCCAAAAGATAAAAGAAACCAGTTTTTGTTCGAGCGTAGCCTTCATCGACACCAACTGATTAGGAAAATCTGGCTTTAATAACTGATTCGCCAAATAACTGCCCTGCGCATTCGCCGCAAGAACACTTGAGGTTTGTGCGAGTCGACGTTGAAATGCAGAACGCTCCCCTGTCGACAGTGAATCCGATTCGATGAACAGTAAATCCAGTTCGCGATAGGTATCCGTATTGGTGTTGGAGTCGCTAAAAATCGATTCAAGAACTAAGGCTCCCAAGCGGTAATACATGTTTTCAATTTGCTGCGAGTTGTTTTCCTCACCTCGGCTGGTGTGCAGTTGCTCCGCCAACGATACCAACTCACCATCACTACCAATAAAAGCGCGTGCACTTTCCAAAAATCGGTCGGTTGAATAAAGCAATTGCGTGACGTCTGGCCCATTCACATCAGAGACTTCACTTTCTAATTGAAGGCGAACCGCGTACACAAGTTGAAGTTTGAGTGAGACTTGATCGAAATGCTTAACTCGATACGGCAACTCAAAATTAAAGAAGTTACGTACTTCCTCAACTTTGCTGCCGAGTTCATTCAATGTGGAAAGCGTTTGCATCGTCTGCTTTGCCTGAAACCAAAGAGTTGCAGAAAATACACACCACAAAATGAATAAGAACCAAATAATCCGCTTAATCCCTGCTCTTAATTGATGCAACGCTCAGTCCTCATATAATCCATTAATTACAAGCATATACCATGTTCTGAGCTCTGGCAGTGCTTGCTTCACATAAAAAAAGAGAGCCTAGGGCTCTCTTCATAAGAATTAGTTACGACTTAACTGATCTTTCAAGTTTGGCGGTGTCCCTTTGATCGTCAGCGTATCTGTTTCTGGATCGTAGAAAATACGCTCGCCCAATAACAAGCTGTCAAAGCTGATATTTAAACCACCACCAGCACCCACATATTTAGTCAGCTTACGAACCGTTGAGCGATCACCAGGGAATGATTCTTCAAGCTCGTAACCTTGCTCTTTGGTGAAGTCCATAAAGCTCGTACCATCTTGGCTTGGCGGTAACTCACCAGAAAGTTCAGAAATTTGAACCTCTTCGCCAGATTTGATCTGCTCGTTACAGTAGTTATAAACCTGCTTTTTGTACTCGTTAACTTCTTGCTTTTCCAACTTAGAATCCGCACAGAAGTCATCCACCGCTTGCATCAACACAAGGTTTTGCTGTTTCGTGTCTAAGCCAATATCGGCTTGCAGAAAATCAAGGAAGAAGTCAGCGACTTTACGACCAACACGCCCTTTGATGTATTGTAGGTAACGGTTAGATTCTTTATCCGTCTCGTAACTCGAAAGGTCAATGCGCGCCGCGATGTCCATCTTCGTGATATCGAGGTAGTCCGTCGCGCTGATGTCCAAACCCTCAGTCACTTTAAGGCTTTGGTTCATCGGCAAGATACCAATGAAAAGATAATCTGTTGCTAAACTTTGGTACTCAGCAAAAACCAAAATGCCTTCATCCGCAAATGGGTACTTAATCAGTTCTTCTTTCAGGCGATTTGCACTAATTTGTGAGAAGTCGTAAAAATCTCGCTCTCCTTTGCGCATTTCTTGAAGCCAAAATTGAAATTCGCTGTCTGACTGGAAAGAGCCAAAACCTTTACCAGCTTTAGAATGGAATACTCGATGGAGCTCTGCGACGAGATTTTCAGTTGAAGCATCGTTTTCTAGTGATGCTGGACGAAGTTTAACAATCAGTTCGTCCTGATCGTTTTTGCACAGTTGATGCAGAATAACGTTTGAAAGATGAAGGCTCATAGTGATTTTATCTTGCTACAAGGTTTTAGTTGAAGGGCATTGTAGGTTATCATAAGCCGCTTTTACTATCATTATTAGAGTCTTTATGCCGATTACATCTAAATATACTGACGAACAAGTAGAGAAAATTCTTGCTGAAGTCGCTTTGGTTCTTGAAAAACATGCCGCTTCTCCTGAATTGACGCTAATGATTGCCGGAAATATCGCAACGAATGTCTTAAATCAACGTGTTGCAGCTTCACAACGCAAACTGATTGCTGAAAAATTTGCTCAGGCGCTGATGTCTTCATTAGAAACACCAAAAACACATTAATAACGGATAAATAGAACACATACATGGTAGACAGCGGAAACTCATACGGCGAACGTGTATCTCGACTGGTTGGTTGGGGTCATTGGTTTGCATTCTTCAACATCGTAGCTTCGATGTTGATAGGCACACGCTACATTGTTCAGTCGCCTTGGCCCGAGACGTTGCTGGGTCAGTTCTATCTTGCGGTTTCGTGGGTTGGCCATTTTGGCTTCCTTGTTTTCGCTCTCTACTTATTGGTTCTGTTCCCGTTGACGTTTGTCCTGCCATCACGGAAGTTATTCCGTTTGGTGGCAGTGATCTTTGCCACTGTTGGACAAACAATCTTATTGATTGATACCCAGGCGTACCAATCCATTAACCTGCACCTAACCCCTGTGGTTTGGGAGCTGTTATTCAGCGATGATAAAAGTGCGTTAAGCTCGGATCTACAACACCTGTTTGTTGTGATGCCGCTGATATTCCTTGTTCAGCTCGCCTTATCAGAATGGGTTTGGCGTAAACAACGCAAACTTTCTCACAAACACGTTGGTCGTCCACTGGCTGCCGTGTTCTTTTTGAGCTTTATGACCAGCCATTTGGTCTACATTTGGGCTGATGCCTATTTCTATAATCCGATCACGAGCCAACGCTCAAACTTCCCGCTTTCTTACCCAATGACGGCGAAAAGCTTTATGGAAAAACATGGTCTGCTTGACCGTGAAGAGTACCTAAAACGCTTAGCGGAGAATGAAAATAACGTTGAGCTGGTGAACTACCCACTAGAAAAACTTGAATTCAACCGCCGTGTAAACAAGTTGAACGTGTTGATGATCAGCGTAAATAACCTGCGTGCAGACGCGCTGAATCAAGAAGAAATGCCAAACCTCTACGAGTTTGCACAACAAAACCAAAACTTCCGTAAACACTACAGCTCAAGCAATGACACCTATGGTGCATTTGGCTTGTTCTATGGTTTACCAACGAGCTACGCCTCTAGCATCAAGGCACAAGGTGCCTCGCCTGTACTTCTTGATGTACTTAAAGATCAAGGCTACACCTTCGGTTTGTTTAGCGGCAGCGGTTTTGAAGATGACCTTTATTCAGAAATCGTCTTCCGAGGCGTAAACCTAGCTGAAAAACTGGATGGTACTCAAGCCCATACCGATAAACAATCTATCGCCGATTGGAACATGTGGCTAACGGAAAAAGCGAACCAGCCTTGGTTCAGCTACATCGAAGTTACTACGGTAGATAATTTTGAATCTATCCCATCGAACTCGAAAGAAGATATGTCGGCGAGTGAACGCTTCAAAAATGCTTATGAGTTTGCAGTGAAATCGGCGGATGACAAAGTCGGCGGTATTATCAAAACACTTGAAGACGCTCAATTACTGGCAAACACCGTTGTTATCGTCACTTCCAACCATGGCAGTGAGTTTAACGAAACCAATACCAATAGCTGGGGCGCAAACAGTAACTACAGTCGTTACCAATTGCAGGTGCCTATGGTAATCCATTGGCCTGGTATGATGGCTGGTGAGTTTAATCACAGCACGAGCCATTTAGACCTTTCAGTTACGCTACTGCAAGATATGCTTGGTGTATCGTCCAATCCATACGATTACAGCAGTGGTCGTAACTTATTTGACGAAAGCCGTCGCCGTTGGATTCTTGCTGGTGATACTCGAGAACTTGCTCTCATCACAAATAACCAAACTACCGTGATCGATAAGTTCGGGAACTACAAGCTATACGATGAGAACTACAAGCGCATGCGTGATGAAACGCCTAAACTGCCGGTTCTTATGCAAGGCTTAACCGAGTTACAGCGTTTTTACTCTAAAAGTGAATAGTTGAACACTCAAAGTTGATAGAAAAGCTCTCTAAACGGAGGGCTTTTTGTTTATTTAAGCAACAAATAACACAAAATCGAACAGGAAACACTCAAACGAATAATTTAGGGGTTTACAAGGTTTTCAAAGCCTTATATTATTCGCGTCAACAACGGAGAGATGGCTGAGTGGTTGAAAGCACCGGTCTTGAAAACCGGCATACGTTAATAGCGTATCTAGGGTTCAAATCCCTATCTCTCCGCCACATTCAAGCCCTTGATTTATCAAGGGCTTTTCTCGTTTTAAGACGATCAAATGTCACCGAATACAAATAGGTGATACATATGTATTTGATTAAATTGAGCAATAACGTGTTTTATACACGTATTTCCACTCCTGTTGCATTACAGACTTCTCTTGGCTATCCGAGAGAGGTTCGACTCTCACTTCTGACTAAGCAACGTAGGCTTGCTTCTAAGCGTAATTCTCAGCTTTCTGGTGTAATCCACACTTTGTACGAGCGAGCACTCACTGAGAGGATTCCTTACGCCAGTTTTAAAATGGACCTTGATGCTCAAGTAGCAAAGATTCGCCAGCAGTTTAGCTCTAACCTTCCCAATGAGGATAACCCACAATCACAATGTACAATAGTTAGCATTAATAATGAGGCAAGGATAAAGGTTCAACCTGCTCCTGCTCCTGCTCCTGCTCCTGAAGTAACCGTAAACCGTAATCTGGCTGACAGACAAGTACTCATCACCGAGTTAGGCAACTTTATCCATAGTAAACGCTTGGAAAAAGTGACACCACTGACTCTGACGCAGTTGAATCAGCGTTGTACCAATTTCTTGGATTATCTGACCAAGCAAAACGTCAGCTTATCTGCCAAAGCTGCCACCACCTACAGAGATCACTTGATTGAAAAAGGATTAAGCTGCAAAACGGTAAAAGAATACATTTCAGCTAACAAACAGTTCTTTGATTACTGCGAACGAATTGAACTCATTGATAAAAATGTCTTCAAAGCCATAAAAGCACCGAAGACTCGTGGTACAAAAGCATCACAACAACGTGACCGCTGGCAGTTGAAAGAGATCAAAAGGCTATTATCCAGCTCTGAATTTCGTAAAAAAGACGCTCAGTTTCAGTGGACAACTAAACTGCAAATTTACCAAGGATGCCGCCCTTCAGAGGTTTGTCAATTAACAACCCATAATATCCAAATGATTGATGGTGTCGCATGCATCTCGATTTCTGATTCCGAAGCGGATCAGAGGCTAAAAACGACCAATGCTTTCCGCATTGTCCCCTTGCACAATCAATTGATAAAAGGAGGGTTTCTTGAGTATGTGCAAGAGCGCCGAGAGCAAAAGCAGAAACAGTTGTTTAACTATAAACCACATGGCGAGAATAAAGATTGGTCATTTCGATACCGCACTAACTTAGGAAAATTACAAACAGCCATTGGAATGAAACCCAATGCTCGGCCAACTGCCTACTCGTTCCGACACACTTTTATCGATGAGTTAAAGATTGCTGATATACCAGAACATGTCGTTGCGGAGATCGTTGGTCATGCTCACCCTAACATCACGTATGGTCGCTATGGAAAACAAGCTCAAATACAGCAACTACATGATGCTGTTAACAAATTCCCATGTCTGGAGGTAAACGATGCGTAAACTAGCGAATTTTGAGCTTCAAGCCGTGACAGAAGCGTTGGAACATGCAGATTTCACTCAAGAATATGATTTTACGCATCTAGTCAGTTGTGGAATAAACATCGAACATATCCGCCGAGTTTATCGACTTAAGTTGTCTTTGAGGCGTAACCCAACCCGAACAATTTTCGATGAGCTAGACAGTGTCTATTCAATTTATTCCACTATAGAGTCATTTAGCCAGCTAAAACTAATATTGGGTTATGAATTGCAAGAAGATGAACAAGAACGTGAGGATAAGCTTCTGTTTCTAATGCACTTTCTAGAGAAGCATGGAATGCGACTTCAAACGAATGGAATCCAAGTACCATTCTCAGTTTTCGTCAATTTGATGTAGAGAGTTGTGATGGATGATAATCAACTAATAGACAATGCTCTGACTTTAGATACTTTTGCCATGGTTAGAATTGTGAACGATGGGGATGCTTGGGTTCAATATGGTGACAATATTAAAATCGTTACCAGAGCGAAAGCAGCAAATATCACGGCGGAATTACTTAAAGTCATTGCAAAAGAGCTGAATAGACAAGAGTAGTAACATCGAGACATGGCGGCTTCTGCCGCCTATTTAAAAATAATACAGAATCTAGCCGTTCAGAACCTAAATAAGGTGGCATAAACTATTTCGAGCAAGGTGATAGTTTAAGATCTTACAATAAATGGTTAAAATACAAATGGTTAAAAGCGATCTCCTTTATCTTTATGCCGCATTTCGTCTTGTTGAAATGCCGTATTTATTCCTATTGGCAACATGGTAAGTTATACTGAAGCCAATATGTAAGCGAAGGCGGTTCAAATGACAGCCGTTGAATGTATTTATCAAAAGATAAAACGCTCTAGACGTTACGTCTTTGAACGTAAAGACTTTGATGATGTAGCAAGCTACGACCAGGTTGGACGAGCGCTAAGACAACTAGTTAAACAAGGTGATTTGATTAAGATTGGCTACGGTCTGTATACCAAAGCCAAACTCAACAGCCTAACGGGTAAACCTATGCCCACACACCCTGGCGGTACTGATGCACTGATGCGTGAAATTTTGAAGATGAAAGGCGTCGATTTTGAAATGGATAGCCTCTCTTGGCAAAGCCTTTCAGGTCAGAGTACTCAAATCCCTTCATCCGTCCAGTACTCGTGGAACCCAAAGCAATTTAATCGCAAATTAGTCGTAGGTAACAGAGTGCTTAACCCACAAAATTGACGATGAAAAAACTAAAACAAGAATTCTTAGAGGTTTCCGATGCTTTGACTCTTTAAGTTGGATATAGTGATAATTTATCCTTCATAATTTAAAGCTTGTTGTTGTACAGATAGTTTGAATTTTATCAGCAGTTTAGCTAATAGCGGATGGTAAATGGCTCAATTATCTGCGTAGTTAATATCACAACCTTTCTAATACTCGATCTATCTCATTGAATATAAGAATAAATCTGAGTACTTTCGTAGCCAACAATAAGGTTACCGAGACATCATAGTGTACGAAATAAACCAATATGACCACATAAATATCAATGACTTAGATGATGTGCGTCGCCTATTAAAGAAGCACGAATGTAGTATTGCACTGATTAAATCATTACCCAAGAATGCCAACGATAAAAACCAAGTATATTTTCATTCAGATGCGAGTCTACTTAACTCTATTTTTGATTTGAGGTTTAGTGATAGAGGTGAAAGTTCAAGTGAAACAAAGCGATCCTCAGACCCTGGCAAGCTAATTCCACAGGCTGAATTCCACCATTTTTCATGGCTAGATACAGATGGTAACGCGGTAAGAGCTAAGCAGTGTAAAGCTATCGTATATGCTCAGTATCCAGAGGCTAGGCTCTCTGGCTTCCAAACAGTGAATCGAGAAATGCCTCGCTGTATGTCAATTGAATATACTAAACGGGCTGATTATTTACCTCGTTACTTAGTTTTAGGTGCGAATCGTTCAGGTCATGCTTTTGCCGTTTTAGTTGTGGATCCCAACCGACTATTCATTGAACAATTTAATCAGCTTGAAAACTACTTCGGCTCAAAA
Organism: Vibrio sp. S457-15; assembly: GCF_000960545.1. Lineage (NCBI taxonomy): Bacteria > Pseudomonadati > Pseudomonadota > Gammaproteobacteria > Vibrionales > Vibrionaceae > Vibrio > Vibrio sp. S457-15. The sequence goes on along the minus strand of NZ_JYOQ01000114.1, from coordinate 130,605 downwards.
GTTTGCAAGGCGTTCACCATAGATCTCGGTGAAGATAGCGGCACAGAAAAGCTCAAAGAATTACTGAAAGCTAATGTAGCAGGTAAAACCTTGCTTGGTTGCCGACTCAAGCTAGGTGAAACAGTACCGTTCACTGGCACGCAGGTGCATGGTTATACACTTGAGCATGCTCTGGGAATTGAGCCAAATGCTGACAAAGAAGGTGATATTTTCGGTATTGAGTTGAAATGTTTTACTCGCAAGAAGCTTACCTTATTCACTCCTGAGCCAGATGGAGGACTGTATAAGGAGAGTTTTCCTGATTTTATGACGACTTATGGTTACAAGAAGAATGATGTGTATCGATTGACAGGGTTACATAGAGCATATCAAGAAAATGAAAAAACGCAGCTCACGTTAAAAATCCAGTGTTTTCACCCCATTGTAACTAAAGATGAAAACGGCAAAAAAACTACTCATTTTGAGCATGGTCTATATAACCCAAAGAAACCCATTACTAAGCAAATGACGGGAATGGAAGTTGTATTAGAAGATAGACAAGGAAAAATCGCAGCTAGTTGGTCCATCGAGCGCCTCTTAAACTGCTGGGGTGCTAAACACAACGAGGTCGTCTATATACCTGCAACCAAACTACCAAATGATGAACCCAACAGTTTAGCTGCTGGGTATACGTTTAAGATTGAGTTTCCAGATGAAGTTCTCTGGTGTCTTAATACTAATGCTGAGAGGCTTTTCCAAGCTATTCATAGTGGTACTGTGTATCTTGATCCTGCACCGAAATTTCATCCAACTGATGCTAAGCAAAGTAAGCGACGCTCACAGTGGCGTATCAATGACATATACAAGGCGTCCAGTGAACTCTATGAAGAGGTTCATTTTATTTCGCTCAATCCTAAATAAAACGTCACTCAAGTCTATAAAAAGGGATTAATGTGTGTTACTTTTGCACACAATATTCCCTTTTTGCCACCTATATGAATCAGTATACAACTTTAAAAGGCGATCAAGAGTTTGAGAGCTATATCGAGCATTGCCATCAAGAAACAAATAAGCTACTTAAACTATTGATTACAATATATGATCAAAAGAACTTAGCCATTAAGTTTCAAGAATTAGGTGGAGAGTTCTGCGAGATCAGCCGAGAGAAACTGAATCGTTGGAAAGCCGATCCTGTAGCTAATCCTATTTCACTTGGTGATAGTTCTCTAAAGAAATTGAGATCAACTTTACTCCCTAAAAAACCTGCTCATTGGGACAACCCAAACTTTACCTTTATTGACTTATTTGCTGGTATTGGAGGCTTACGCAAGGGATTCGAAAACGTTGGGGGAAAATGTGTTTTTACTAGTGAATGGGATGAAAAAGCCAGACGAACTTACTTAGCAAATCATTATGTAGATGAGTCAGAACTGCCATATTTCCTGAATAATGAGCAAGAAGATGGTGCGAAAAATACTAGCTTCATGGATATCACTCAAATCACTCTCAGTGGTGATCCTGAAGCAACAGAGCTACAACAACAGGCTAGCATTCTGAAACATATTCCTAAGCATGACGTACTTCTTGCTGGCTTTCCGTGTCAACCCTTTTCACTCGCGGGTGTTTCGAAAAAGAACTCATTAGGTAGAGCGCACGGTTTTGAGTGTGATACTCAAGGGACTCTGTTTTTTGATGTACAGAAAGTACTAGAAGCACGACAGCCAAAATACTTTGTCCTAGAGAATGTTAAGAACCTCAAGAGTCACGATAAAGGCAAAACGTTCGCGACAATCATACGCACGCTTGACCAAGTAGGTTATTGGGTGGCTGATATCACCGATGTTGATTCTGATATTGAAGAAGCCATCAAGGTTGTACGTAAACGTAAACCAGAGCCAACCATCATTGACGGTATGAACTTTACCCCACAGCATCGTGAACGTATTGTCCTCGTCGGAGTGCGTAAGGATCTCGTAGAAAAAAATCCAGAGTATAAAAAACTGTCTCTCAAAAACATTGAAGTTCCGCAAAAGCGCTTACGCGTTAGTGACATTCTGACCAATCTTTCTGTAGAAGAGACAAAGAAATACACGTTAACACCAAACTTGTGGAACTATCTGTATCACTATGCCCTGAAGCATCAAAGTAAAGGTAATGGGTTTGGGTTTGGACTAGTTGACCCTTCAAATCCTAATGCTGTGACAAGAACGCTTTCTGCGAGGTACTACAAAGATGGCTCTGAGATACTAATTAATCATCAAGGACTCTCTGAACAGTACCTTGCTGATAACCGTGAACATGGCTTTAGAAAGAACAAAGAGCGTCTTGAGTTCTCTACTAATTTCGCTGACCGATATGCTAAACAAAACCCAGAATGTACGGAAAAACAGTACAAAGAGATGATTAAAGAAGGCGAAGCTAAATATGACCAAGAACATGGTCGTTATGCCCCTGAGTTTGATCCTCTGTATAAAACTCCAAGGCGTTTAACGCCAAGAGAATGTGCAAGGCTAATGGGCTTTGAAGATGTGAATGATCCTTACAGTGAATTCCGTATTGTTTGTGCCGATGCGCCTGCATACAAGCAGTTTGGTAACTCTGTTGTTGTGCCTGTATTTAGTGCCGTGGCTAAATTGTTAACTAGTTATATGTAACAAGTAGTACACCCTGAAATCACTTTGTTTATCAGGGTGTACTACTTTTAGCTTTGAAATTCATAACATTAACCTAGAAATTAAGCCATTCAATAAAAGTCTCGTCGATAGAATTATAAATAATGTTTATAATTTCATCTGTGTTAATCTTGCAGAATAGCCTTTAACGATTATCTATCGGCATTAGTTGTTGATTATATTAATATAACCCTAGTTTAAAGCTGGGGTTTTATTTTTTCTTATAGTTTCCCCATAAACTAGAGGCTTAAATAATGAATTAACTATGGTGGTGAAACGTTAAATCATAAAATATTAAATACTTCTGGTTTCTTTGACTTATAGCGGTTGCAACCGTATAAACCTGGAACACGGTTCTCTTTCTTAACCTTCTCACTTCCTGAGTAATTATTTGCCACATGATATACAGGCTTATCTTTATGTTCAGAATGCATCTGATTCGCTCTACGCAGTGCTTCTTCATCAGAAATATTGCTGTACTTAAGTTGAAACTTTTCGTTTTTTTCTTTTAGAATTTCTTTTTCAATAACATAACTTGATTTACGACCATTTTTAAATTTAATCACTACATTTTTCATATTACATTTCCTTTAAATAAGCTTAACCACACTGGCTTGAATATATATTTATCAAGTAATAATTGATTTGTAAAGACATTATTTAAACTTTATTTAATGAGAAAGCTTAAATAATTAAACTCAAAAAAACAAAAGGCACGCTATTAATAGCAATACCTTTTAATTAAATTATTAAATAATTTTGTTTAGGTTACTTGTAACTTCTTTCTTAAACGAGTAGTAATCAAAGTCTAAAATAGTTTGAATTAATGCAATAAATAGAAACACCAAACCCGACACAAAAAAGACACCTGCAACATAGAAGAATCCGCCGACCAGCCATTCGGCGATGTTTAGATCATGCTTCCAGACCTCAGAGTGATAAAGGGCTGCGCTACCTACTAAACCAACGCTAGCGAGCAAAGTCATATTTTCTCTGTTTGGTTTAAATACTTTACGGAACTCTGTTCTACTAAAATATGGAATGTATTCACCTGCCGTATGGTTCGCGATACCAACCAAGCAAGTTGACTTCTTCCCTTCCAAATACAGTAAGCTTATTTTTTGACCTGTCAGAATATCTACATCACTATTGAGTACATACTTTCTTTCCTGTCCGTTATCAAATCTAAGCCAAAATACCGTTTTCTTTTTAGTTCTACTGGTTATGTACGATCTACCTGTTACGGTTGTATCAGAATAGGTATGTGTTGTGGATTCAAGATTAGACGAGATGACTTGGCCTGTACGGACAAAGTATTTCGCTTCTCCATTGCCTGATTTTACTTTCGAATGATTGATGGCGAGTTCCATTTAAACCTACTTACTATTTTTCAAAAATAAATGAGATAGATACGAACACCTTGCCCTATGAGTTCTCGTTGTTACACAACTATCTCAATCCATTGGTTGATTGATATCGAAGCGGATATCATTTTTATAAATGCTATTAAAACCAACTTGCACCCATTTGGGTGCACATAGGTATAGTACTATCTGAGATAGTTCAATGCACCCATATAGGTGCATTAACTACTATGAACTCGATCACAAAATCAAAGAACATCACGGGCGAAAATATAAAAAAAGCCCGCTTAGGCAAAGGGTTGTCTCAACAGGATGTAGAGCGTATTGCGACATTACGCGGAATCGATATGACTCGTAGTAAATTGGCAAAAATTGAGACGGGCATGATACGTGTGACGGATGAAATCTTACACAATCTGGCTGTGGTTCTTGATGTCAGCGTCAATGTTTTTTTTGATGACATTAGCTGATGAAATCACCTTTTAACTTCTCTGAACTATCAATCCCCAATTAGCTACCTTTGCGGAATTGGTTAAATTTTGTTCAAACAGTTCATTTTTACGAAAAAAATTTCGCTTCCGTAAATCCAGAAACTCCAACTCCTTATCCGCTTGATAAATTATCTTAAATTTAACATCGCTTGTTTTTTATTATATATAAACAAGGTCAGAGTAAATAATTTATTGTTATTTTTCAGCAACTTGTGTGTTTGACAAGTTTTTATCTTGGTCGTAATTTCCATTTCGAATCAATCAAAAATCGAAAAAGAGAAATAATTATGACAGTAAAAACAATGAGCAGCACTCAAAGCTTCAATCACTATCTAGACATTTTTATTGCGGACGGTGAGTATCGCAAAGTTAAATCCACAAAAAATGGGGAACAACCTCGGATCAACAGGTTACGTAAAATTTTTGGTAAAGATGACTTACGTTCTATCAAGCATAGTACTCTTCGAATGACGATTGCAGGTTGGCATTCACACTTAAAAAATAAAACTATTAATGAGCACTTAACTATCCTACGCTTTGTTTTTTCTACAGGTTTAGCGGATCAGATCATCGATCATAATCCCATGGAAAACATAAAGAACTTATTGGTAGAAAAAACAGAACCCGATCCCTTCACCAAGATAGAAATCGCTCGACTATCGAATTGCAACGATGTGTGCCCGCAAGTAAAAAATGCAACAGCATTGGATATACTAACAGGTCTTCGTATTAGCGAACTTATCGCCTTGTGCTGGGACGATGTCGATTGGAAAAACAAAAAGCTTTATGTTCGTCGTGCTTGTGTACTTGATGTTTATAAATGCCCGAAAACAACAGATTCGGTGCGCGATGTCGATCTAAACCCACTTGCTATTTCTATTTTAAAATCCCAGCTAAAACTGACGGGAAAACGTCGAAGAAAACCCGTGAATGTTTTGCAACGCGATAATAAAACATTAAAACAAGAATCTCTTAACTTCATCTTCGTGAATACTAAAACGAATCAACCGTTCACAGATGCTAAAGAGTTCACTGAGCGTTTTTTCAAAAACTATCTCATTGCTGCTAGTGTAAGGCATCGCGGAGTCGGTCAACTACGCCATACCTTTGCATCTCAATGCGTAACAGCTGGCATCAACAAGGAGTGGCTAGCCCAACAGATGGGACATAGTGACACTAAAATGATTGATCGTCACTACGGAAAGTGGATCCGTGAAGACTCCTCTGATTGTTCATTACAAGCTGCTCGGCATTTACAAGACTCTTTTGGGTTTCTCATACCAGACAGTGACATAAAGCTGCCTTCTAAGGTTGCATTGGATCTATCGAAAAAAACATCAGTTACTGAACAACCAATTGGAGAGTAACTAATGACTAAAATAAAAAGTGTAATGCAAGTACAACCAGTTGGCTTTAGATTACAGTTATCTACTCGACCTTGTGGAGGTCGAGTATGAAGACAACCCATCTTTATCATAGCAGGGTAAACTTTACATCAAGAAAAGATGACCGAAGAGCTTGTGAGGCATCATTAAGGCATTCACTTCGGATCACTCATCAGGTCACCAAGGGGGACATATTTGTCCCTTTAGAAACCAAATCATCTATACAGTGGTTACCTGAATTATTGGCCTATAACAAAATATACATAAACGGGAAAATCACCCGTTTAGACCAGTGGGGACATGAAGAAAAATGGGACTTACTATATCAAGTAGCACCCACTCCTAAACTTCATATGCATAAGAAGTTACAAAGTCAACGCTCCAGCTATAAACATAAAATAATGAAAACAATAGCGTCCCTGCTAAAAGCTGGGAATGATGACGTTGCTGAGTTTTTAAATGACATTCTCAATACAAAAGGTCGTTGCTCATACAGCAAAATTTCGCGATTTAAGCTTCTTCAGATGACATATAAAGCACAGCGCATCAAGATGCTAGAAAAATATCTTAACGCACATAATCAGCTGGTTTCATTTCCACATGCTAATAGTCTTTATGTACAGGAGGGTATATTTAAAATTCCAGCTCAATGGAATGTGAGCAATAAATTAATAACCACTGAAGAGTACATTCACTTTACTGAGTTTTTCTTGAAACATCATTTTCCAGAATATCCGATTCTTTTTGTTGTCGCACACGACGATGAAAGATCGGTAGATGAAGATACTGGAGCACACTCGCACTATTTTTTGTCAGGACGAAACTCAATAACAGATGAATTTGATTTACTTAAAGCTCAGGTTTCTGTCGTAAATAAATATATCCAACTGCAACATCCCGAGACAAAAATAGAATTAGCTTTTAATAAAAAAGGTAAGCTAAGCCGACTTCAAAACAAGCTATTTGGTGAGTACTTTCAACGATTAGTTTTCGACTTTGCCAACAAGTACTTGCTTCATGCTAAAGGTCTTCATGCGGAGTTAGCTCCTGAAAGTGAGCGCCGCTCTGAACAAAGAAAGCAGATGAATAGAGAGTCAAAACTCCCTAAGGAAGAAAGAACCTACAATTTTCAGAACCGCTTAATTGAAGCTCAACAAGCCAAACTGGCTGAGCTTGAGCAGCAGACACAAATACAAAAACAGTTATTGGACGAAACCGTCATGCAGCAAAGCATCGTGCTAGGCGAATTGATGATGCAAGAAGATCAAAAAGAGCAAAATGACCAAGAAATAACAATTCAGCAGAAAACCATAACTGAACTTCGAACTGAGAGACGCAAACTTGAACGAGTTTTAGACTCGTTGAAGGATGGAATTATTGAACCTCTTAGCCGATTCTGTCAGCAGGTATTCCTCGGGTTAAAAGCCCAGCAGTCAGGCCAGAAAAAGATGGTGGAATCCTTTTTAGATACGACAATGAAAGAAATGCTCATGCTCCCGCCACACATGCAAACAAGAGCCAAAATATTGTTGAAATCCGTCGATTTGGAACCAAACAAAATGGCTGATCGTGAAACACAGCAGCTCGATAAGTAAAGTTAGTTAGTTAGTTAGTAACTTAACAAACCTTGATAATAACAATAATAATGGTGATGATAATGGCTAGGCCTAAATCTTATACAGATCAAGATCTTATTCAAATAGTGCAAGAAATTTTAAGTCAAGGAGATGAAGTATCCACATGGCGTATCAAAGAACAGTTGGGGCGCGGAAAATTATCAACTATCAAGAGAGATTTGGAACGACTAATCGACTCTGGTGAAATTGATACGACGCGTAAAGAGCAAAATACTGCTGCTACAAAAAATCCTGTAATCGCTTCTTATGAATTACCCATTGAGGTTCAAAATCTACTAGCCCAGTCTGAGCAAGAAATTTGCAAGATAATTCAGCGCATTACCACATCCCTAAATTGCCAAGTTCATCAACATTATGAAAACTTGATGAATGCTCGTATTCACGAACTCGATACAAAAACTGACTTAGCAATCAAAGCTCAAGCTATGGCAGAAAATACGTGTGCTGAAATGGAAGTTCGACTATTAAAGCAAATCGAACTGAATGAATCACTCGAAGAAAAAATTGAACACATAGACGAATTGCTTATGGAGTCTAGGCATCAGCAATCTGATCTAATCAAGACGAACAACCAGCTTACAAACTCTCTAAAACATACAACGGAAAAGCTAGACAGTCATCATGAGACTATCAATGAGCTAAAGGTTAGCTTAGCAAAAATTGAGAAAGGTTTTGCTGCGCAAACGGTACAGCTTGAATATTCACGTAATGAAGCAAAAAAATATGAGTCGAAACTGTCAGAACAAGTAGAACGTTATGAACATACAGCCCAGAAACTGAACGAAACACTGGCTGATCTCAAGTCAACACAAACAGCACTTGCGGAATCAGACAAACTTATTCGAAAGGTACAAGCTGAGCATCAAGCGCTTTCAGTTAACAATAAATTATTGGAAAACAGTTTACGTCAGTCTCAAGAGACGATAACCGATCTGAACACCAGAAACCAAAAGCTTGAGCAGCAGCTTTCACAAAGGGGAGAGAAAAGTGATTCTCTCAATAAGCCATTAAGTGAACAATAAAGTATGCTATTGTTATCTTTAATGTTGATTTAATTGGATCGCTAGCATGGACATTAAGACCGCCTTACAAAGATTGTACAAGTTCGATTGGCAGGGAATTTATGTCTATACCAAAGGTAATCTACGCCGAGTGTTTTTTGATGACACCGCTGAAGCTTTTAAGCAAAGCTTGCCGCGTCTAATCAAGTTCGGAGTGCTAGAGCGAGCATGTAGAGGAGTGTATATTTTCGCGTTAAGCCGCCACAAAGGTGGTTACACGATTGAATATATTGCGAAAAGCCTTAGACGTGGTGAATATAACTACATCTCACTTGAATCCGCTCTTTCGGAGTACGGTGCCATTTCTCAGATCCCCATTGATCGCTTAACAGTGATGACAACGGGAAGAAAAGGAACTTTTAAAACGCCATATGGTGTGATTGAATTTACTCACACCGAACGTGATGACATCGACATCCTGAACAATACAATTCTGTATGACAGGCCATTGAGAATCGCTACAGAAACGGCGGCAATGCGAGACTTAAAACGCGTCGGTAGAAATACGCACATGCTATGCAATGAGTTAGACTGAATTACATTATCTATCGATTAATCAATAACTAGGACACCTAGGGTACAAAAAGTTGCATATAAGCAGTGGCCTTGTGATAAGATACCCTGCTTACTACAAGGATTAGAGCAGGATATATTAATGACTTCACAAGCGATCACTCCGAAAAGTCTTGGTAAGTGTATATACGATTGTGATATTTATAAACATAGCCACTTAATAAGTCCCATTAAAAAAAATGAAATAATTCATTCAGCTTTTGAAAAGTCTCAAGCTAGTCAGGCGTCATTTTCAATAAAGAAAATAAAGAGAAACGGCAAAGATTGTTATACGGTAACTGGCTTCGAAAATGTATTACTATCTCGTCACTTAGCAAATAATGTTAGGGCTGTTCTACCAAAATCCAAAAGCCGAAATCAGATATCTCGACAACTAGTACAGCATTTGAAAGAAGGTACTAGCTATAGAATATATCGGCTTGATATAAAGTCATTCTTTGAAAGCGTCAGTCATGTAACAATAGAAAAATCTCTAGAATCAAATTTAGTCAGCAGTCAGACTAAACTCTTAATAATGTCAATTCTAAAGAATTCAAACTTTATAAATCAATGTGGACTACCAAGAGGCTTAGAGTTTAGTCCTCCTTTAGCAGAGTTAATATTAAAGGATTTCGATAAAACTCTTGTTAAATCTGAAGACGTTTTTTATTACTGTAGGTATGTTGATGATATTATAATTATTACAACTGGATTCGAGAGCAGTAAGAATTTCATTAAATATATTAAAGGCCTTTTACCAAAGGAATTAAGTTTAAACTACAACAAGCAAAAAGTAATTCATGTAGATAAACGTCAAAGCTCAGCTATCACTGTAGCTAGTTTCGATTATCTTGGTTATAGCTACACTGTAAGAGATACGCAGATACCTGGAAAAACCAAATCGGCTAGGTTTAGAGAAGTTGATGTGTCTTTATCTAACTCTAGAGTAAAACGAATTAAAACGCGTATATCAAGAGCTTTATATTGCTACTCTAAAGATGGAGATTTTGAACTTCTTAAAAATAGAATTATATTTCTTACATCAAACCGTATAATGAAAGAAAAAAAGAGCGGTAGAATTATAGCAACGGGTGTTTACTATAATAATGTTAACATAACGGATAACGCTCTAAGTCTACAAGAACTTGATACTTTCTTAAAAAAAAGAGTATTAGGATTCTCATCAAACCGTTGGTCAGGATTTACTAATAGTTTAACTAATCAACAAAAGCGCCAGTTATTAAGCTACTCTTTCGTCAATGGATATAAAAATAGTAATTACAAAAGATTTTCTCCAAACAAACTTGGAGAAATAAAAAATGCCTGGAGATTTTAAATGAACAATATAAAATTAGACAAAAAAGATCATTCCAGAGCATTATTAACAGACACGTTCCCTGCTGATGTTCCAATTGTTTTTAGTAATGATGGACTGTATAAGAACGGACATATTGTAAGAAAAGGAAGTAATGATCTTAGAACTAAGGTTGTTAGTGATATTTACATAAGGTTAGTTAGTCCTGAATTAGACAAATTACTTAGCGATGAGGAAAAGGCAAAAAAACAACTACAACAAACTAAACCGTTCAAGTACAAAATAATAAAGAATGACGTTAGTTTAAGAACCCTGTCACTAATTCACCCAAGATCTCAGATAAATTACATCAACATCTATAGAGATCACGCAGACTATTTGCTTTCTTTATTTGATAAGAGTGTGTTTTCTATACGATGTCCAATGAGAGTTTGCAACTCGTTTTATTTGAAAATAGAAAAATCCGAAATAAAAAACAACGAATATAAAAAGATTGATATAGAGACAATAGATAAAGAACTATATAAAAAACATGCTTCATCTTATTTCTCTTACAAGGGATTTAATCGCATCCATAAATTATATTCTTCTCCTTTATACAAGGATTTGGAATCAAAATTCCCATTTATGTTTTTCTTGGATGTGGCGAATTGCTTCGATAGTATATATACACACACTATTTCCTGGGCGGCAAAAGAAAAAAATTATATCAAAGACCATTATGTAACCTGGAATAACCAAATTTCACAAAAACTAGATACAACGATACAGAGAAGCAATTCTAATGAAACAAATGGAATTCCTATCGGATCCGAGTTCAGCCGAATATTTGCAGAAGTGATCTTTCAAACGATTGACGTTAATATTGAAAATACACTAAAAAACACCCACTCATATATAAATAAAGTTGACTACCAAATATTAAGATATGTTGATGATTATATTGTTTTTGGTATGACTAGTGAAATTTGTGATGTTGTATCCAGTGTAATCAGTGATAGTCTTTCCGATTACAACTTATTCATTAACTCAGATAAAGTATTAAAGCTTGAAAGGCCATTCTGTACCGAAAAGTCTAAGATTATAATATCTTTATCTAATTGCTTAGAATACTTCGAAAGAACAATTTTTCAAAAAGATAAACTCTCAGAAAGGAAATATTTTCCTTCACAGATTTTTAAAAAGCACAATTTCATGAATAAGTTCATGAATGACGTTAGGCTCGTTGCTTTATCAAGTAACAAGAACGGATATTCAGAGATATCATCTTACTTGGTTTCATTTTTTGCTAAGAGAATTGACCTTTCGATAGAAAACTACAGTGGTTATATCAGTAATAATGGAAAGGATGGAATATTTGTTAGAAATATAGAAATCATGGTAGAACTTATGTTTTTCTATTATAAAGTTCATCCAACTATTAGCTCGTCAAATAAAATAGCCAAGAGTTTAATTTGTTTAATTGAGTTCATGGAAGAAAATAAATGTTTACTTGTTTACACACCAAAAATAAAAGACCTAGTAACTAAAACTATAAGAAATTTCACTTTCGACCAAAATAAAAATGGTAAGAGAAAAGGGTATATCTCTATCGAGCGTCTTAATGTTATCTTGTCTACAAGTGAGTTTGGATCATATTTCAGGCTACCACAGCAATATTTTGTGGAACTTATCGAGAATAACATTGAGCTTAACTATTTTGAGATTGTTTCATTACTATATTACTTCAAGAATCATGAAGAGTACTCTGATGTAAAAAGTAAGATCATATCAGAGACAATGGGGAGATTCTCTACTCTCGATTCACTCGAAAATGATTCAGAGCTTGTTCATCTAATACTAGATTTGTCCACATGCCCATACATATCTCTGGAACATAGAAAACAGGTTATGTCCATATTATATGATGGGATAAAAAACCATCCTAATCCCACCGAACAAGAGTTATCAGACTACATAGATGCAACCCAAGGGATTTATTGGTTCGTTAATTGGACTAACTTAAATATTAAGCAACTAATCGAGCGTAACGAATTGAAATCTCAGTATTAGTTTGATAGATTATTCCCGTGGCGGAGACCATGCCATATTACTTCTTCGCAAGTTACTCTTGTGACTACACTGATGAAGCTTTTGCTGATTCAGCAAGTTAACAAGTAAAGCTTGCGACATTCGGTTTTTGAAAACAGAGACGGTTGTTTGGAAACAAGGGATCGTTTTGGGCCTGCAAGCCCCTCATGAGCAAACTCCTGAGAGCACTTCGTGCCACACACCAGATGTTGAAGCATGGTCTTTTCCCGCCGTTCTAATTTTGTTCTTTATATCAAACAAGAGCCTGAAGACTGTCGGTAACCCATACCACCTCTCTAATGCCCTGAAACGTTTCTGTCCCATTGTGAGTTTCAGAAGCTGCAATTCATCTGTGATCACCAAGCGATTCGTCTGGACACATATTGAGATTTACAAGTTAGTCTATAACATTGAGCATGGATCATGATTCACTAGAACTTTCCGCTGAGGTCAACCTGGTAATCACCGACGATCTCATCCATCTCCCGCTTATGTGAGATGTTACTATTACAAGGTTCTGGCTGCTTTCTTCGATATTGGTTTCGTTTAAGACGATTTACCAATCGTCAGCATCACGAAACTTGGCTTTTTCTCTGCTTGCAGACTTATCTTCAATATGTAGCTCAAGGTCGAGAGATGACAAAAGACGCATTAAGCTCTCAATACTTGAAGAAGCAGGATCTCGTTCCAATTTGGATACGGTTGTTTGCTTTAAGCCCACAATATCGCCGACTTTGGTTTGGTTGCGCTTTTGATTTCGACGGATATCTCTCAGGTATATGCCTAACTGCTTGGGACCCGTAATCAACATTGTACTCTCCAGAACGTTTTAACCCCTGTAAAGGATAATATCATGCTTATCCCCTATGGGGGTTAAAACTAGCATTGTTTTATATTGTTTTATACAGTGGATACGGTTGCCCCCTCTGATACTCTTAGTAGGCAAATTCCTATAAAATTTTATCGAGTTATCTGCTTGATTCACTTGCTAAGTTAAGCTGTTTTTGTATACTGAATGTGATTCACAACTGTCAACGCGACATTTGATTGATAATCGAAGAAAGCTAATAAACTCAAGAGCTTGATAAATATAGGTTTTCAAAGAGATAGGGTTCAAATCCCTATCTCTCCGCCACATTTAGAAAAAGCCCGCTAAGAAATTAGTGGGCTTTTTCGTATATTCAGATTTGAAAGGACTTGGACAAATCCCTCCTTGAATACAAGCCCAACACTCCGCCACATTTAGCAAAAGACCACTAATACGTTAGTGATCTTTGTTCTGCCTAATTGCCTTCTTCAACTATCAAGAGGCAAAGACTTCTGTCGCCGCTTTTATTAACTGCATGTGAATAGGTACAAGGTCTGCGTGGTTTGTTCTATATCCACCCCCCACAACGGCGGCAACAGGAATCCCTCTGTTTTTCATCAGTTGAAAAAGAAAACGATCACGCTCAAAAATTGCTTGAGTCGATACGTCAAAGTAACCAAGCTCATCATCTTGATGAATATCTACCCCAGCGTCGTAAATCACCATATCTGGACGATGGAGATTCAACGCCATCTCTACCACCTCTTTAAACGTCATCAAAAATGTTTCATCGTCTGTTCCTTTTGCTAACGGAACATCCAAATCAGACTGTGGTTTTCTGGCCGGAAAGTTTTTATCGCAATGAAAAGAGAGCGTCACGATGTCAGGTTCTTCTTGGCACAAGGTGGCGGTTCCATCACCATGATGAACATCACTATCAATAATTAAAATCTTATCAACGTGCTCGTTATCCAACATGTGTTTAGCCGCAATCACTAAATCGTTGAACAAACAGAATCCGCTACCAAAATCTTTGTGAGCATGGTGATAACCACCACTTAAGTGCAGTGCGATACCGTGCTCAAGCGCTTTTTCGGCTGTCAGAAGTGTACCAGCCGCTGACGTCAGTGTTCGAGTGATCAGAGCTTCACTCCAAGGAAAGCCGATTCGACGCATTTTAGCGACTGGCATATTTCCTTGTACCAGTAAGTCAACATAGTCCGCATCATGCACGCGCTTGATCGCTTCAATTGACAGCGCTTGTGGTTCAAAAAACTGCACCCACTCAGCTTGCACACCGCGACGTACCTCTTCATAGAGATATTGATACTTCATGATTGGGTAACGATGCCCTACAGGCAATTCAAGTTTTGAGTATATAGGGTGGTATATCAGTGGCAACATGAGACATTCTTTTCATACAACGTTGTGAAATATTACCAACTACAAAGGTTGAATAGAAATTAATTTAATTGATAATGATTTTCATTAAAATTAAATTTCATACTCCAACGATGAAGAAAACGACATTTACGGTCCTAGGCGCTTTGTTTGGTTCCTTCTGTGCTATTTCTGTATTTATATCCATGTTGTTTAGTGCATGGTGGTTAGTTGATTTTGTCGCACTCAGCTAACACAATAGTTCGATAACGAGTCTTACCAGAGAGTTAAAAATGGCCCATAGTGTTTTTATCACAGGCGCAAATCGTGGTATTGGTTTGAGTCTGACAGAGCTTTATCTTGAACGCGGGTGGAACGTCCACGCTACTAGCCGTAACGTCACAGACAGTGACGAACTACAAGCTTTGAGCTCACGTTACTCCTCTTTGAGCTTGCATGAACTGGATGTTACTGATTACGCAAAAATCGCGTTACTTGCTCAGAGCCTGCCACCTATCGACCTTTTGATTAACAACGCTGGTTACTACGGCCCTAAAGGTTATGGATTTGGAAACACCGATGTGGATGAATGGCGTAAAGTACTTGAGATTAATACGATAGCGCCACTTAAACTGGTCGAAACGCTCTATCCACAACTGCAACAAGGACAGTTGAAAAAAATCGCCTGCATCTCTTCAAAAGTCGGGAGTATGACGGAGAATACATCGGGTGGCGGCTATATTTATCGCTCGTCAAAGGCGGCACTCAATTCCGTAGTCAAAAGCTTAAGCAATGACTTAACGCCTGACGGTTTTACTGTCCTTGCTTTGCACCCTGGTTGGGTACGCACCACAATGGGTGGGCCAAATGCACTTATAGATGCAGAGACATCAGCTCAAGGGCTGGCACAAGTTATTGACCAAAGCACCGTTGAACACTCTGGTCAATTCATCAATTACGACGGAACTTCGCTTCCTTGGTAAGTATTTTATAAAAAGATGAGAGGTAGGTTAGCTTTATGCTTTCTACTTCTCTGACAACCTTGAATTTCTGCGTTTCCTTTCCAGACTTAGTAAGGCTATCAAACAAATAAGGAGAGTGAGCATGGCTGCGGATAGAGATCTGGTGAATTTTAGTGAAGATCACGAACTCAACTACTGCTTAAGAAGCGCAGGGAAACGTCAAACACAAGCGAATCGCGATGCGTTGGTCGATTTAGGTAAGCAAGTCAAACAAGTCTCGGGCAAACGAGTTCTTACGCAAGATGATGTAAGAGGTGCCATTCAAAATCACGGAGATCTGTTTGAGTAACACCACCACAAACAACAAGCAAAAGCGGCGCTATCATGCGCCGCTTTTGTTTAAGAGCTCTTTCGCTTTGAGGCTCCCGTTTTCGATGCCCCACTCTTTGGGTAGTTTCGCTTTTTACGCTTGAACGCCGGACGTTCGACTTTAGGTAAGTGGCGCAGAGAATCCGGTATTGGCCCTGATTTTACTTGGCTCATCAACCCATCAATACGCTGTTCAAGTGCCTGCATGAAAGGTTGATAAGCTTGATTTCTTTCTGCCATCCCCTGAAGTTGGTGCTCCCAATGAGCGGTCATGTCAGGATACGTCGCATCTTGTGGTAATGCGTTGATTAACCCTCGTCCAGCTTGCGAGCTGAGTATGGATTTACCTTGCCTTGTCAATAACTGACGCTTAAAGAGCGTATCCAAAATACCCGCACGAGTCGCTTCCGTACCTAATCCATCTGTGTCGCGCAGAATTTTTTTCAACTCTTTATCGGCAACATAACGAGCAATTCCCGTCATCGCTTGCAGCAGAGTGGCTTCAGTAAAGTGTTTTGGTGGCTCAGTTTTTCGGTCTTTAATTTCACCTTCACGACATGTTAACACCGTGCCTTCACTTAACGGTGGCACCGCATCAATACCTTCGTCTTCTTTATCCGTTTTTCCCATCAGCGCTTTCCACCCCGACGAAACAAGTTGACGACCTTTAGCGATGAAAATGCCACCAGCGATGTCGAATACCAATTTCGCTTCGGCATAGACAGCCGCAGGATAAAACTGCATTAAATATTGGCGCGCAATGAGCTGATACACTTTCATTTCGTTGCCAGACAGCGCATTAACGTTGGCTTGCTTAGGCGTTGGAATGATGGCGTGGTGAGCATCGACTTTTTTGTCATTCCACGCTTTCGACTTAATCGATAAGTCGGCACCATTCACTGCGCTTTGCAGTTCTTTGGCGTTGTTTGCAATAGCGGATGTAACCGTTCCAGCTTGAGAATAATGCTCCAACGGCAAGTAGCGACAATCAGAACGCGGATAAGTGATCAGTTTGTGCTTTTCGTATAGTGCCTGACAAGTATCTAGCACCTGCTGCGCACTCATGCCATAACGCTTTGCTGCATCAATCTGCAAAGCAGACAATGAATATGGCAATGGTGCAGATTGCTTGGTTTGCTTCTGCTCTGATTCCTTCACTATCGCTGGCTGGTTCGCGATCCGATTAGCGACGTTTTCGACTAACTTGCGATTTAATACTCGCCCTTCTTCATCCTGCCATGGTTTGCAAGCCTCACTGGGTTTCCAGCGTGCGCGAATATCAAACGCCCCATTTTGGTCTTGATACGGGATCAATGCGTGCAGCGTGAAGTAATCTTTCGGAACAAAGTTTTCAATTTCTTCATCTCGACGGACGACAAGCCCTAGAACCGGAGTTTGCACACGCCCAACCGAGAGCACACCTTGGTAGCCAGCCTTTTGTCCCAGCAAGGTATAAGCGCGAGACATATTCATTCCATACAACCAATCCGCCCGTGAGCGCGCGAGAGCGGAAACAGACAGAGGAATAAAATCACGATTACTGCGCATTGAGTTTAGTGCGCGCTTCACCGCAGGTAAGTTCAAGTCAGAAATCAGCAAACGCTGTGTCGCTTCTTTCTTAGTTTTGGAAAGCTTGCAGTAGTCGAGAACCTCATCAACTAACAACTGCCCTTCACGGTCTGGGTCTCCCGCATGAATCACTTCAGTTGCTTCTTTGAGCAATTTACGAATCACGGTTAACTGCTTACTGGCACTTTTTCTCGGTCTAAGTTGCCATTGCTGAGGAACAATCGGCAGATCGGCCATGTTCCATTTTTTGTAGCGTTCATCGTAAGCGTCTGGCTCAACTTGCTCTAGCAAATGACCAATACACCACGTCACCACATCACCATTTCCACAACGGATAAAGCCTTGGTCTTTCTTTTGGGGATTAGGTAAAGCCGCCGCAATAGCACGACCTAGACTGGGTTTTTCAGCAATAAACAGACGAGACATAAGGATTTGGAAATCAAAATAATTAGGGCCACATTATCGAATGTAGCCCTAAGAAATCAAGGAAAAACTGTATAAATGAACAGTAAGCGTTATCTAGATATGTATTTATTGAAATTCAACAAACTTAGACAAATCGCGCTCTGGCACTTTCATTGGAGTACAACCTGGTGTGCCAAGGTATAGAAATCCAACAATTTCATCCTCACCTTCTAGGCCAAATGCTTGATGTACCTCAGGGTGGAACATCCATTTACCTGAACGCCAAAAACCTTGAAAACCTTGCGCAACCGCCGCCATCTGCATTGCTTGAACAGCGCAACCTGCAGAAAGATATTGTTCCAATGCAGGGACTTTTTCATGCTCGGTTACTTTCGCGATCACGGTAATGACCATTGGGGCACGAAACGGCGCATTTTTCACTTTTTCGATCACGGCTTCATCACTATGGTCTGCAATCGCAGCTTTCACCAAAATATCTGATAGCTTCTTCAAACCATCACCTTGAGCAATCACAAAACGCCAAGGGGTTAAGCCCGCATGGTCAGGAGCACGAAGACCTGCACGAATAATATTCTCCAACGCTTTGCCCTCTGGTGCTGGCGCAGATAATTTGGCGATAGAGCGACGGTTAAGCAAAAGATCGAGAGCTTCCATGAGCGAGTCCTTATTGAATCTAACTGTTATTTTCTTTGCTGCTCACTTTAGCATAATCCTCTCACTCGAATAACAATCTGTTTTTTAGGGATTATCGTGATGATTCACACAAACCGAGAGCAACAGAAACAAAAAAGCTGCGCATCACACGCAGCTTTTGAGTCATATAAAGCTTGATGTTATAGCTTCACAGCAAGTTTTACGCCTTGGCGAATTGCGCGCACTGCATCCAACTCACCGGCATGATCAGCGCCACCGATGATATGCAGTTTTTCACCAAGTTCAGACCACTTGTCTTCAAACGGACGTACTGATTCCTGTCCCGCACAAATAACGACTTTATCAGCCTCTAAAAGCTGCGCCTTACCATCTACATGAATGTGTAAACCGTTGTCATCAATTTTGTCATAAGACACGCCACCAAGCAGATGCACTCCGCGTTTTTCTAATGTGCGTTTATGGATCCACCCTGTCGTTTTACCCGGTCCTTTACCAACACGACCTTTGCGACGTTGAAGCACCCACACTTCTTTGTCACTCACCGCGTCTGGGTATGGGTACAGTCCACCTGGTTGCGACATTTCTTTATCAATGCCCCATTCATGCAGCCAATCATCCAACGTTTGCCCTGCTGGCTCGGTAATCATTGTTGCAACATCAACACCAATACCACCAGCACCAACAATGGCGACTTTTTCACCGACAGGCGTTTTGTCACGAATCAGCGTTTGGTAATCCACCACTTTTTCTGCATTATCAATACCTTCGATATTGACCTTACGCGGTTCAACACCGGAAGCCATCACAACCTCATCGTACTCTGTCAGCAAATCGTAGTTCGCTTCCGTAGACAAATGCAGATTTACACCCGTTTCATCAATTCGGTTGGCAAAGTATCGAATCGTTTCTCTGAATTCCTCTTTACCCGGGATTTGCATCGCTAAGCGGAATTGCCCACCAATTCGGTCGTTCTTTTCAAACAGATCAACTTTATGACCACGTTCAGCTAAAGTCGTCGCACAAGCTAAACCAGCAGGGCCTGCGCCTACAACGGCAATATTTTTCTTCTTGAACGTTGGTTCAACCACAATTTCTGTTTCGTAACAGGCAAGTGGATTGACGAGACAACTAGCGCGCTTACCTTTAAATACGTTGTCCAGACACGCTTGGTTGCAGCCGATACACGTATTAATAAACTGCGCTTTCTCTTGTTCTGCCTTCGCGACAAAGTATGGATCCGCCAAGAACGGGCGAGCCATTGACACCATATCCGCCTGACCAGAAGCAAGGATTCGCTCTGCTTCATCAGGAGTGTTAATTCGGTTACAGGTGACAATTGGCACAGAAACGTGCGGTTTCACCTTCTCGGTTACCCATGTAAATGCACCGCGAGGTACTTGCGTTGCAATGGTCGGAATACGTGCTTCATGCCAACCAATACCAGTGTTGATAATGGTGACGCCCGCGTCTTCCAATCCTTTGGCTAATGCAATCACATCTTCGAACGTGCTGCCCTGCTCGACGAGATCCAGCATCGAAAGACGGAAAATGATGATGAACTTCTCACCCACCGCTTTACGTACAGCTTTCACTATCTCTAACGGGAAGCGCATGCGTTTTTTGTAACTGCCGCCCCAATCGTCATACCGCATATTGGTGCGCTTACAAAGGAACTGATTGATCAAATAACCTTCTGAGCCCATCAATTCCACGCCGTCATAACCGGCAAGTTGAGCAAGTTCAGCACTGTTGGCAAATGCGTCGATGGTCTTTTTGATCTGACGCTCGCTCATTTCACTCGGCGCAAACTTCGCGATCGGCGCTTTAATGCCAGAGGCGCTCTGCGCAAACGGGTGCATCGCGTAACGCCCAGCATGTAAAATCTGTAGTGCAATTTTGCCACCATGCTTGTGCACGGCATCGGTAACTACTCGGTGCGCCTTTGCGTGTTTTGGCTTACTAAACTCCGCACTTAACGGGTGCAGACGACCGCGTAAATTCGGTGAAAAACCGCCGGTCACGATAAGCCCGACGCCACCTTTCGCGCGCTCTTCATAAAACGCGGCGAGCTTTTGCAATCCTTCCTTGTGCTCTTCTAGGCCTGTGTGCATTGATCCCATCAGGACTCGGTTTCGTAATTGTGTAAAACCTAGGTCCAGTGGTTTTAATAAATTAGGGTACATGGCAGACATCACTAAACATCCATTTTTATTATCATGGTCTGACCAGACTACGTCCGGAAAACCAAAAAATCAAACAAGCGTTTACATTTTTGTAACACCGATCAATCTCGCGCGAAAATATGCCAATTGTTGAGTGAGCGTGATAAGCTAAAAAAATGTTATCTTTTGAGATCTTAGAGATAAGAACCCATACTTTGTAAGATTAAGGAAAGACTATCTCGTTATGGAGACAAGATGAAAAAACTCTTCAAATTTATTGGTTTGATATTTAAGGGGATATGGAAAAGCATCACCTTTATCAGACTCGCGTTGGCAAACCTGATCTTCCTTTTGATGATTGCCGTGTTTTACTTTGCGTTTACCTACACTGGCGAAGGACGACCTGTTATCGAGAAAGAATCCGCTTTGGTTATGAACCTTTCTGGTCCCATCGTGGAACAGCGTCGTTATGTCAATCCAATGGACTCAGTCGCAGGTTCTCTTTTAGGTAACGAGATGCCAAAAGAGAACGTTTTGTTCGATATCGTGGACACCATTCGCTACGCAAAAGACGATGCCAAAGTCTCTGGCTTGGTATTAGCACTGCGCGATCTCCCAGAAACGAACTTAACGAAACTTCGTTACATTGCTAAAGCGTTAAACGAGTTTAAGGCATCAGGTAAGCCAGTTTACGCGGTGGGTGACTTTTACAATCAGAGCCAATATTACTTAGCAAGCTACGCCGATAAAGTGTACATGGCGCCTGATGGTGGCGTACTGATTAAGGGCTACAGCGCTTACTCTATGTACTACAAAACTCTGCTAGAGAAGTTAGACGTATCCACTCACGTTTTCCGAGTCGGTACTTACAAATCGGCTATCGAACCGTTTATTCGTGACGACATGTCGGATGCGGCAAAAGAGTCTGCCACGCGCTGGGTCA
The DNA here is from genome assembly GCF_000960545.1 of Vibrio sp. S457-15. Taxonomy (NCBI): domain Bacteria; kingdom Pseudomonadati; phylum Pseudomonadota; class Gammaproteobacteria; order Vibrionales; family Vibrionaceae; genus Vibrio; species Vibrio sp. S457-15. The sequence goes on along the minus strand of NZ_JYOQ01000114.1, from coordinate 108,806 downwards.
CTCAGTTGTGGAGCGCGTTTGTCGATGACGTGACGACTAACCGCAACATCAACGCCAAAGTGCTAAACCCAACGATGGAAGAACTGCTTACCGAGATGAAATCTGTGGATGGTGATTTGGCGCAATTGGCAGTCAAAATGGGATTAGTTGATGAATTGGCGACACGCCAAGATATTCGTACCTTATTCGCCAAAGAATTTGGTAGCGATGGTAAAGACAGTTACAACGCCATCAGTTATTACGACTACCTAGCGACGATTCGCCCAGACTACACACTCGCAAACCATGATATTGCCGTTGTTGTTGCAAGTGGCGCCATCATGGATGGTCAGCAACCTCGTGGAACAGTAGGCGGTGACACGGTTGCAAGTCTACTGCGTCAAGCGCGTAACGATGAGAAGGTAAAAGCAGTCGTGCTTCGCGTAGACAGCCCTGGTGGCAGTGCGTTTGCGTCAGAAGTGATTCGCAACGAAGTGGAAGCGCTAAAAAAAGCAGGCAAACCTGTTGTAGTTTCGATGTCGAGCTTAGCGGCCTCTGGCGGTTACTGGATTTCAATGAGCGCAGACAAAATCGTCGCGCAACCAACAACACTGACGGGTTCTATTGGTATCTTCAGCGTTATTACGACGTTCGAAAAAGGCTTCAGCAAACTTGGTATCAACACCGACGGCGTTGGCACATCACCGTTTTCTGGCGACGGCATTACGACTGGCTTGTCTGAAGGCGCGTCTCAAGCGTTCCAACTAGGCATTGAGCATGGCTACAAACGCTTTATCTCCTTGGTTGGTTCAAACCGAGCTATGACGGTAGAAGAGGTAGACAAAGTCGCGCAAGGCCGAGTTTGGACAGGTCAAGATGCCTTATCATTCGGTCTTGTTGACCAAATGGGTGACTTCGATGATGCCGTTGAGTTAGCAGCGAAGCTGGCGAACGTGACAGATTACGGTATTTACTGGGTTGAAGAGCCATTGTCACCAACAGAACTATTCCTACAAGAATTCATGAATCAGGTGAAAGTATCCCTTGGTGTTGACGCAACAAGCCTTCTGCCAAAGAGCCTTCAACCTGTGGCTCAACAGTTCGAACAAGATGCAAGTCTGCTTCAAAGCTTTAACGATCCGAAAGGACAATACGCTTTCTGTTTGAACTGCCAAGTACAGTAGATTTTCAGTAAGAAACACAAAGGGCATCTCTACGTGAGATGCCCTTTTTTATTGAGCTCAACATCTCCTCAGATGACTTTCATATGCTGTGCGCCGAGCCTCGCATCTCAAGGTTATTTAGGTATATAATCCCGCCTCTGTTCCCCTACATGAAAGAAAAAACGATGACTAGAAAACACATCTACATCGCTTACACCGGTGGCACCATCGGTATGCTAAAATCGGATCACGGTTACGTTCCTATCGCTGGCTTTATGGAAAAACAGCTTGCCAGCATGCCGGAGTTTCACCGTCCAGAGATGCCGGAATACACTATCCACGAATATGATCCTCTTATCGACTCATCAGATATGACACCAGCAGACTGGCAACAAATCGCTGATGACATTCGTGACAACTACGACAAGTACGATGGTTTCGTTATTCTGCACGGCACTGACACGATGGCTTACACCGCGTCGGCTTTGTCTTTCATGCTAGAAAACCTAGGTAAGCCAGTTATCGTTACTGGTTCTCAAATTCCTTTGGCTGAACTGCGCTCTGATGGTCAAGCAAACTTACTAAATGCTCTGCATATCGCAGCAAACTACCCAATCAACGAAGTCACCTTATTCTTCAACAATCAGTTGATGCGTGGCAACCGCAGCACAAAATCTCATGCTGACGGCTTTAATGCATTTACGTCACCAAACTTGCCGCCATTGTTGGAAGCAGGTATCAATATTCAGATTAGCAACAGCATCAAGGTGAACGCGCAACCTGAAGGTGAATTCAAAGTTCACAACATTACTCCTCAACCAATCGGTGTGATCACAATGTATCCGGGTATTTCGCATGAAGTTATCCGCAATACCTTGCTTCAGCCAGTGAATGCGATGATTTTGCTGACTTTTGGTGTGGGTAACGCTCCGCAAAACCCAGAACTACTAGGCCATCTTAAAGAAGCCTCTGAGCGTGGTGTTATTGTGGTCAACCTGACTCAATGTTTGGCTGGTAAAGTCAACATGGGCGGTTATGCGACAGGCTGTGCGTTGGCAGATGCAGGCGTAATTAGCGGTTACGATATGACGCCAGAAGCGGCGCTCGCAAAACTGCACTTCTTATTGAGCCAAAACCTGTCTTACGAAGAAGTAAAAGAGAAAATGCAGGAAGTACTGCGTGGCGAAATGAGCCTGTAAGCGCTTCTTCGAATCTCTAACAATGCTTAGATATTAAAAAAGCCCAATATTGATTGGGCTTTTTACTTTGGCATGAAGTGACAGAATCAATCGAGATTCGGGTTTACACGAACAATGTCACTTTCATCGGTATTGAACTGTTTTTTCAGTTCCTGTTTAGACTTAAAACTGATTTCACCACCAGCCGCAACCGTCATATGTTGCGCCTCGGTATTGTGTTTTGATTGATACAACATCACAGCTTGCATACACGAATCTCGCTGCTCTTTAGAAAGTGTTGTACCCTCAGGCCATCTTCCCGTTTCTACTGCATAAACCAAACGATCATAAACTTCTGGAGTTATCGCTTTTAATAGTTGTTCTGCGTCCATAATGTACCTTCTTATTACATTCTATTTACAGAACATAACGGGTTAAGAAACTGAGTCAAGAACACGAAAATGAATTGGTGTAACGGATCACAAGCAAAACCATGAAAAAAACATACTGGTTACTCGCCAGCCTCACTACCCTTACTTTGACGGGCTGTTTTGAAGGCAACGTTACAACAGAAGAGTTGTGTCAAAAAACGCCAGAGCTCCGTTGTGAAAACCTCAATATGGATGACGGCCAATGTCGAATTCCTAGAACCAAGTTAATTTGGCACCGTTTTGAGCTACTGAAAAACCCATCAGAAGCAAACCAAATTACCGAATACAGCATCGTTGCTGATTATCGCAAATGTTTGGAGCTAGCGTCTCAGATCACCCCTATCGATCAAAGTGAGCTAAAAAGGCAACGCTTTAATGCCTTGGTACACAGCATAGATGAACTCAAGCGTATCGTCGAAGAACTGAAAGGTTCTCAACAACCAGAGACACTCTATTTTCTTTGGTCACAAACGGGCGATACACAAGCACGTCGCCAATTTTTACAAATGGAAGGCACACCCCAGTTAAATACTGCAGAAATGCAGTATGCCTTAGCCACTTTCTATACCAATAGAGACGCAAAAAAAACGCTAGTCTTGCTCAATAATGCTTTGGCTCTGTCAAACAAAGACAACCTAAACCCTGTGATACTTAAATCACTGGCAAGCATTAACCAAGGTTTAGGCGAGAAAAAGCAGGCTTACTTATGGGCGATGGTTGCCAAACGATTTGATGTGCCTTTAGCGGATGAAAAGCAGTTGCAGCGTATGTACCACTTCGAGGATCCGAACCAACACGAAAAGTTAGATGAGTTGGCCGATACGATTGCAAAGGCAATACGCAAAGGCAGTTACTCGCCCGATATGATCCCTAAAGACATGTAAACAAAAAACTCCCGCTTAGCCGGGAGTTTTTTTCCTATTGCTGGTAATTATGAGTGGTCTAACGGTACGATGAAAGGATAAAACACTCTTAACAGCAAAAATGTCATTATTCGTCAGATTTGGTGAAAATTAACGACACCGAATTTACACAATAACGCTCGCCAGTGGTCTTCGGACCGTCTTCAAAAACGTGACCCAAATGGCTATCACAGCTCGCACAACGAATCTCCGTACGAACCATTCCGTGACTTAGATCTTCCAAATAGCGTATTGCTTCATTATTAAGAGGTGCATCAAAACTCGGCCATCCACAACCAGAGTCGTACTTGTTATCCGAGATAAATAGAGGGGCATTACAGCACGTACAAGCGTAAACGCCAGTCTCTTTATTATGCAGTAACTTACCACTGAACGGCGGCTCTGTACCTTGCTCTCGACAGACACGGAACTCTTCGTCAGATAACTGCTCACGCCACTGTTCATCAGACTTCGTTACTTTTTTTCCGCTTTGTTCCACGAATTTCGGTTCCTTCTTTACTATTTTGGGCATTGACTTTTTTAGCAAAAAACTTGCTTCTCGTAACAGTTGTAGCACATACTTTCTCACCAGGACACCATGTGTAATGAATTTGATACGAGTACTTATCTCGCAAGTTATATTACGCCAACTGGACTACAGAAGATTCAGTAAAAGTTTAAAAAACGAACATTTGCGAAGAATTGTTAAAAAAAGCGTCGCTTTTTTTTGACTTTAAACAAGTTAAGTCCGATTATCTGTTGCAGATGTTTACTGGATTCTGTAATTTTACTACCAGTTATCTTTAATCAGAAATTAAGTTGTGGAGCAACTATAATGACTATCAAAGTAGGTATTAACGGTTTTGGCCGTATCGGTCGTTTCGTATTCCGTGCAGCGCAAGAGCGCGCAGACATCGAAGTTGTAGGTATTAACGACCTTATCGACGTAGAATACATGGCATACATGCTTAAGTACGACTCAACTCACGGCCGTTTCAACGGTACTGTTGAAGTTGAAGGCGGTAACCTAATCGTTAACGGTAAAACTGTACGTGTTACTGCAGAGCGCAACCCAGCTGACCTTAAATGGGACGAAATCGGTGTTGACGTTGTAGCAGAAGCAACTGGTCTTTTCCTAACTGACGAGACTGCACGTAAGCACATCGAAGCTGGTGCGAAGAAAGTTGTTCTAACTGGTCCTTCAAAAGACGCTACTCCAATGTTCGTAATGGGCGTTAACCACGCTACTTACGCTGGTCAAGACATCGTTTCTAACGCTTCTTGTACTACTAACTGTCTAGCGCCTATCGCTAAAGTTCTTAACGACAAGTTCGGTATCGAATCTGGTCTTATGACTACAGTTCACGCTACTACAGCAACTCAAAAAACTGTAGATGGTCCTTCTGCTAAAGACTGGCGCGGTGGTCGTGGTGCTTCTCAAAACATCATCCCATCTTCAACTGGTGCTGCTAAAGCTGTAGGCGTTGTTCTTCCAGAACTAAACGGCAAACTAACTGGTATGGCTTTCCGCGTACCAACAGCTAACGTTTCTGTAGTTGACCTAACAGTTAACCTAAAAGAAGGCGCATCTTACGAAGCGATCTGTGCAGCAATGAAAGAAGCTTCTGAAGGCGAACTAAAAGGCGTTCTAGGCTACACTGAAGACCAAGTTGTTTCTCAAGACTTCATCGGTGAAGTTCAAACTTCAGTATTCGATGCTAAAGCTGGTATCGCTCTAACTGATAACTTCGTTAAAGTTGTATCTTGGTACGACAACGAAATCGGTTACTCAAACAAAGTTCTAGACCTAATCGCACACATCTCTAAGTAATTAGAAATCGTGATTAGCTCTTAACTGAGTTGAAAAAGAGGCGGCTTGATAGTCGCCTTTTTTGTATCTGGAATTTGAGAAAAATCTCAGACGTACTTTCATAAATACTGAGAAGTGCGCCGAAATCTACCTCTTCCCCAGTGTAGGAAACAAGCACATGGATTTAAAAACTCTTCCTCCTCTAACTGTTCTTTCAGACAACGTAAATGTTGTCGAAATCGATAACGTAAAGATCGTTCGTATTATTCATGACAAAGCGACAGCTGGTATTGCTTTACACGGCGGTCATGTAGTCTCGTACGCACCACAAGGTCAAGAAGACTTGATCTGGATGAGCGAAAAAGCCATTTTTGATGGCAAAGCAGCATTACGTGGTGGCATTCCTGTTTGTTGGCCTTGGTTTGGCCGTATTGCTGCACCAGCTCATGGCTTTGCGCGTACATCCGAATGGGAATTGGTTGAGCACCGTGAAAATGAAAATGGTGTCATCGTCGAGTTGGCACTATTCCCAACCGAAGAAACACATCAAATTTGGCCACACATGTTTGATGCGCGTCTTCTTGTCGAAGTGGGTGACGAACTCAAAGTAACGCTGAAAGTTCTTAATATCGATGATGAAGCTTGGACGTTCTCAAGCGCATTACATACTTACTTAAACGTGGGCGATATCAAACAAGCGCAAACAACAGGTATGGGCAATGAGTACATCGACAGCTTGAAAAATAGCGAAGTGTGTCAGGGTGGTGAGGTTCTTCAACTGACTGACACCATCGATCGCGTATACACGCAACCAGAAGCTCAAATTTTAGTGAAAGACCCTGTTCTTAACCGCACGTTAAGCGTAGCGAACCGCGGCCATAACTCCGCAGTACTATGGAACCCGTGGGAGGAAGGTGCACAAGGGATGGGAGATATGGCTGACAATGGCTATGAAACCATGCTGTGTGTGGAATCTGCCCTTCATGCACCAAGTATTGAAGAAGGCAAGACTCTTGAGCCAGGCGAGAGCTACGAGCTCGTGACAGTGATTGCTGCACAATAATCTTCCTAGGCCGGCTCATCCGGCCTTTTTTTTTGAAATCATTTTCGTTCTTCCTCGGTCACTTTCTAACTAACTCATTGGTTATCTGAGTTTTTTGACAATTTAATTAATAGATATCAAAAAAATTATTCATATAAACCGATAGCATGCCGATACAAAACTCATAAGTTATAAATATATCAGGAAGACATTCCATGTTAGAAAAGTACAGAAATCAAAGTGTTGGCTTTCAACTAAAGCTAGTCATCACTTTGTGCCTAGTAATTGCCTTTTCCAGCATTGCTGCGCTCGTTTATCGAAACGCATCTGGCGTGCTGCTAGAAAGTACGTTGAGAGAACATCAATCCAAAGTCGAGTCGATGGCAAAAACCATTGCCGGTCAGTTCGATGCTTACCTTCATACTGCTCAAGTACTCGAATCAACTTTTCGCAATGGTTACCTTGCAGGCGTTTATGTAGAAAACTACACGGTAGACTTCATGGGCCATGAAGTACCAAATATCACGCAATACAGCGAAAGTTTGATTAACGACACAAAGCTGGTCGACAGCTTCACGCGTGATACCGGAGCAATCGCAACGTTATTTGCACCACTTGGTGATGACTTCATTCGCGTTTCAACATCATTAAAAGATCCGCAAGGTAAGCGTGCAGTAGGCACGACTCTTGGACGCAACCATCCTGGTTACCAACTCTTAAAGAGCGGAAAACCTTACTACGCGCAAATCAAACTATATGGCGAACGCTACATTACCTATTACGCGCCAATCAAAGACGCTAACGGTAACGTATCTGGCTTGTCATTTATCGGTTTGCCAGTAGACCAAGCCACACAAACTCTGTTTGATGCACTAGAAGAGATTAAGTGGGGTGACACAGGCTACACCATCATTGTCGATAACGACAAAAACAATCTTGGTAAGTACTTACTCCACCCGACTAAGAGCGCTACCGATCCTTCAATCGTAGAAGTTCGTGATTACGATGGTAACAAGCCTTTCCATAAGATTTTCGAACAAAAGAGTGGTCTGATCCGCTACCCATTCCAATACGGATCAACCGTCGGTGAAAAATACTTAGTGTTCACCGAAGTACCCGGCTGGAACTGGAAACTACTGGGCGGTACATTCATCAAAGAAGTGACCAAAGGCAGCGACACGCTACTTAAACTGATAGCTATCATTTCTTCGGTAGCAGCGAGCATCACTTTTGTTGTGCTCACTCTGTTCTTAAATCGCAGCTTACAGCCTCTAACGGTGTTGAACTCTTACATGACGCGCCTAGCTAATGGTGAAGTCAGCTTACAAATTCCGTCGTCTCGTAAACGTTCTAAAAATGAGATTGTGAATTTGAATAACGGCGTTGCAAGCATGGCAAATCAATTGAATGAGTTAGTTGGCCAGATCCGTTCTACTAGCGATTTAGTCGAAAGTAACTCGACCAGTGTAGCAAGCGATGCTCATAGCAACTTAACCCAAGCGGATCGTCAGCAAGAAGAAGTTGAGCAAGTCGTAACAGCGATCGAAGAGATGGCCTCTTCCGCTCAATCGGTGGCGCAGCAAGTAGAAAGCATTGCTGAAAATGTCCGCTCAGCGAACTTAGATAGCCAATCTGGTTTGACGATTGTTGAAGGCGTATGTGTCGACGTGGCGCAGTTGAATGATCAATTGGATCAATCAGCCGAAGCCATCGAACAAGTCAACCGTGACAGTGAAAGTATCCAAACCGTCACAAGAATGATCGACGAAATTGCCGAGCAGACCAACCTACTCGCTCTCAACGCAGCAATTGAAGCGGCACGAGCCGGTGAGCAAGGCCGTGGGTTTGCTGTGGTCGCGGATGAAGTTCGCACATTAGCGCACCGTACGCAAAGCTCAGTGCAAGACGTAGTTGGGATTATCGAGAAGCTAAAAGGCTCAACACAAAATGCCGTAACCATGATGACTGACAGCCAACGCAGTGCGAATCAGGTGCTAGATAAAGCGCAAGACGCAGGCACCGCACTCGAAGCGATTGCCGTTCAGGTACAATCTATCGCCTCTCAAGCTGATGCCATTGCCGCGACCTCGGAAGAACAAGCTCAAGTTTCACAAGAAATTGCAGCCAACGCGCATTCAATCAGTGAGCTAAACCGAGAGAGCCGTAACACCAGCGCGAAAACATCACAAAGTGCGATCGAGTTACAGCAACAAGCGAGAAATTTAAAAGAGCAAGTGGACTTCTTCCATTAATCCCTTGCCCTTCTCCTCTTATCATTGTTCAAAACGTGTAAGAGGTGCTCAAGAACCTAAAGAGCCGAAGATCTCGGCTCTTTTTGTTTCACTTAAAGCCACGCTTTTTGATAGAATTTGCCGCCCTACTTTCTGTTCGAGATCGTCATGAACTATCAATGCCCTCTATGTCACCAACCACTTTCGCTGACTGAAAAGACGTTTAAGTGTGAAAACAATCATCAGTTCGACCTAGCAAAAGAAGGTTATGTGAATCTGATGCCTGCGCACCACAAACGTTCGAAAGATCCAGGTGACAACAAAGAAATGATGCAAGCTCGCCGCCGTTTTCTCGAAGGAAACCACTACGATCCAATGCGTCAAGAAGTGGCTCGACTATGTGCGAAATACACAGAAAGTACGACACACCAATTACTGGATATCGGTTGTGGTGAAGGTTATTACACCGATCAAGTGCAGCAATCTCTCTTCGAACAAGATCCACAAGCCACTGTTTTTGGTTTGGATATTTCTAAAGTGGCCATTCGTTACGCTTCTAAGCGCTACCCAAACTGCCAATTTAGTGTAGCGTCTAGCCATCGCTTGCCGTTTGCAGACCAATCACTGGATGCGATTTTGCGTATTTACGCGCCATGCAAAGCAGAAGAGTTGCAACGCGTCATCAAAGACAACGGCGTGGTGATCACGGTAACGCCCGCAGGTCGTCACCTTTACCAGTTCCGCGAACGCATCTATCAAGAAGTTCGCTTACACAATGAAGAACTAGAGAACATTGAAGGCTTTGAGCTAGAGCACCAACAAAAGCTGAACTACACCATGGACTTAGAAAATGGTGTTGCATTTGATTTGTTGCAAATGACTCCATTTGCTTGGAAGGCGACGGATGAACTTCGTGAAGAGCTAAAGTCCGCTACACTTTTCCTGTGTGAGGCCGACTTCATGCTACGCGTTTACCGCAAGAAGCCAGTTCAACAAGAGAATTAACAGAGAATAACGAAAATCATTCTCATTTATATTGATTCATTGCTCAGCCTCCATTAATATCACTCGGACATTTTTGGAGGCTTTTCAATGCGCTTTTCTATTTTAGGCCTTGCATTTGCAAGCGTACTTTCAGGGTGTGTTTCTACCACGCCGACCACATCGGCCCTTTCTTCAACAGACGTCACCACCTTTTACGATTACCAACTGCACTCTCCTTCTGGCAACGCCCTTGCTTTGCAGAACCTGCCAGATGAGTTAAAAAACGCTGACGTGATCTTGGTTGGAGAGTGGCACACTCATGCTGGTATTCATCGCTTCCAAACCGATCTACTGAAGCAGCTTTCTTCTGGCGAACGCCGTATTGCCTTATCTATGGAGCAAGTCACGCGTGACAAGCAATCGGTGCTAGACGCTTATCTAAAAGGCGAAATCGGTGAACAATACTTCATGTCACAAAGCAATGCGTGGCCAAACTATGAAAGCGATTACCGCCCACTCGTTGAGTTCGCCAAGCAAGCCAACTTACCTGTTATCGCCGCAAATGCACCCAAATACATCGTCCGCTGTATTGGTCGTCAAGGTGTTGATTATCTGAATAAGTTAGATGATGACGAGCGCAACTTTGTGGCTGAAAACATCAATACCGCGAACAGTCCATATAAAGAAAAGTTCATGGCATCCATGCATCATGGCAAGCCAGAGCAAACTGAAAAGCAATACGCCGCACAAGTAACGTGGGACGAAACCATGGCGGAGTCGATTGTGAAATACCTCGCTCAAAACCCAAATGCTCAAGTTGTTCATGTCGCGGGGAAATTTCATACAGAAGCAGGTTTAGGTACCGCAGCATCCATTTTACAACGCAACCTTGAACTTAAAGTGGTGGTGGTTAATCCAACGTCTGAAATCAGTACAAACAGCCCAGATTATCAGTTAGAAGTACTCGAACCGCCGGTTCGCTTCGTTCAAGACGTGAACCGAATGGCCGCGTATAAGCACCTATCTACACGTAATGACGATCTTCAATGTAAATAACGCGGCCTATCCTACATTTTAATCTACTTGTACGGTCTGTTTTTTGCTTTGCTATTTAATAAACAATCTTGGCGGCAAAAACAGGCCCGTTTTCTCCTATCATGAGTTCCAACTTTTGATTCAGAATATCTGCGTCAAATGGGTACAAATTGATTCAAGAAATACCCTATGCCGTCGATATAGAGATAACTGCTTTTTACCCGCACTCAGTGAAAGAGTGTCGATGTTCCAAGGAGTATTCGATGAATCCAGTAGGAAGCAACCCAGTAAACTCTTATGCTAAGCAACCGGCAGTAGTGGCACAAAATCAAGACAATCAAGTTGATACGGTTGCCGCGCCACTCAAAGTTGAGCAAAACAAAGTGACACTTTCTACGGAAGGTAAGGCACTGCTAGCGGCGTTGCAGCAAATTGACCATGAGAGTAAAAAGGTAGAAGCAGAAAACAAAACAATGGGTGAAAAAGTAGAATCTTTCACTCACGGCGCCCTTGGCATGGATCATCCCGACAAGATTGAAGAAGAGGAAGACGGCTCATATTCTGCAGGGCAGTATCTTTCCGCGGCGCTCACTGTTGGTGGTATCATTTTAGCTCTCGTCTAGCCGCAAAATTCCTACTCGACACGATAACAAACCGTGTTTGAATCCGTACTGAAAAGCAGACCATAATTCCTTTCGCTTAAGAACAAGCCATCATACAACATGGATGAATCTTTCATCTATAAGGCATGGTTCTTACTGCATTCACTCGTTTATTGCTCCCTCAATCAGGTTTCTTATGAAGGCGCTAAATGGATGACTTTAGTCCATGCTTTCAACTCCTAAGCGTAATCCAAGCCCACTTCTGTGGGCTTTTTTATCCCCCAATATCTGTGACCGAGTTGGCTAGCAACCCTAAATGACAATGCCGTGAATCTTTTATTACCGCCACAAAAGCGTCATAAACCGCTGCTTTAATTTCTGCGCTTTCAATAAACAAGGAAAATATAATGAAGCGTTTAGTTTCTCCGATTATTACTGCAGTGGCTGCATCTACACTTTCATTCAATGCGCTATCCGCTGAAATCAAAAACGTTATTCTGATGATTGGTGATGGTATGGGTCCTCAGCAAGTCGGCTTGCTAGAAACCTACGCGAACCACGCACCAAACTCGATTTACAAAGGCCAAACCACCGCGCTCTACAAGTTAGCGCAAGAAGGTGTGATTGGCTCATCTTTAACGAACCCAGAAGATGCGATCGTTGTCGACTCTGCATGTTCGGCAACAATGCTCGCAACAGGTATCCCAACCGCATCAGAAGTGATTGGTATTGACAGCCAAGGCAATCACGTTGAGACCATTTTGGAAAAAGCCAAAAGCAAAGGCAAAGCAACGGGTCTTGTTTCAGATACGCGCATGACGCACGCAACACCAGCCGCGTTTGCTGCGCATCAGCCTCATCGCTCGCTAGAAAACAACATCGCTTCCGATATGCTAGAAAGCGGTGTCGACGTGTTGTTATCTGGTGGTCTTCGTCACTGGATTCCAAAATCGACTAACGACAAAGGTGAAACTTACCAAGCGCTAGAAAAGCTTACGCAAGGCAGTGTTTACCTGAAATCTAAGCGTAAAGACGAACGCAATCTGCTTACCGAAGCGCAAGACCAAGGCTACAGCCTAGCTTTCAGCCGAGACATGTTGGCACAAGCAAAAGGCGACAAACTACTTGGCCTGTTCGCTTACTCAGGTATGGATGATGGTATTGTTTATAGCAACAGCAAAAACGATCCAAAACGCACACAACCATCGTTGAAAGAGATGACGGTCAAAGCGCTTGATGTTCTTTCTAAAGACAAAGACGGCTTCTTCTTGATGGTTGAAGGTGGTCAAATCGACTGGGCTGGCCACAGTAACGATGCTGGTACCATGCTACATGAGTTGATTAAGTTCGACGAAGCGGTGAACTCTGTTTACGAGTGGGCGAAAGGCCGTGACGACACACTGATCATTGTTACCGCAGACCACGAAACAGGTTCTTTTGGCTTTAGCTACTCATCAGCAAATCTACCTAAACCAGAAAAACGCAAAGGTGAAGCCTTTGAAAAACGCGATTACGCGCCAAACTTCAACTTCGGTAAGTTTGAAATCCTAGATGGTTTATACAACCAGAAGAAAAGCTACTATGGCATGATCAGCGAGTTTGAAGCGCTAGATAAAGCACAACAAACACCAGAAAAGCTAGCTGAAGTGGTGAATGCCAACAGCGATTTTTCTATCACACCTGAGCAAGCCGCTCATGTACTAGCAAGCAAACCAAACCCATACCGAGTTGCTGGCCACTCGTACCTAGAAGTAGAAACGGTACCAACAATTAACGACTTTGATGCGTTCTTCCCATACAACGACCGCGGTAACTTGCTCGCTCGCGAACAAGCGACCAAACAAAACACGGTATGGGGAACAGGCACGCACACTCATACACCAGTGAACGTATTCGCTTGGGGGCCTGCAGAAACCATTCTTCCAGTTTCAAAAATCATGCACCACTCCGAGCTTGGTGAGTTCCTAAAGCAACAAATCAAATAATCATCTTGCACTTACTTCACGTCTTGTGATGTTCCAACGCTCTCTCACGAGAGCGTTTTTTTATCCGCAAAAACAGTTGACGTTTTAAGCAACAATACTCAATATTTGCACGTCTTAAATCATATCTACGAATACCATGTGCGAAATATTTGCTAAACAACCACAGGATAATTATCAGTTTATCACTCGTTCCATCCGCATTGACGGTCATGCCACCAGCGTAAAATTAGAGTCGAGTTTTTGGACGATTCTTGAAGAAATTGCCAGTGCGCAAGACATGACGGTTCCAAAGTTTATCAGCACGGTGTATCAAGAAGCACTGGAATACAATGGTGAAGTGAACAACTTTGCATCCTTACTGCGCTGCGCATGTCTCACGTATGCTCGACAACCGGAAAACACGCTCCAGCAAGCGCTTGCTCAACTTAACGCCTAACACCTAACTATTCTTACCAAAATATTCAATGGTATCGATGAGGCTTTACGCCTCAATCGTAAGCTATTGAGCGTATTCTTATTTGTCGTACTCTAGTACTACCCACACACCTTTTGTACTCGCTAACCTATGCGGACAATTAAGGAGTACTCATGACAAAAATGATACACACCATGATCCGAGTACGCGATCTGGACCGTTCCCTACAATTTTACCGCGACGCACTTGAGCTAGAGATCAAAGACCAATACGTTTTTGATGGTTTCTCCCTAACCTATCTAGCAAATGAAGAAACAGGCTTTGAATTAGAACTTACCCAAAACCACGACCAAAGCGAACCTTATACTCACGGCTCTGGTTACGGCCACCTTGCCGTTAGTGTGGACGACATCGAACAAGCTCACAAACGAATTAAATCTCTAGGTATTGAAGCAGGTGACATCAAAGCGTTTGACCACCAGCAAAAACACTTAGCGACCTTCTTTTTTGTCACCGATCCTGACGGTTACAAAATTGAGTTCCTGCAACGACAGGGACGCTACCTATAACTAAAACCGATAATTAAAAAAGAGTAAAAATTATGATTCACTTGACTGCTACCTTTCACGCACAACCGGGGAAAGAACAACAACTGAAAGAAGTGCTAACTCAAGCGCTTGAGCCAACTCGCAATGAAGACGGTTGTGTTCGTTATCAGTTGTTCCAAGATAAAGACAACGCGAGCCACTTCGTTTTTCAAGAGCAATTTAAAGACCAAGAAGCGTTCGAATTTCACGGTAAAACTGAGCACTTTGCACGTTTGATCAACCAGATTGAAAACTTGCTTGAATGCGAACCGAAGTTAGCGTTCTTTAACGAACTGTAAGACACAAAACTTACCGCAAATAAAAAGGCACTCTTTATCGAGTGCCTTTTCGTATTTGGATGACACGCGATTACGCGTCTTTTTTCTCCACCATGTGCAAATGCACATCTTGTTGTGGGAAAGGAATCGAAATGCCTTCGCGATCAAAGCGTAACTTCACTTCTTTCGTTACATCCCAATATACCTCCCAGTAGTCATCCGTTTTTACCCAAGGGCGAACGATGAAATCTACCGACGAAGTATTCAAAGTGTGCACTTTAATCATTGGCTCAGGCGCGCGAAGTACCGCAGGGTGTGAAGTCACGATATCCGTTAGTACCGATTCCGCTTTCAATAAATCGTCTGCGTAGCCAATACCAAACACCATATCTACTCGGCGAATACGCTCATGGGTTACGTTCTTGATCACATCTCCCCAAATCTTACTGTTCGGCACAATGATGATCTGGTTGTCGAAGGTGCGAATCGTGGTGTTCACTAAGCTCATGTGACTTACCTTGCCATCCACACCACCAGCGTAGACAAAATCACCCACATCAAACGGACGGTAAATCAAAAGCATCATACCCGCTGCGAAGTTCGACAACGTATCTTGCAACGCGAAACCAATGATCACACCGGCAATACCGAAACCAGTCAGAATTGGCGCTAAGTTCAAGCCAATCTGCGACAGGCCAACCATAATACCAATCACCCACACCACTTTACCGGACATGGAGATAAAGAAGTCCTGCATTAGGTGGGAAAGTTTCAAGTTCTTAGAAGACACCGCTTTGCTCACCACTTTGCGCGTGAGTTTAGCCAGTGCACGAGCAATCAATAAGATCAGCGCGAACACGAATAGCTGGAAGATATGCTGTGGTGCGTTTTCCGCAAACCAATCCACCGCGGAGTTTGACCAGTGACTGATGATGGACCACACCACTTTGGTGTCTAGCAAGTCGTGCGTGATGCTGCCTGTGATTTCAAAGATCTGACGCTTGTACTCCGACGTCTCAATACCCATTTTGTCGCCGATCGACATCAGGTTACGCAAACTTTCCGTTGCGATATTCAGTCTCTGCTTCACGATCAGTTGGCTAAGTTGCAAAGACGCTTTTTCTGATTCAGGGCTGGATGAAAGCTGCGTACCAATGATTTCTGCTTGTTGACGCAGATACGCCATCGATGCCGATAGCAAACGCATGCGTTTATCTAACTTATCTTGCAATTCCGCTTCTGCACGTTCATTTTGAACGCCTAATTGCTTGAGCCATGCCAAATTCTGCCAGCTCGAATCAAAGCTCACATCCAAGTAATGTTGAAGCTCGCGGTAATCGTTAATAAGCGCGAGCTTTTCTTCGTCTTTCGCTTTGTTTAACTCTTCAATGACTTCTTTGGTTTTGGTCGTCAGATAATCGGTCGCGTCTTTTGAGTACTTTTCTTGCGTTTTGACGAGCTTAATCAGCTTGTCACGAGGGATGGACTCACGCTCAATCGCGGACGCTAATTGATTTCTCAACTCTTCATTTTTTTGGAAAAGTTGTAGCTGAAGCGCATCACGCTCGTCACCTGCCGTTTGCGATAGGCTTTGCGATAAATCGACAATGTCGATGTTCAAGCTATCTATAGAAGCTTCTGCTTCAGAGATAATAGGAGGCTCTGTGCTTTCTGTGGCTTGCACAAAAATAGGGGTCATCATCGTGATGAATAAAGCGAATATCGCTACCCAAGGTGTCTGGCGATTTTTCAGGGGGAAATGAAACGTCATTTTTACCTCGTAGGAAACGAATCCCGATCGGAGCGATCAAGAATCGGAATGTAAAGCCTTGAAATGATATGCCCTAAGTTTACATCACTAAATTGCAAACCGAGCAGCATTTAGTTAATTAAGCGTCAGAGTTCAACAATGACCGTCGTTTTGTCATCACTTATGAGAATCCGGTCTTTTATTGACCCTAAAAGCAAACAAGCCTTTCACTGTTAGTAAAAGGCTTGTTTCAATTTGGCTATGGGCGATTTGGGTGATTCAAAATGTGGTCTTCCCAATCCACCACATCAATTTCGTACACCACTTTGTTGCGGACGCTTTCGCCCGCCGCGTGCATTGCGGATTTCGAGCCCGTAATCAACGGGTGCCATTCTGGTAATGGCTGATTTTCGGCTAACAGACGGTAAGCACACGTGTGCGGTAACCAAGTGAAATCGTCGATGTCTTCGCGTGTCAGCTTGGTGCACTCTTCGCCAGAGGTAAAGCGATTTGGGTAGTCCTTACATGAACATGTTTTGCTGTTCAGCCAGCTACACGCCACATTGGTGTAGTAGATTTCATCGGTATCTTCATCCATTAGCTTGTGCAGACAACACTTGCCACACCCATCACAAAGAGATTCCCATTCCTCTTCGCTCATGTGTTCTAACGATTTACTTTGCCAAAATGGAGTGCTCATACTTCAGGTCTCACCAAGGGAATTAGGGGCCGATTTATACTCTTCTCGCCGCAAAAGTTCAAGTTTTGAGACGATCTCCAATCGGCATCAAGTATCTAATACGATATTCAACCATTTTCAATTAACTGTTCTATCCTTATACGAGTTCGCATTATTTCATTGATCACGAAGGAATTAAGGAGTTTTCATGGGTATCATTTCTTGGATTATTTTGGGCTTGATCGCCGGGGCCTTAGCGAAATGGTTGATGCCAGGAAAAGATGGTGGAGGCTGGATCGCAACCATGTTGCTCGGGATTGCCGGTGCCTTTGTTGGTGGTTTCCTTGGCGGCATTCTTGGATTTGGTGGCGCGACAGGTGTAAACATCGGCAGTATCATTACCGCAACGCTGGGCGCGTTTATTCTGCTGTTTGTTTACAATCGCTTCTTGAGATGATCACAACGGTTTAAAAGCAAAAAGGAGCACTCTATTGAGTGCTCCTTTTTATTTTTTCTTAAGCGACTCTTCCAATCCACGTCAAAATGACCATAATTGCCCCCTCAATTTTTAAGAGGTTTACATTATGGATTGTCGATTAGGATGCGGAGCTTGCTGTATTGCGCCAAGTATCTCTTCACCGATACCTGGAATGCCCAAGGGCAAACCAGCAGGTGTTCGTTGCGTGCAACTCAACGATGACAATTTGTGTAAGCTGTTTGGTAAGCCTGAACGCCCTAAAGTTTGTCACGATTTTAAGCCGTGTCCGGTTGTGTGTGGCAAAACCAACCAAGAAGCGCTCGACAACATCACTGAGCTAGAGCAACTTACTTAAACCCGTTTAGTCGTTACCAAGCTCTCGCAAATACAAGTAGATGGTATCGCGCGATATACCAAGATGGTTTGCAACCATTAAAACAGCGTCTTTGTATTTAAAAATTCCTAGGCCATGCAGTCGTGTCACCAGTTCACGGTTGCGTTTAGAAGGCGCAATGGCTTCATTTTCCCACACTTCTGTTTGCACGGTTTCTATCGTACTGATGATGGTTTCATCAATATTACGCGCAAACGTTTCTGGTGAGCGAGCACCACCAACACAACACTCGGTGTGTTGCTGAGGCAGCATTGCCTTTAAAAATGCCTGCATCGGTGCATCCATATCCACGTTGATACACAGCAAACCAATCGGTTTGTTTTTTGGATTTCTGACAATTGTCGTAATGGAGTGCAAGGTCTTTCCGTTCGACGTTTTCGTCAGATACGAATCAGAAACGTCCTTGCCCTCTCTTAACTTCATTCTCGCTAAGTTGGTAATTGGGGCACCTTCACTGCGTTCCGTCACGTGCCCATTTGCGATTTTGATGATTTCCGGCGCTTCGGCATCTAAGCTGTGGAGAACCACTTCAGTGTGTTCACCATACATACGTGCAATGCCATCCACGACGTTTTTCATAGAGTTCAAAATATCGAGATCACTCTTGGTGAGTTTCTTTAGTAGCAATGTTACTTCCCTTAGCAAAAACTGGAGGTTAGGCCGACATAATATCGATAATAGATTTGTCAGTATACGGCATACCGAAACGAACCATTGAGCCAACATTTCTTATCGTTTGCTCAACTTCTTCGCCTACTATACCTTGATTCTTAACACTGTGGTTACCCATCGCCATCAAATATGAGCGCACCGCCGTTGTCGACGAAGTACACACTTTCATCGCACAAGAGGACTTCGCACCATCGCACACCATACCTGAACTGTCGCTGATGACGTTTTGAATGGCGTAGCATGATTGCTCGAATGTACCACCAGCTAAATATACCAGCGCCATAGATGCCGCCGCACTGGTTACAGTGTTGCCACAAAATGCGGATAACGGTGGGTAATAAGATTTGATGTAAATAGCCCCTAAATGACTCATGATCAACGCGCGAGCCAGCTGTTCTTCGTCGTTTTGGAATGCTTCAGCCGCAACTACGACTGGCATTGTGGCAGCGATACCTTGGTTCCCACTGCCGAAATTGCTCATGGCTGGCAACGTCGCCCCTCCCATGCGAGCATCAGACGCCGCGGATGTCATCATCTGTATACGACTCATTAAGTCGTTGCCCAATAAGCCTTGCTCGATGTTGCCTTTTAGCGTGCGTCCAATTTCTAGGCCGTAACCTCGGTCGATACCTTCTTGAGCCAGCAAGGTATTAAGCTCTGCAGCTTGGAGAATGAATTTGATCTCCTCAAAAGGCGCCTGAGTGGCAAACTCATAGATTTGTTTGATCGAAATATCCACACCTTCACAAACAGAAGCGGTTGCAACGCGTTGCTGCGGTGGAGCATCAAAAATCACGTCGCCATTGCGCATGATCTGGATAATGTTGGTGTGACCGCCACTGATCGTGACCGAAACAACATCGTCACCAGAGGTGAGCGTTACGCTGCAATAAATGAATTCTTGCGTATCCATGCGCGCTACAGTTACCCGCTCTTCATCTATCAATTGTTGCGCAGCAGCGACATCCTGCTCATTAATCCGAGCCAACACTTCCAGTTCTGCTGTTGGGTCACCAGCTAATGCACCAACTGAGGCGGCAATTTTGAGGCCTATCTTGCCCGTTCCGGGTACGAAAACACCCATCGAGTTTTTAAATAGGTTGTCTGAAACACGCACCTCTATCGCATCAATATCGGATGTGCCTAACTCTTTTCTAGCAACTGCTGCCGCGTACGCAGCAGCAATGGGTTCTGTACATCCTAATGCAGGTTTCACAACTTGCTTAATGATTTGGATATATTGTGTCCATTGCTGGTTCATGCTCTGTTCTCCGTATTACTTTTTATGAGCAATCGCTTCGACTTCAATTAACACGCCAAGAGGCAAATCTTTCACTGCGAAGCAACTGCGTGCCGGACAATCTTGTTGGAAAAACTCTGCGTAGACCTTGTTAAACTCGGCAAAGTCATTAATATTCGATAGGTAACACGTTGTTTTTAAAACAGTATCGACACTGCCACCACCAGCCTCTAAAACGTGCTTCAAGTTAGTAAGAGATTGATGACTTTGTGCACTGATGCCGCCTTCAACTACTTTTCCTGTTGCCTTATCAACGGGTAATTGACCAGAAGTAAAAATCAAATCGCCATAGCTAGTGCCATGTGAATAAGGTCCGATAGCAGCAGGCGCGTGTTCAGATGAAATCAATTCTTTCATTTTTAAATCCTCACATAAATTTTATTTTTTATTAAGAAGTTTCTAATTTTACTTCCGTATTAGCGTTATTTTTTCAATTAAATATGAATCAAACAACTAGAGCAGATCACAAAATTCGTTAAAAAATCCAATTTATTTGAACTTTTTCGCCAAGCTCTCAAATTTATCTGAATTTTCCACAAAAAAATTGGTGATATGTGTTTTCTCAATTAAATTTGAGAAAAATTCATACTAACAAGAGAAACAATAAAATGAGCGTGACAGCACCTACACAAACCTTACCTATCGGTAAAGAGCCACCGCACGTAAAAGCAGGCATGGCCCTAGACGAGTGGAAAGCCGCGACCAAGTTTGATAGCACAGACTGGGGATGGGTGATCATGAGTATCGGCATGGCAATCGGTGCCGGTATTGTCTTTTTACCAGTAAAAGTAGGCGTATTGGGCCTTTGGGTATTCTTGGCCTCTGCCGTGATCGGCTACCCAGCGATGTACTTGTTCCAACGCCTTTTCATCAACACTCTCTCAAGTTCACCAAAGTGCCAAGATTACGCTGGCGTCATTTCCGGTTACCTTGGTAACAAATGGGGGGCGTTATTAGGTGTGCTCTACTTCATCATGTTGGTGATTTGGGTCTTTGTTTACTCAACAGCCATCAACAATGACTCGGCATCTTTCCTACATAGTTTTGGCATCACGGAAGGTTTACTGTCTGAAAACCCGCTATATGGTCTGGCTTTAGTGTGCGCGCTGGTCGCTATTGCATCTCGTGGCGAAAAGATTTTGTTTAAGGTCAGTACTGGTCTTG
The DNA here is from genome assembly GCF_000960545.1 of Vibrio sp. S457-15. NCBI lineage: Bacteria > Pseudomonadati > Pseudomonadota > Gammaproteobacteria > Vibrionales > Vibrionaceae > Vibrio > Vibrio sp. S457-15. The sequence continues at coordinate 87,747 of NZ_JYOQ01000114.1, read as the reverse complement.
TGCTGATTAAACTTTGTACCGTTGCATTACTTGGCGTCATGATGATCGAAAAATGGGATGTAGCGAATGTCGGTGCGATTCCAGAAACAGGCGCTGGTTTGAAAGATGCAATTGAACTACTGCCGTTTACTCTAACGTCTATTCTCTTTATTCAAAGCTTGAGCCCAATGGTGATCTCATACCGATCAAAAGAAAAATCGATTGAGGTAGCTCGCTTTAAAGCCATGCGCGCAATGAAAATTGCTTTCGGTATCTTGTTTGTGACGGTCTTCTTCTACGCGATTTCCTTTACGCTTGCGATGTCACATGAACAAGCGGTTAAAGCAGCAGAAGAGAACATCTCTGCTCTTGCAATGGTTGCGCAAGGTATGGACGGCACGACGCTAAAACTAATGAGTTTAATGCTGAATATTTTCTCAGTAATGACCGCGTTTTTTGGTGTGTACTTGGGTTTCCGCGATTCTTGTCAAGGTCTAGCGATGCTGGCTCTAAAAAAGGTCATGCCTGAAGAGAAGATCAATAAAGACTTGGTCACCAAGGGAATCATTCTCTTTGCGATTCTCATGGCGTGGGGGGCAATTGTATTGAATCTACCAGTCCTGAGCTTTACATCAGTATGTAGCCCTATCTTTGGCTTGATTGGCTGTTTGATTCCAGCTTACCTTGTCTACCAAGTGCCTTCTTTACACAAATACAAAGGCGCGTCGCTTTACTTGATTATTGCTACTGGTATTTTGCTGTGCGTATCGCCTTTCGTCGCATTTAGTTAAAACCTACGTTGCCTTGGCTGTTACTCAGGTAGTGATGGCCAAGGCAAACTGAAGATTCAACCTCTCTTCTCCCTGCTTTTATCTCATCCTTGAGAACTCTTGCCACATACCGTCCTATTCGCAGTTTTTACGCGATCTCCCTCACACTTTATTGACAATTCTCGACTATGTTCAGCGGGTCATTTAATTAGAAATTAGGAAATAACATGAACAAGTATTTGGCTGAGGCTTTTGGTACGTTCTGGCTAGTATTGGGCGGCTGCGGTAGCGCAGTGTTGGCTGCAGGTTTTCCAGACGTTGGTATTGGTCTGCTGGGTGTCGCTCTAGCCTTTGGTTTAACCGTTTTAACCATGGCATTTGCAATCGGTCATATTTCAGGTTGCCATTTGAACCCTGCAGTGACGGTTGGCCTTTGGGCTGGCGGTCGTTTTGATACAAAAGACGTTGCGCCTTACATCATCGCACAAGTGATCGGCGGGCTGATCGCTGGTGGCATTCTTTATGTCATCGCGACAGGACAAGCTGGATTTGATGTTGTTGGTTCTGGCTTTGCCGCCAACGGTTATGGTGAACACTCACCAGGTCAGTACTCAATGCTTGCTGCGCTAGTTTCTGAAATCGTGATGACGATGATGTTCCTTATCGTTATCATGGGGGCGACAGACAAACGTGCACCTCAAGGTTTTGCGCCTATTGCAATTGGTTTGTGTCTGACTCTTATTCACCTGATCAGCATTCCTGTGACTAATACCTCAGTAAACCCTGCTCGTAGTACAGCAGTCGCAATGTATGTAGGTGACTGGGCAGTTTCTCAGTTATGGCTGTTCTGGGTTGCACCTATTGTGGGTGGCGTACTTGGTGCGGTTATCTACAAAAACCTTCTTGGTAAAGAATCGAACGATTAATCGTTCCCAACTCCCAAGATCAAAAAAGCCGCTGAATTCAGCGGCTTTTTATTAAATCTTATGTCGACCCAATAATGAGTGTGACAAGGTCGTGCCATCTACGAGCTCAAGCTCCCCACCTACAGGCACACCGTGCGCGATACGGCTAGCTTCGACTTGGTGCTCTCTGCACAACTCCGCAATATAGTGAGCAGTAGCTTCTCCCTCAACCGTTGGGTTGGTTGCAAGGATCACTTCAGAAATATCACCTCGACGTAGACGATAATCAAGCACGTCTAAACCAATATCACTTGGACCGATGCCATCAAGCGGAGACAAATGCCCCATAAGCACAAAGTATCGACCGGAGTATTGACCCGTCGCTTCGACTGCCGCGATATCTGCCGGGCTTTCTACTACACAAATTTGGCCGTTTTCTTGGCGTTTTGGGTTAGTACAAATGTGGCAAACTTCTTCTTCAGTAAAAGTTCGACATTCAGCACAGTGACCAATTTCGGTCATTGACTGACTCAGCGCATCTGCCAGTTGCAGACCGCCTTTTCTATCACGCTGTAACAAATGAAAGGCCATACGTTGCGCCGACTTGGGACCTACCCCAGGTAGACAACGTAAGGCCTCCATCAATTGTTCCAGCATATGACTGGTACGCATGAAAATCCGCTTAATTAGATGTCAGCAGATTAGAATGGCATTTTCATACCTGGTGGTAGTTGCATACCGCCAGTTACAGAAGCCATTTTCTCTTTTTGAGTTTCTTCAACGCGACGTGCTGCATCGTTGAATGCCGCAGCGATAAGATCTTCAAGCATTTCTTTGTCGTCTTCCATCAAGCTTTCATCGATGTCAACACGACGCACACTGTGGCTACCAGTGATTGTTACTTTAACTAGACCAGCACCAGACTCGCCAGTTACTTCCATATTCGCGATTTCTTCTTGAAGCTTTTGCATGCGCTCTTGCATTTGCTGGGCTTGCTTCATTAGGTTGCCCATACCGCCTTTACCAAACATGTTTATCTCTCTGGTTTAATTGGGTGTTGCATCAGTTAATGGGGTTATCACTTGACGTTTTCAACCCCATTCCGTTTGTTAGTTAGATAGGGCGCACACTATCTTTATCAAGCTCTGCAGCAAAACGACGCTCGATAAAGTCGACATTCGGGTCGTTCTCCAAGCTGTTCAGCGCTTGTTGTAACTTCTCTTGATAGAGCCTGTCTCTCAGTTCAAGTGGTGTTTCGCCACTCTCTCCTACTTCGATACTCAAGTGACACTCTTCACCTAAAACCGTGTTTAGTGCGTTAAGCAGCTCACTTTGAGCTCTATCTGTATTTAAGTGTGCTTGGCTGCTTCTCAACTGTAAAGAAACGGTCGAGCCTTCTTTACTATAGTGAGAGTTTAGCGCAAGTTGTTCCACCAGCTTAGGCAGGTTCATCAAACTGATCATTTTCGCCCACTCGTTTTGTTCAAGTGACTCATCAATCAGCTTTTGTGCCATTTCTGGTGTTTTTTCATGCTCAAGCGCTTGCTTGAGCTGCGTAGGTGTCAGCTTAGTATTAACTTTCGTCTCAACAGGCTTACTTGGACGCCAGCGATACGCTTCTTCAACTTCTGGTTCAGTAGGCTTTGGCGTTGAGTTTGGCGACACCTGCGCGGAATTGCCATGCAATTGCGCTACTCGGTCGATGACCGATTCTGGTTTTGCAGGTGCCGCTTTAGGCTTTTTTGTGCCACCATTTTGCGTTGTGTTTTGCTGTAAGCCCTGCTTACGCTGTGAACGTAACTGATGGCGTAAGCCTGCCGCACCCATTCTTGATGGTGCAGGCGCGCTTTCTTGCTGAGGTTGAACCGCTGGCGCTGGGTTTTCGCTCATTGGCGGAGCCATGTCGTACTGAGGAGGCGACATATCATAACCACCAGTCTGATAATCTGGCTGATATTGTGGCTCTTCATTCATTGACGCAGGCTGATTCACTGACGGACGAACGGGCTGCGAAACAGATTGTTGTGCTTGCACTGGATTTGGGCGCGACTGCTGTTGTGCTACCGGAGCCTGCTGTGCTGGCGCTGAATTCGTTAGACTCGCATTTGGCGTCTGACTCAACTGAGGTTGAGATCCTGCGGTAACGATATTTGCCCCGTTATTCGCTGATGGACGAAAAGCCAACATACGCAAGACGATCATCTCCATACCAACACGGCCATTTGGAGACAGCGTCAGATCTTCACGACCTTTTAGCGCAATTTGATAGTAAAGCTGCACATCTTGTGGGCTGAGCGCTTTACTTAATAATTCGATTTTTTCTGCATCAGGCTGTGCTCGGTCTAGTGACGCAGGCAGTGCTTGATACATAGCGATGCGATGTAACTGCGTCGCTATTTGTTGCAATAAACCGTCCCACTCAACACCATTCGCCGCCAATTGGTGGATTTTATCCATGGCTTGTTGAGGTTGTTTACTGCTGATCGACTCAAGCAAGTGAATCGCTTGATCCGTATCGATGGTTCCCAGCATGTGGCTAACGATGTCGGTTTGCACCGCACCATTGCCTAAGGCAATCGCTTGGTCGGTCAAACTCAGCGCATCACGCATACTGCCATCAGCGGCATGGGAGATCATACCGAGCGCTTTGGACTCTGCTGAAACCTGCTCTTGACCCAAAATGTAGTCAAGTTGCTGATGAATATCATCAACACTGATTGGCTTGAGATGGAACTGCAGACAACGAGATAAAATGGTAACTGGCAGCTTCTGTGGATCGGTTGTTGCGAGCAAAAACTTCACATACTCTGGCGGCTCTTCCAAGGTTTTTAATAACGCATTGAAAGAGTGACGCGACAGCATGTGCACCTCATCGATGAGGTACACTTTAAAACGTCCACGAGCGGGTTTGTATTGAACGTTGTCTAGCAGTTCGCGAGTATCTTCAACTTTAGTACGTGATGCCGCGTCAATCTCAAGCAAGTCAACAAAGCGACCTTCATCAATCTCTCGGCAGGTAGCACATTCACCACATGGTGTGGCGGTGATACCAGTCTCACAGTTCAACCCTTTGGCAAACAAACGGCCGATACTGGTTTTACCCACACCACGCGTCCCACTGAATAGGTAAGCATGATGTAAACGGTTTTGCGCCAATGCGTTTTCCAGTGCCGTTAGGACATGTTTTTGCCCTACGACTTGGTCAAACTTATTGGGACGCCATTTTCGCGCTAAAGCTAAATAACTCATTGAATGTATTAATGTCCTTCAAAATCGCAAATGCTGAATACGTTTAGGCCTAATGCTTCTAAACGCTTATCACCACCGATTTCTGGTAGGTTGATAACGAACGCTGCGTGTTCAACTTCACCACCAAGTTGGCGAATTAACTTTGTCGTTGCCTCAATCGTGCCACCTGTCGCCAGCAAGTCATCCACAACCAATACTTTATCGCCTTCTACGATAGCGTCTGTGTGAATTTCTAGCGTATCAATGCCGTATTCTAGTTCATAAGATTGAGCAATGGTCGGGCGAGGTAGTTTGCCTGGCTTACGCACTGGAACAAAACCAACACCTAGCTCAAGCGCTAGCGGCGCACCAAATAGGAAACCGCGCGCTTCTGTGCCCACAACCTTTGTGAAGCCCATGTCTTTGTAGCGTTCAACCAACAGACCAATGGTTGCTTGATACGCTTTTGCGTCTTCTAATAGGCTTGTTACGTCGCGGAAAAGAATGCCTGGCTTTGGGTAATCTTGGATGCTTTTGATGCTAGATTTGATCAGCGAAATTGTTTCTGTAGTCATAATACCGATTTACTTAGATTGGCTCATCACCCTCTATTCTAATCACAGTATCACGAGGGCAACGAACAATAGGTTTTCACCGCTATGTGCCTATTTTCTTAAAAGTCACAGGCGCTGAAAATACAAACGCCCACTCGAAGAGCGGGCACACTATTCTCTACAATCTTAGTGATTTTCTTCTCTGTCAGCAACCAACTCAATCACAGGTAGGCGCATAAACCAACTGAGTAAAACGATTAGCATCACTAAAAGAGCAATTTTTACCCAGATGATGGGGGCTACGATGATAGAAACGATGAAACTAAGAATGATAAAAACCGCACCACGTTGTTTGACTTTAGGGCTCACCGCTCGATGACGATGCCAATTGTCTAAAATAGGGCCGAAGGTTTTGTGATTGTGTAACCAATGATGAAATGCAGGGCTGCCGCGCATAAAACAAGCGCTTGCTAGCAAGATAAAAGGGGTGGTCGGTAAGAGAGGAAGGGCGATGCCGGCAATGCCAAGCGCTATACAGAGTCCACCAACAATATTGAAGAAGTAACGCTTAATACGAATGGTGAACTCCAATACACAATAGCTAGATTAAAAGCCTGCGTAACCGTTCATTACACGAAGCCAGGTTAGCGTTGCAGGTAGAGTTGGGATCAAAAGTACTGCAATGAAACCTAAAAAGTAAAAAATATTATAAGGCTCTTTAAAATCTTTGTCTGCCATGATGTTTCTTCTCACTAGTTGACTTTGCTTCTCCCAACACGCAGCGTTAAATTAACGTTGCGTAAATGGGTCATTATTGTTTTAGGCGCTGACTATACCTTAAACAATCCCATCTAAACACCAACAAAAAGTAAGGTTATAAAATCATCAGTTATAGAACGACAGATTCAGGAAAGAAGAAAGCAGCACATTACATGCTGCTTTCGCCATATTAATTAAAGATAAGATCCGAGTTTGGCTTTCTAAACGAGTCGATTCACTCGAGTAATATTCAGGCTGAAACTGGATGCACCTAAACAACCTATCGACAACTGACCTGTTGTCTTCAGCGGTAAATCTCGGGTGATGAAGTTTTTCATGCTGCCATCGCCCAGTCGATTGCCTGCCGCAATATGTTGATTTTCATGTCCATCCGACCATTGGCTGTCCAAACCAGCAGGTAAAAGTGATACGGTTGAAGAAGCTAAATCCGCCACACCAAATACCGCCTTCACCGCACCAGCACAATCTGAACACTCAATGCCCTTCTCCATGATGTTTACCATGTCTTTCAGATCCGCACTGAAACTTTTTAAGTTTCTTAGGTAATCATCAAATAAAGCTCTCACCAGTAGCGTTGTCGCTACACCTCCATTTTCTTGGGAAGCAGAGTCCACTAAGTAGAAAGCAAACTGTCCATTCATCAACCAGCGATAATCAAACACCAAAGGCATCAAATCTGCCGACTGTAGTAACCGATAAGAACAACGCCAGTCACCTTGAGAGGCGTCTTTGTCTGGCAACAACGCATGCAGCAGATCTCTCGCTGCATTTGGGTTTTGTTGCAAGTACTCTAAATGCCAGTGCAGCTCTTGTTCATCTGGTATTTCTCCACCGTCATCTACGCGGAACCACTGGCTTGAAAAGTCACGCTGTTCGGCAAAATGACAATCTGAGTCCTCAAGCGTATTGTCAATCGCTTGCGACAAATGTTCATAATTCCCTATCGGTTTTGGAAGAAAGTCTTTAATACCAAAACGCAACGCTTTCGCGACATCAGACATTTCATCTGTGCCAGACACCACAATAAGCGGTAACGATGGATACTCAAGACTGACTTCTTCTACGAATTCTATGCCATCTAATACGGGCATAGACAAATCACACAAGACTAGATCGGGTTGGCATTCCCTGAGTTGATGAAGAGCCTCTAGGCCATTTTCAGCTTCTACTACTTTGAAACCCTGACTTTCTAAATAAGCATTGGTTACGTTACGAAATATCGGATCATCGTCCACTAACATGATCAGTTTCCGATTAACCACTTCCTGTGCCGAGACCATTGCCGTTTGACTGTGAGTCTTGAACATACCTTTACACCTCACAAAGCTTAGTCAAAAAAAAATTATTTAAGTTATTATTTTTGTTGTGTTTGCATAGGCAAAACGTTGCGCAGCAAGACTTGAAGCGGTTTCGCCTTGTTATAAAACGTAGCTTGAAAAAGTCATTTATACAAATTGTCAGTATTTACTCCAAGGCTCTTGCTGTGTTCAAATGATGCAACATGTTGACTTAAAGCAAGCTTTAATCACAAAGTTAATTATAAATTAGCCATAATTGGTAATTTAATGTGTCTGGAAATATGAAATTAGATGATTTGAACCTGTTTCGACTGGTTGTCGAAAATGGGAGCTATACCGCAACTTCGCGAAAAACCATGATCCCGGTGGCAACCATCACCCGACGCATTCAAGCGCTAGAAGACTCTGTCAATCTTCGACTATTGAACCGTCACGCACGTAAGCTTTCTCTGACTGAAGCCGGAGAACGCTTTTACCATGAATGCTCTCCCCTACTTCAAAGGCTGACATCAACTGCGGAAGAAATAACCGATGACTGCCGCGGAGCATCAGGCAAAATTAAAATTTCTGCGCCTTACAATCTGACCAAGCGCATGATGATGCCGATGTTTAATGACTTCATGAAGAAGTATCCGGATATCAATATCGAGCTGACGACAGAGAACAACGCTGATCAATTAGACCCAACGGAATGGGATGTTATTTTCCGTGTTGGTCCGCAACGAGATTCCAGCCTAATTGCTCGTAAAATTGGCGAAGTAAAAGATATTTTGGTTGCCAGCCAAGACTATCTAGCAGCCAACCCTGCGCCAAACCACGCAGAAGAGCTCTCAAACCACTCTTTGCTAAAAGGCTACCCACTTATCAAGTGGACACTGATCAACAGCAAAGGTGAGTCTGTGGTGAACGTAGAGCGTGGTCGTTTCCAAGCCAACGCACTCAATGTTGTTCGCAGTGCTTGTTCAGAAGGTCTAGGTATTACATTAATGCCTGATGTGATGATTAAGGAATACATCGAAAGTGGTGAATTGTTGCGAGTATTGCCAGATTGGAGCGCAAACCCGCGCGACATCTACATGCTGTACAACCACAAAGATCACTTGCCAGAGAAAGTGCGTCTGTTCATCGACTTTGTGATTGCCTACAACATTCACTAAAAATGATACAAAAATAAAAACCAGAGCCTAGGCTCTGGTTTTTTATCCCGATAATGATGACGCTGGTTTACGCGCCTTCGTTGTGCAGCTCTAGGTTCGCTAGATCTTGCTGAATTTCACGTTGCGTTTTTGCATCGTCATTACGCAAACCATCTAGGAAGTCGAGGTATTGTTGATCGATATCGCCAGTTACGTATTCACCATTAAATACTGATGTATCGAACTGCGTGATATCTTGGTTACCTAAGCCTACCGCTTCAACTAAGTCATCTAGACGTTGGTAAATAAGCGCATCCGCACCAATCTGTTTACAAATGGTTTCGTTGTCACGACCATGAGCAATCAGCTCTGTCGCGCTCGGCATATCGATACCGTAAACGTTAGGGAAGCGAACTTCTGGTGCAGCAGACACCATGTACACTTTCTTCGCGCCGGAGTCGCGAGCCATCTCAATGATCTGTTCTGATGTCGTACCGCGAACGATAGAGTCATCCACCAGCAACACGTTCTTATCTTTGAACTCAGAGCGGATAGCGTTTAGCTTGCGACGCACTGATTTCTTACGTTGTTGCTGACCAGGCATGATAAACGTGCGGCCAACGTAACGGTTTTTAACAAAGCCTTGGCGGTAAGGAATATCGATCGCTTGAGCAATTTGTAGTGCGATATCGCAAGAGGTTTCAGGAATCGGGATTACGACGTCGATATCAAGATCGGCGTAATCTTCACGAATTCGCTCACCCAGCTTTTTGCCCATTTCAACGCGAGCACTGTACACAGAGATTTTATCGATGAAAGAATCAGGACGCGCAAAGTAAACAAATTCAAAAATACAAGGATTTAGCTTTGGATTGTCTGCACATTGCTTAGTGAACAGCTCACCTTCAAATGTCGCATACACCGCTTCACCCGGCGCTACGTCACGTACAAAGTCAAAACCGACCGCATCCAACGCAACAGACTCTGATGCAACCATGTATTCCGTGCGACCAGCGACTTCACGCTTGCCTAAACAAAGAGGGCGAATACCATGCGGGTCACGAAACGCAATCATACCGTGGCCGATGATCATCGCAGTTACTGCATAAGCGCCGCGAATAGTACGGTGCACATTGGTAACAGCACGAAATACATCTTCAGCAGTCACATTGCCTTTTACTGTGTCAATTTCGTGTGCAAGTACGTTGAGCAGCACTTCTGAATCAGAAGTGGTGTTGATGTGGCGGCGATCTTTTTCAAACAGTTTCTGACGAACTTCGTGAGCGTTGGTCAAGTTACCGTTGTGGGCAAGTGTAATACCGAAAGGAGAGTTTACGTAGAAAGGCTGGGCTTCTGAGGCGCTTGAACTACCCGCAGTTGGGTAACGAACGTGGCCGATACCGACCTCACCTTGCAAGCGCTGCATGTGTCTTGCTTCGAATACATCCTTGACTAAACCGTTCGCCTTACGCAGACGAAAACGATTGCTTTCTATGGTACAAATACCAGCGGCATCTTGGCCACGATGCTGTAACACCGTTAACGCGTCATAAATAGACTGGTTTACAGGCGTTGTGCCCACGATTCCAACAATACCACACATGTCCTAATCCTCGATTTGCGACAGTAGCTGGCACTACTAGATAGTGCCAGACAGAAAACTTGATGTTGCTTGTAAATGCTCGAAGAATGGGGCGATGATACGGCTGAACTCAGGGATCAACTGTGACTCTTTCCACCAATCCGAGCTTGAGAATGCAGTAAACGCATCCATAAAAAACAGCACCGCAGAAACAATTAAGACTCCGCGTAAACCACCAAATACAATTCCTAGAATTCGGTCAGTACCTGATAGCCCTGTTTTTTGTACCAGTTGACCAATGACGTAATTCACCACTGCACCAACTACCAAGGTTGCGACGAATAACGCCGCAATTGCGGCTCCGTTGCGAAACATATCATCTTTGATATTGGTGAAGTACACCGCCAATTTGGCGTAGTAGTTACTGGAGATAAAAAACGCTCCGAACCAAATAACCAAAGACAAAGCTTCTTTAGCAAAACCGCGAACTAAACTGATCAGAGCTGAAAATCCGATCACACCCAAAATGATAAAATCTATCCAATTCATGTTTTCTTCATCTTAAGTTGGCGCGCATTTTAACAGAAAAAATGCTGACGCAAACGTTTTCTTATGGATTTAATGGCTTAAATTTGAGCAATTGACCTTTTGAGCCGGTAATTTTTTGTAATTCTTGAACTTGTCGTTCAAGTTTACTTTTTGACACATCAGGGCCAACAATTACTCGAGTAAAGTCGTTCTCTTTTTTCGTATGAGCCTGGTAACCACGCTTCTGCAAATCCGCAACGAGCGCCTCTGCATTTTCGTGATTCTTCAGCGCCATCAACTGAATGATCCACGCAGAATCTTCATATTGATTTTTTTCTTCAACTGGACGAACAGCAATTTCAACCTGCTCTGGCTGTTTTGGTTGCTTTACTTCGACGGGTTGTGGCGTAGGTTCAGGTTTCTGCTCCGGCTGAGAGGCGTTAACCTGACGCTCTTCTGACTCTTGCACGACCGCCTCTACTGGTGATTCTGGTAGCGCAATGTCATCTTCTACTGGCTCTAAGATCTCGAAGTTTTCCACATCACTATCAAGTTCAGGTTTGATAGGAATGCTGGCAAATTCTTCTTTGTAGTGCAGTTTTTTACCATCTAGAACATCAGGGAGAACAATGACTCCCACTGCGACTAGAATGATGGTGCCGACTAAACGACTTTGGAATTTACTTGCCATCAAGTTACCTTTGATTACTTATTCTTTGATTGCCAATGCTCCAATACCTCACCTACGGTATGGAATGAGCCCGCGACCAACACAACATCGTTTGAAGCAGCGTTGCTTAATGCACTCTCAAACGCTTCAACCGGTGTTTGGAATTGAACTTGCCCTTGCGGTAGGTATTGGCACAATTCATCCGCCGTTGCAGCCCGTGGCCCAGTCAACGATGCTGGATACCAATGCGTCGCGATGGGCTTAAGTGCGGCCAATGTCGCTTTGATGTCTTTATCATGCAGCATTGCAATTACAACGTGGATAGTTTTCCCTGCGTACTGAGTTTTTACCTTTTCAACTAAATACTCAGCAGAATGAGGGTTGTGCGCCACGTCCAACACAATTTCTGGCTCGTGTTGAAGTACCTGCATTCGACCCGCGAGTCGAGCATTATTCAAGCCATTCACGATGTTTATGTCAGTGATTTGCAATTCCGACGCGCCTAGAGCCATTAAAGCAGTGGCAGCATTTGGAAGAGGTAGCGAAGGCAGAGGAAGATCCTCAAGCGCAAAAGCACCACTACTCCACTTCCAACCTTTCTCAGTTAGAGCGTAGTCAAACTGGATGCCGACTTGGAAGAATTCAGCACAGATATCATCAGCATGGGCTGCAACCGTCGCTGGAGGCAGTGGTTGACCACAAATCGCGGGTTTACCTGCACGGTAGATGCCCGCTTTTTCAAAGCCGATAACATTGATGTCGTCACCAAGCCAATCTACATGGTCGATCGCCAGGCTGGTGATCACTGACACATCGTGATCAACGACGTTTGTTGCATCTAGTCGCCCACCTAAGCCAACTTCAAGAAGCACTACATCGACGTTTTCGACTTGGAAAATACGCAGCGCTGCAAGCGTGCCGAACTCGAACAGACTTAAACTGATGTCACCACGTTGTTTTTCTACATAGTCAAACGCTTCACACTGCTTAGCATCTTCCACGTCTACACCATTAATGCGCACACGCTCGTTATAACGAATCAGATGAGGAGAACTGTAAACGCCTACCGAATAGCCAGCGTCGAGTAAGATTGCTTCCATTAGCGCACACGTTGAGCCTTTGCCATTAGTTCCGGCAACAGTGATTACGGTAGGAGCAGGTTTGGTGAGATTGGCTTTTGTCGCTACCGCTTGAATGCGGTCTAAGCCTAAATCGATAGCTGAGGAATGAATATTTGATAAATAATCAAGCCACATCGCTAGAGGAGATGTGGCTTGAGGAATTGGGTTTTGGGTCATCTAACTTTAACCATTAATTTCTTTGGCTTTATGTTAGTTGTTACTTTACCCTTTTTCGTCCACTTCTGGTACAGAATATGGTTCTTCATTTGGAGATTCGTTAACCGAAACCACCAATGGAGACTTGTGGTTAGTCATCTTAGCGATAAGACCCCCCACACGTTGACGCATTTCACGACGGTCAACGATCATATCAATCGCACCGTGCTCAAGCAGGAATTCGCTACGTTGGAAACCTTCAGGAAGATCTTCACGTACCGTTTGCTCGATTACACGACGACCTGCAAAGCCGATCAACGCTTTAGGCTCACCAATGTTGATGTCGCCCAGCATCGCCAAACTTGCCGATACACCGCCCATGGTTGGGTCAGTAAGAACCGAAATAAATGGCAGGCCTTTTTCTGACAGACGCTCAAGTGCCGCACTGGTTTTCGCCATTTGCATTAGAGACATCAACGCCTCTTGCATGCGAGCGCCGCCACTTGCAGAGAAACACACAAGCGCGCAGTTGTTCTCGATTGCTGCTTCTACTGCTTTAACAAAGCGAGCACCAACCACAGAGCCCATTGAACCGCCCATGAAAGAGAATTCAAACGCACACGCTACTAGAGGCATGCCTAATAGCTCACCTTGCATAACGATCAGCGCATCTTTCTCGCCACTGCTCTTTTGTGCTGCAGAGATACGTTCTTTGTATCGCTTAGAATCTTTAAACTTCAGTTTGTCTTGAGGCTCAAGCTCAGTGCCTAGCTCAACACGGTTACCTTCGTCCAAGAATGTTTCCAAACGACGACGCGCTTTCATACGCATGTGATGGTTACACTTAGGACAAACTTCTAGGTTACGCTCAAGTTCAGCATGGTAAAGAACCTGCTCACAAGAGGTACATTTCGTCCACACACCTTCTGGGATAGAAGCTTTACGTGAACTAACTAGGTTACTTTTCTCTAAAATCTTTTCAAGCCAACTCATGGAAGACCTTTTCTCTCAACTCTTCCGCTTCATTGCGAAAGATATAAATTCGAAATAATACCGACGGATTAAACCATATCTTGCGACGAGTGTAGATAAAAAACTGGTTGTACCTATTTTCGATATCGTTAATTACTGATGTTATGCGGCTACACTACCGATATTTTGAAGCAAGTTTGTGAATTTAGTTCAAATTATCTGGCAAAAACAGCGGACCGATCGGCACGCAAGGCAATTCAAATTCTTCTGGATAATCGACATCGACTAAGTACAAACCTTCAGCCTTCGCTGTTGCACCTGCAAGTTTGCGATCTTTTGCCTCAAGCAACCACTTGATCCACTCTGGTTTTTCTTCACCACGACCAACTTTAATCAGGCTACCTGTGATGTTTCGAACCATGTGGTGAACGAACGCGTTCGCTTTAATGTCGATAACAACATAATCACCATGACGAGTGACGTTTAAATGCATCAAATTACGACACGGACTCAACGACTGACAATGCGCTGCACGGAATGATGAAAAGTCATTTTCACCTAACAAATATTGCCCGGCTTCATGCATTTTCTTTTCATCTAGCTCGCCGTGATAATGGCTCACACCCGAGTTCAAAATGCCTGGGCGCAATGCGTGATTAAAAATGATGTAGCGGTAACGACGCGCTGTTGCTGAGAATCGCGCGTGGAAGTCATCAGGAACTTCTTTTGCCCAGCGAACAGCGATGTCACTTGGCATGTTCGCATTTGCGCCCATCGTCCAAGCCACCATTTTTCGATTAACGTTGGTATCAAAGTGAACAACTTGTCCCGTACCATGTACACCCGCATCAGTACGACCTGCACACTGCACTTCGACAGGGTGGTTCGCAACGATGGACAACGCTTTCTCTAGTTCTTCTTGAACACTTTTCACTTCTCTTTGGCGTTGCCAACCAAAATAATTTGTACCGTTGTATTCGATACCTAATGCGATTCTCATCTTAACCTTCGAACTCTAAAATGGGGCGGGAAGTATATACTCAAGTCCCTTCAGATACAAAAAGGGCAGCTCTCGCTACCCTTTTTGATTTATCGACCGTTTATGGTATCGATGAGGTTTTTCGCTTCTCGGCGAATGTCATCTTCACCGTAAACTATCGCCTCTTCTAACAGTTTGATCGCACCTTGAGGATCGTTCATTTCAAGATAGATTTTAGCAAGGTCCAACTTACCTGCTGCTTCTGCATTGGTATCTACATCAACGTCACCGATATCACCAATCACATCAGGGAACTCATTCAAACCGACATCAAGCATCAGTTCTTGCTCTTCAAACTCACCACCTTCTTTGTCCACTTGAGCCATCAGTTCATCAATAGTCATAAACTGATTTTTCTTAGGGTCAAAGTCATCAAGATCTTCCTGCTCGGCCCAGTTCTCTTGCGCGATTTCAGGTTGAGTCAGCGCTTCGCTCGAACTCCACACTTCTTGCTGATCTTCAGGGACTTCTTCCGTAACCGATGGTTCAGGCATGTCTGATGCTGGCTTAAAACCATCCCAGTCATCACCGACATCCAACATGGTTTCGAAATCCATGCCTGCACTTGCAATGGTGTCGCTGTCGAGCTTGCCATCAAACGCTTCAGCACTTGGCTCATCTGCAAGCAAGTTAGCCATCGTTGATTCATCAAAATCGTCTAACTCAGATGGAGATTCAATAACAGTTGGCTGCGCTACCTCTTGATCAAAGCTGTTGTGAGCGAAGACTTCAAAAAGCGCATCATGGTCATTATCTGCCTGGAGAATTGGCTTAGGCGCAACTTCTGATTCTGATGAAGATGATGCTTCAGCCATAGCCGCTATAGCATCTTCTTCACTGAACTCTGGCAGTTCAGTATCATCGAAGTTGAACTCTTCTTCCGCTTCGGCTGCTGGTGCTGCCGCTTCACGTTCAGATTCTGGTAGCTCAGGTTCATCAGCCATCGATGCCAATGCATCTTCTTCGTCGAACTCTGGCAGTTCCAGTTCGTCGAAGTTGAATTCTTCTTCCGCTTCGGCCGTTGGTGCTGCGGCTTGAACTTCAGATTCTGGTAGCTCAGGCTCGGCAGCCATGGATGCCAATGCATCTTCTTCGTCGAACTCTGGCAGTTCCAATTCATCAAAGTTGAATTCTTCTTCCGCTTCAGCGGTCGGCTCTGCAGTTTGAACTTCAGCTTCTGGTAGCTCAGGCTCAGCCGTCATGGATGCCAATGCATCTTCTTCATCAAACTCTGGCAGTTCCAGATCGTCGAAGTTGAATTCTTCTTCCGCGTCAGCGGTCGGCTCTGCAGTTTGAACTTCAGCTTCTGGTAGCTCAGGCTCGGCCGCCATGGATGCCAATGCATCTTCTTCATCAAACTCTGGCAGTTCCAGTTCGTCAAAGTTGAACTCTTCTTCCGCTTCGGCGGTCGGCTCTGCAGTTTGAACTTCAGCTTCTGGTAGCTCAGGTTCAGCCGTCATGGATGCCAATGCATCTTCTTCATCAAACTCTGGCAGTTCCAGCTCGTCGAAGTTGAATTCTTCTTCCGCGTCAGCGGTCGGCTCTGCAGTTTGAACTTCAGCTTCTGGTAGCTCAGGCTCACCGGCCATTGAAGCTAATGCATCGTCTTCGTCAAACTCTGGCAGCTCCAGTTCGTCGAAGTTGAACTCGTCTTCATCAACGTCAGTGGACGTTGCCGCAACAGGTTCTTGTTCAAGTTTGTTTTCAGCTTCAGACTCAACGTCGTCTAGCAACCAGTCTTCTTCTTGAGGAACGCCAAATTCATTCTCAACGGTATTCGGCGTTGGCGTGAATGCAGGTTCTTCCTCTTTACTGGTAATTTCTGGTTCAGTCTGTTCGTCGCGAGGTTGATACTCACCATTTTCAGAGGGCAGCTCTTCAGCCGATGGCATCAAATTCTCTTTGACAGATGAGTTTTCTAACTCTTCAGCAAAACCGTCTTTGCCTTCCAGAAGTGCATCTAGCTCGGCGGCAAAGTCTGCACTTTCTTGCTCAGTTTCTTCAAGAACGGTGTTGTCAGATTCAAACAGTTCATCCAGCTCAGTCATCAGAGGATCATGCTCTGGTGACATTTCCTCAAGATCACCTAGGAAGTCATTGCTATTAAACGGGACGCTTTCTTCTTGGAACGATTTCGTTAGTTCTGGTTCTGATGCAGCCGGTGGTTGTGGCTGCGCCTCACTCAGCAGAGCGTCGATATCTAAGCCAGATTCAAATTCTAACTCTGAGGCTTCTTCTTCAACCTGCGCGGTTAGCTGCTTCTCTTCCTCTGGCTCAAGCGCTTTATTTTGTTCCGTTTGAGGCTCGATCTCTTCAAAACCAAAATCAGCCACCAAGTCATCGTCTAACTGACTCTCATCAGCAGTGACTGCCTCATCCTCACGAATCAAATCATCGAATGGGTCGAGCTCGGTCGTGCTCTCGTCTTCTAAAACGGGCTTTTCATCGTCGTCTTGCAGTAACTCATCGAGTAATTCAACGCTGTTTTCGTCGAGTTCCTCAATTGCTTCTTCAGCCTCAAAATCAGATAGCGCTTCCAATTCGTTGAGCGGATCGAACTCTTCCTCGGTTTCGTCTTCATCGAAATCGATCAATTCGTCGAGTAGCTCAGTGCTGTTTTCATCGATATCGGTGTCATCAGCCAAACCCGCCAGACTTTCGAGTTCCTCAAGTGGGTCAAGCTCACTTGATGTTTCTTCTGCTGGTTGATCGTATTGAGCTAATAGCTTATCAATATCGTCATCCGACGCCTCTCCTGCCGAGAAATCCTCGTCTGAGACTTGCGGCTCTGGCTTGGTATCTTCAACGTCAAGATCTAAATCATCGTCGCCAAGTTCTGCGAATAAGTCGTCCAGCATCGCTTGATCAACGCTGCCACTTGAAAGGTCTTCCGATGGTTCATCATCCGCAAGAAGTTTGGCAAATTCATCATCAGAAATAGCGTTGTCGTCGTCGGACAAGTCGAAGCCTGTTTCGTCTTCGTCGAGCACTTCAAGTTCTGGCGTCACTTCATCAAGCGCACGTTCCATCTCTTCAAGGCCCAGCGCTTTCTCGTCGCCATTAACTTGAATGCCGCTCGTTGAAGAATCAAACTCGTCAAATCCAACGTCTAAATCACCATCATCGCCGATACCGGCAAATGGATCTTCGCCGTCATCGCCTTCTAAGTTGAAGTCTAGTTCTTCGTCATCTAGGTTCGCGAAGACATCCTCTTCAAGCTCTGCTTTATCATCCTGATCTAATAGCGGTTCAGAGTCATCATCACCAAACAAGTCATCATCTAGGCTGAGCTCATCATCAAGTTGGTCTACGGCGGCTAAACCAATTGGAGCCGCAAGCGGATCGATATCTTGTGTCTGTTGCTGCGCGGCTTCCTCTTCTTTCGCTTTCGAACGACGACCAAGTAGCATGACAACCAACAACGCTAGCAGTGCCCCGGGAATCAGAGCTGCAAGTCCGACTAGCCAACCATTGGATAGAATCTTATCCATCGTACTTGGCTGCATGCGTTGCTGCTCAGCAACACGTTGGCGCTCTTCTGCCAACAGTTTTTCCACTTCCGAACGAATGCGCTCTTCGTCGTTAAGCTCGCTTTTGAGTGTTTCAACTTCGCTCTGAACTTGAGACAGCATGAGGCGCAGACGATGGTTTTTCTCTTCTAGTGATTCAAGCTCACTTTGCGAGCCCTGCAGCTTGTCTTTTAGATCACTAACCTGCTTTTCACCTTGTGGTGACGTCGAAACTGGTGGCACGTTTGCTGTCGTTTCAACAGGTTTAACTGGTTCAGGTTTTGGTGGAGTAACAACTGGCGTTTTTGGCGCAGTCGGCTCTGCAACAGGTTTAGGTTTAACCTCTATCTGTTTAACTGGAGCTGGCTTTTCTGGCTTGGGTTGTTTTAGTCGTAACTCGTGCGCCTTCATAATGGCAACAGCTTGCTCAGTCGTCGCACTGCGAACTTGCTCTAATGAAGGAACACGAAGACGGCTGCCTGGGATCAGCTCGTGGATGTTTTGATTGTCAAACGCTTGAGGGTTGATTCGATAAATGGCGAGAAGCGTTTGTTGTACCGAGACATTACGGGACGGTCTTAGCTCAGAAGCAATCGACCACAGTGTTTGGTTTTCACCTGTCGGGCCGAAAAAGCGCGAGGGCTGAGTATTCTCAGGTGGAGTAGGTAATGCTCGTTCGATCTCTTCAGCATAGCTCGGAGATGATTGCACTTCACCAGACGGCCCAACGAGACGAATTCCTTCGGCTTGAACCACTGACGATGTCTGAGTCGCGCTCATCAACACAAGGGCTGCTAACAAACGCTTATAATTTTGACGCATAGAAGGCTCAGTTTTGTGCTAGAAACAATTTGAAATGGTGATCGGTTAAATATATCGGATATACCACGCAAAACTATAGCTTTGGGGGTAAAAAATGTGTGGCTCTCGCCATATTCGTACTAATCTCACACAAATTTACATCGTTCGAACAAAAAAGCCTCGCTTAGTGCGAGGCTTTACGTTTCTTATACCACTAACTTAGTAGTAATCGCGGATCAGTACTTCGGCGATTTGTACAGCGTTCGTTGCTGCACCTTTGCGCACGTTGTCAGCCACAACCCATAGGTTTACGCCGCTGTGGTGGCTAATATCGTTGCGAATGCGGCCAACCATTACGTGATCTTTACCGCCCGCATCACGAACTTGTGTAGGGAAATCGTCACCGTGGAATACTTCTACACCTTCAGTTTGCTCAAGAAGGTTAATTACTTCTTGCGCGTCGATTGGTGAACGAGTTTCAACGTGAACCGCTTCTGCGTGGCCGTAGAACACCGGCACACGAACACACGTTGGGTTTACGGTGATTGAAGGATCGTTAAAGATTTTCTGAGTTTCCCACACCATTTTCATTTCTTCTTTGGTGTAGCCGTTTTCCATCATCTGATCGATTTGTGGAATACAGTTAAACGCGATCTGTTGAGAGAACTGCTTCTTGTCAGCTGGTAGACCATTTAGCAACTTAGCGGTTTGACCAGCCAACTCATCAATGCCCGCTTTGCCCGCACCTGATACCGATTGATAAGTTGAAACGTTGATACGCTCAATACCCACGGCATCGTGGATTGGTTTAAGTGCGACTAACATTTGGATAGTCGAACAGTTTGGGTTGGCAATGATGTTACGGTTACGGAACTCAGCAATCGCTTCAGGGTTTACTTCAGGCACAACAAGAGGAATGTCGTACTCGTAACGGAAGTGTGACGTGTTGTCGATAACAATCACACCTTCATCAGCTGCGATTGGCGCCCATTTTGCAGATAGATCGCCACCAGCCGAGAACAGAGCGATGTGCGCTTGAGCCCAATCAAACTCTTCTACGTTTTGTACGCGTACGGTTTTACCATTGAAACGGTAAGTCTTGCCTTCGCTACGCTCACTTGCCAATAGGAACAGTTCACCGACTGGGAACTTGCGCTCTTGAAGCACTTCTAAAATTGTTTCACCGACCGCACCGGTCGCACCCAAAATGGCAACATTGTATTGCTGGCTCATTGACTTACCTCAATCTGAAAACCTAGTTCTGCTAGCGGTGAAAGGTTGCATGTTTCATTTCCCACTAGCGTGACAGCGCTGTATTCGCGGCGATCCCAGTAGTTTTTACGCATCAGGTCAAACGCACCTGGCTTACTGATTTCACGACGGAAAAGAGCGTCATCTTTACGCACATCATAGATTAACTGTGTGATGTTATGCAGTGTTGCTTCATCCCATGCTCTGTCCAACATCATCGTTGGAACAGGCGCAGTTGGCAGTAAATCGCTGGCATGCGCACGTAATTCGTTATTTAAGAACTCGCAGTAGCGATTGAAAATCATTGTTGTACCGCGAGCTTTCCCTTCCAGACCATAGCCTGCAACGTGAGGGGTTGCGAATGCTAGCAGAGGCAGAAGCTCCATATCAACCTCTGGTTCAAATTCGAAGACATCCAATGCCGCAGTGAAACCATCTTGTTTCATTAAACGTTGCTTCAATGCTTGGTTATCAACCACAGGGCCACGCGCTGCATTGATAAGAATCTGATCACCACGAAGACCGTTCAGTACTTTCTCGTCAATCAAATGATGGGTTGGGTACGGCCCGTCTTTAGTGATTGGCGTGTGTAGTGTGATGATGTCTGATTGTTCGATAAGCTCAGCTAACGGAGTAAAGCTGCGAGGATCACCCGCCTCTTGCTTGAATGGGTCGTTGATAAGGACGTTGATGCCCATGCCTTTCAAGCACTTTTCAAGGTAGCTACCCACTTGGCCCGCACCAATAATACCTACGGTTTTATCAAAGACCGAAAAACCTTGTTGCTGCGCGAGTACCATCATGACGCTAAATGCGTACTCTGCAACGCCAACTTTGTTACAACCCGGTGCTGCAGTAAAGAAAATACCCTTTTCTTTCAAAAGAGCTTGGTCAACGTGATCCATACCCGCTGTCGCCGTACCAACAAACTTAAGCTTGTTCGCTTTGCTGATCAGTTCAGCGTTTACTTTGGTTACCGATCGAATCATCAGAGCATCGATATCAATAAGGTCATCAGCAGTCAGGGTACGACCCGGTTTTAGAATCACTTCACCAAGTTGGCTGAATAGCTCTTCAGCGTACGGCATGTTTTCATCAACAATAATTTTCATAGCGCCAGCGTTTTTAAGATCCATTTTATGAGTTTGTTTATTCGCAAAAAGCGAAGCTATGGCGATTGTGCCCTTTTCGGGAAAAATCTCAAGATATAAACCCAATAAACCTCAAGGTGGAGAATCGCTTGGTTTGTCGAGGTAGCAACAATCGGCATCACGGACTTCCCAACAGGGAAAGTACATGAGTAACACGAAAAAATGGAATGATGAAAAAAGAAAAAGCCCGGCTAAATTAGCCGGGCAAAGTTCCAGAACAAAAGGATCCTATCCCGCTCTCCTTGGGATAGAGTCTGCGTCTGTTCGATCAGTTTGACTGATCAAGCTCTGGAAACTGGTTTGTGGGCATTCAAATCACAATGAACAACACCAACAAATTCAGTTAGCTTTGGTGTTGATTACGCTTGGTATTTTTTGATAACCAATGTTGCGTTGGTACCACCGAAGCCAAAGCTGTTTGACATGACTGTCGTTAGCTCTGCGTCGCGAGCTTCTGTCACGATATCCAGACCTTTTGCCGCTTCATCCAAGTTTTCAATATTGATGCTTGGCGCGATGAAGTTGTTGTCTAGCATTAGAGTCGAGTAAATCGCTTCGTGAACACCAGCCGCACCTAGAGCGTGACCTGTCATCGCTTTTGTTGCAGAGATTGCTGGGCTGTTGTCGCCAAATAGCTCTTGGATTGCGCCTAGCTCTTTCACGTCGCCAACTGGAGTAGACGTACCGTGAGTGTTAACGTAATCAATGCTGTCAACGTCTTGCATTGCCATCTTCATACAACGCACTGCGCCTTCACCTGAAGGTGCTACCATGTCGTAGCCATCAGAAGTCGCACCGTAGCCTACGATTTCGCCGTAGATTTTCGCGCCACGTGCTAGAGCGTGCTCAAGTTCTTCGATAACCAGCATGCCGCCGCCGCCAGAGATAACAAAACCGTCACGGTCTGCATCGTAAGTACGAGACGCTTTTTCTGGCGTATCGTTGTATTTAGTTGATAGTGCGCCCATCGCATCAAACATCATCGTTTGAGACCAATCTAGCTCTTCACCACCACCTGCAAACACGATGTCTTGTTTGCCAAGTTGGATAAGCTCCATTGCGTGGCCGATACAGTGTGCAGATGTCGCACAAGCTGAACTCATTGAGTAGTTCACACCACGAATTTTAAATGGTGTCGCAAGACATGCTGATACGGTAGAAGACATAGTACGAGGAACCATGTAAGGACCTACGCGTTTTACGCCTTTCTCGCGCATAATATCGGTTGCTACTGTTTGGTTTAATGCAGAAGCACCACCAGAACCAGCAACGATACCTGTACGATCGTTTGAAACTTGTTCTTCAGTTAGACCAGCGTCTTCAATCGCCTGCTGCATTGATAGGTATGCATAAGCAGCCGCATCACCCATAAAGCGCATCTGTTTACGGTCAATATGCTCCGCAGGGTTGATCTTTAGATCACCCCAAACTTGCGAACGAAGACCGTGTTCTTTGAACTGCTCAGACGCAGTGATGCCAGATTTGCCCGCTTTAAGAGACGCTAGAACTTCTTCGACGTTGTTACCGATACTTGAAACAATACCCATACCGGTGATTACGACTCGTTTCATTATGACATTCCTATAATTCAAAAATCCGCTAGATGATAACTAAGATAGTCAACAAAAGTGGTCAGCTTTCCCATAAATTCGTACAATCGCCCCATTCTTACCGCGCCAAATCACAAATTTGCACCATTATGACTTCAATTAAAAATGCTGAACTTGGTTGGAACGAAGCTGGCACGCCGGTTTCTGACCAATTTGATGATGTTTACTTTTCTAACGTAAACGGTCTTGAAGAGACACGCTACGTTTTCCTCAAACAAAATCATCTCCCAGAAAGATGGCAGGAATTTGACCAAAGACGCTTTGTTATCGGTGAAACCGGATTTGGCACGGGACTGAACTTTCTTGCTGTATGGCAATGGTTTAATGAATTTCGTCGCAACCACCCAGATGCAACGCTAAAAGAGCTGCACTTCATTAGTTTTGAAAAATACCCGCTAAGCCTAGCGGATTTGAAAAAAGCACATGAAGCGTGGCCGGAGTTGGCTGAGTATGCAGAAAAGCTGCAAAAGCACTACCCTGCTGCCGTACCTGAGTGTCACCGCATTGTGCTTGAAGATGGCGCAATTACACTCGACCTTTGGTTTGGCGACATCAAAGACTGCATGCCGCAAGTCCCATACAACGAACAAGGTTTGATTGACGCTTGGTTTTTAGATGGATTCGCGCCAAGTAAAAACCCAGAAATGTGGAACCAAAATCTGTTCAACAACATGGCTAAGTTAGCCAAGCAAGACTGTACAGTTGCCACTTTTACCGCAGCGGGCTTTGTGCGTCGAGGATTGAACGAAGCTGGCTTTGCAATGAAAAAAGTCAAAGGCTTTGGCACCAAGCGTGAAATGATCGCAGGCTCGATGGAACAACGCGAAAAGCAATCGAACCATCTTGCGTGGTTCAATCGCACGGCGTCTAGCAATCTTGATTCGATTGCCATAGTCGGAGGTGGTATTGCCAGCGCGGCGTTAGCGAAAACGTTGGTTCGCCGTGGCCAAAACGTCACGCTTTACTGCAAAGACACTCAACCAGCCGAAGGGGCTTCTGGCAACCGTCAAGGTGCCGTTTATCCTCTGCTTAATGGCCCGCATACAGGTGTATCTCGTGTATTTGCGCCAGCATTTTTGTTCGCACGTCAATTTGTTGAGCAAGCAGCGCAAGAAATCGATTTTGACCATGATTGGTGTGGTGTAACTCAGCTGATGTGGGATGACAAATCCACAGACAAACTAGAGAAAATGCTGGAGGGAAACTTCACTCCAGAGCTCATTCGTAAATTGTCTGCGGAAGAAACGGCGGAAACAATCGGCTTACCCATCGATATGGCATCGGTTCATTACCCAATGGGCGGTTGGTTGTGCCCTGCGGAATTAACTCGCGGGCTGATTACTCAACTAGAAAAAACCGAACTTTTTGAAGCGAAGTTCGAGCATCAAGTCGAGTCACTAACTTGGGACGAAGCGCGTGAGCTTTGGACATTAAAGGCAAACGGCCAGAACTTTGAACATTCAACCGTTGTAGTTGCTAACGGCAACGAGTTCCAAACACTAAGCCAAACTGAAGCCTTGCCGATGGGGCAAGTAAAAGGACAAGTGAGCCACGCGCCAGCAACGAAAACCCTATCTAAACTCAAAACTGTACTGTGTTACGACGGTTACATGACGCCTGTTAACCCAAATAACCAACACCTTTGCATTGGTGCCAGTTACGATCGCAGTCATTTAGACTATGAGTTTGATGAAAACGCACAACGAGATAACGTAGAAAAGTTGATCAAATGCATTCCAAATCAGGAATGGACCAAAGAAGTGGATACATCGGGCAATTTATCACGCCAAGGTATTCGTTGCGTGAGTCGAGACCATCTGCCGTTTGTTGGGAACGTGGGTGATTTCGAAACAATCAAAACGCAATATGCAGATTTGCAAAATCAAGCAGAAGAAGAGGTTGAAGCGATTCACCAATTCCCTAACCTTTTCTGCTTCTTAGGTTTAGGCTCTCGCGGTCTAAGCTCCGCTCCTCTGTTGGCAGAAGTGTTGGCCTCGCAAATTTGTGGTGATCCACTGCCACTCCCTGTCGATGTGCTGACAGAACTTCACCCAAGCCGTATGTGGGTACGCAAATTACGCAAAGGCAAAGCGATTACCGAGCTTTAAATCGGCATCAAGCAGACAACAACATAGATAACTAAGTAGATAACGAATAAGAGATTCCCAAGCCTGCGAAATCACACATCGGGAATCTCTTTTTAATGGCGTATTATTTGAGCAATGCGACGGCTTGTTTCACTTGCTCTGCAATTTCTTGATTTACAATCTCACCCGACTCCAAGTCAAAGTTTTCGTAAAAACTTGGTACCGAAAGCGACGCTTTAACGTCCGCACCAAAAAATGGCGCTGAACCCGTTGCAGCCGCTAGCACACTTTTCGCACCACCAGGACCCGGTGACGTCGCAAGGTAAACTGCCGGTTTATTTTGGAACACATTGCGCTCAATGCGCGTTGCCCAATCGAACAAGTTTTTATAAGCCGCAGTGTAAGAGCCGTTGTGCTCTGCGAATGATACGATAATGGCATCAGCTTGCTCTAGCTCGCGTAAAAAAGCGATGGCGCCTTCCGCTTGGCCGATTTCTTTCTCTTTGTCTTCACTAAACATTGGAACGTTGTAGTTGTTCAAATCCAACACGTTCACTTGCGCACCTTCTACTTGTTGAGCAGCGTAAGTAGCAAGCATTTTGTTAATAGAGGTTGAGCTGGTAGAAGCACCGAATGCGATAATTTTCATAGTTATATTCCTTTGTTCACGTTTTATGCTTTGCAGAATAAAAGTTAAACAAACTGGCAACAACTACAAAAATCTTATGGAGAAATTCGAATATTTCGAAGGAGTTGATTTCGACTAAAAAGGCGGGATAGCGATAGAAGATATATGCTCAGAAATAGCCAAGAAGCACGCCTGAAATAAGGTGACGTTTGATATAACCCGTTGAAAAAAAATAGTCACAACAACGTTAACAGGCTTTCATTCAGCTACACTGAGCACTCATTTACTGCAATTCGTAGATATTATGCTTGTGATTGCAGTTCTTGCCATAGATCACTAACAATCACGCGATCCGCAGGCGTCAGTTCTGCACGTGCTTCTTCTAGGCTGTTCGCGATACGAGATTTTAGCTCTTCAACATCGTTGATGCCGTCTTCTTCACAAGATGCGGCAGACAGAGAGATGTGACCACGTAGATAACCACCAGCAAACAGTTCATCATCAGATGCGTTTTCAATACGAGCATCAATCAGTTCTAGTAGTTTTTCTTCAAATTCAATAATCATGGAGTTTCTCTGAGGTTATTTGGGTTACTTAACGCTAAAATCAGACGCTTCCAGCGGCTTAGTTTGGTAAAACGCACGTAAGGCGTCCGAAAGCATTTTCACTCGCGGTGGCAAACCTGCTTCCAAAATACCTAATACTTCTTTATGCACTTTTTGCATAAAGCCAAGCCTATCTGGTTCAAAATCGCCGTGTAGATTGTCACAACTGACCGTAAAAGGGAAGCCAGCACTCGTGGCAAGAATCCATTCGTAAGCTTGAGGGCGAATTTCTACTTTTTCGAACTCAGCTTGTACGGCTTCAGTGCGTCCATCCGGCTCATACCAGTAGCCAAAATCTTCCATTAAACGACGTTCAGGACCAGCGACACACCAGTGCGCGATTTCGTGCAGAGCAGAAGCGTAAAAACCTCGAGCAAAAATAATACGATGGTGAGGATGCTCATCATCAGCTGGCAGATAAATAGGCTCATCACCACCAAGCTCTAGCGTGGTGTTGAATTGCTCAAGAAAAGTGTCATTGAAAATGGTGATTAGATCTTGGTATTCGTGGGTCATCGTCGAGTCTGTACTTCAAATTGACATGCGCTGCGCATTGTCGCTGTTTTTGCAAATAAGGTAAAGGCATCCCACAGTTTTGGTTATTAGTTGAATTTATCTGAACCGACCTTTCTCAATACAATTTCTCATTCGTCAGCGTACTCATTTACTAATACACTCTCGCCTTATTTTGGTGCCACTCAAATTGCTGTTTTTCAAGCAGTTTGATTATGAGCATGTTGCTGGTTTTAATCACTTTTTAAGACTGATTAAGCCGTTTGTAAGTGTTGTTACTGCCCTAACCATTTTGTAATGGATAAACGGTAACTTTTTACTTTGAGTGTTCCCCTATGTTGCTAAGTGTGTTGTATATCATTGGTATCACGGCTGAAGCCATGACAGGTGCGTTAAGCGCTGGTAGAAGAAAAATGGACTGGTTTGGCGTTATGTTGGTAGCGAGTGCGACAGCCATTGGCGGCGGCACAGTGCGTGACATTTTATTGGGCCACTACCCTCTTGGTTGGGTCAAAAACCCTGAATTTCTGGCTATCACCTGTGTTGCTGGCGTACTAACGACTGGCCTCGCGAAATGGGTGATCAAACTAAAAGGCTTGTTCATTCGTCTTGATGCACTGGGTTTGATTGTATTTAGCATCATCGGTACCAAGATCGCGATGGGCATGGGCTTGCACCCAGGCATCTGTATGGTATCTGCATTGGTGACTGGCGTATTTGGTGGCTTACTTCGCGATTTGATCTGTCGCCAAACTCCGTTGGTACTGCATGAGGAGCTATACGCTTCTATCGCGTTGATTGCATCCGGCCTTTACCTTGCGTTACTGGAATTCAGCGTGCCAGACGTAACAGCAACCATTGTTACCCTTGTTGTGGGTTACGTACTTCGTATGGCAGCGGTTCGATTTAAGTGGCGTTTGCCTTCTTTCCAGTTAGAAACAGAAAGCTCGCTCCACTAAGTTAAGAAAAAGAACAAAAAAGAAAAGGTTGCTCCATGAGCAACCTTTTTTGTATTTGGAGCACCAAACTTAAATCTTAAATCTTTGGTGTTTCTGTCGTTACGCCGTGGTTTTGCCCACGATGACGCAGTAAGTGATCCATCACAACAATCGCCAGCATGGCTTCAGCAATAGGTACAGCACGAATGCCGACACATGGGTCGTGACGACCTTTCGTGATGAGCTGAGTGGCTTCACCTTCTTTAGTGATCGTGTCACCCGGAACCGTGATGCTTGATGTTGGCTTAAGTGCAATATTCGCAACAATGTCTTGACCTGTCGAGATTCCACCAAGGATGCCACCAGCATGATTGCTACCAAAACCTTGTGGAGAAAGTGGGTCACGGTGCTGACTGCCTTTTTGGTTTACGACATCAAAACCATCACCAATTTCAACACCCTTCACCGCGTTGATGCTCATTAGCGCGTGAGCAATGTCTGCATCCAAGCGGTCAAACACTGGTTCACCAAGGCCAACAGGTACGTTGGTTGCAACAACCTGAATTTTCGCACCAATTGAGTCGCCTTCTTTTTTTAGGTCGCGGATCAGCTGATCAAACGCTTCCACTTTGTCTGCATCTGGGCAGAAGAATGCGTTGTTTTCAATTTCGTCCCAGTCGACTTTATCAATAGAAACATCGCCCATTTGTGACAAGTAAGCGCGGATTTCTACGCCAAATTCATCTTTCAGATATTTCTTCGCGATTGCACCTGCAGCCACACGCATCGCAGTTTCACGGGCTGACGAACGGCCGCCGCCACGATAGTCACGAATGCCATATTTTTGGTGGTAAGTGTAATCAGCATGTCCCGGGCGGAACTTATCTTTGATGTCTGAATAATCTTTTGAACGTTGATCGGTATTTTCGATCAACAGGCCGATTGAAGTGCCTGTGGTTTTGCCTTCAAACACGCCAGAAAGAATTTTAACTTCGTCCGGTTCACGACGCTGTGTGGTGTAACGTGATGTGCCAGGACGACGACGGTCGAGATCCGTTTGCAGATCTGCTTCTGTAATTTCTAATCCCGGAGGACATCCGTCTACGATACATCCCAGTGCGATACCGTGACTTTCTCCGAATGTTGTCACTCGAAAATGTTGTCCGATACTGTTTCCTGCCATTACTTCCTCAAGTTATTGTCGCCACGCTCTCTGATTGAGCGCAACTGCTTTCCAATTCTTCGTGGATTCATAGTGGCTTTATTACGTTTTGATGTAAAGAGTTAATATCGATGAGTTATGCATAAAAAAACACCGAGCATCAGGCTCGGTGTTTTGAGGTTTTTTGGAAAAACGGATTAGTCTTTGTACAGTTTGAACTCTTCTGCACAATCAACCAGTTGCGCACGAGTCAGCATAAATACGCCGTGGCCACCGTTTTCAAATTCAATCCAAGTGAATGGAATTTGTGGGTACTGCTCCATCATATGGATCATTGAATTGCCCACTTCGCAGATCAAGACACCGTCATCAGTTAGGTAGTCTGGCGCGTTCGCAAGAATACGGCGAACCAATTTCAGGCCATCGGTACCCGCAGCCAAACCTAGCTCAGGTTCATGTGTGAACTCTTGTGGCAGGCTGTTCATGTCTTCTTCATCCACATAAGGTGGGTTAGACACGATGAGGTTGTATTTTTCTTTTGGCAGATCGCGGAACAGATCCGAACGGATTGGGAACACTTGTTGTTCCATGCCGTGATCTTGAATGTTTTGTTCTGCAACTTGAAGCGCGTCCGCTGAGATATCAATCGCGTCAACTTCTGCTTCAGGGAATGCGTGCGCACATGCAATCGCAATACAGCCACTGCCCGTACATAGATCCATGATTCGAGTTGGCTCTTCTACCAGCCAAGGTTGGAATTCCGCTTGAATCAATTCACCAATTGGAGAACGTGGCACAAGAACACGCTCATCAACGAAGAACTCAAGACCACAGAACCACGCTTTGTTGGTTAGGTAAGCCGTTGGCGTACGCTCGTTAATGCGTTTTACTACTCGCTCAACAATGCGTAGACGCTCACTTGTGGTTAGGCGAGAGTTCAATACATGCGGAGGCACGTCGATCGGCAAGTATAAGGTTGGCAGGATAAGCTGAACGGCTTCATCCCACGCGTTATCAGTACCATGACCGTAAAACAGGTTCGCTGCATTAAAGCGGCTAACCGTCCAACGAATCATATCTTGAAGGGTATGCAGTTCCGATACCGCCTCTTCTACAAAAATCTTATCCAAAATTGCCTCCGAAAAGCGCTACAATACTGCCAATAAAGTTTATTAATGAAATTGTTTACCTAATGAGCAAAAAAGACACCGAACATGATGACGATTTCGCCTTGTTTAAGGAAGCAGTACAGGGCGTAAAAAAGTTGCGACAGGATACCATAATCCAGCAACCAAAAAAAAATACTAAGCAAAAAGAAATCAAACGCTCAAACCGAGAAGCGAGTGATTCTGAGTTTTACTTTTCCGATGAGTTTGTGCCTCGATTAAACGAAGAAGGCCCAACTCGCTATGCTCGTGATGATGTTTCTACTTATGAAGTGAAACGTCTGCGTCGCGGTGTCTACGTCCCTGACGTTTTCCTCGATATGCACGGCATGACACAACAAGAAGCTAAACGCGAACTTGGTGCCATGATCGCCTATTGCGTAAAAAACGAAATTCACTGTGCGTGCGTTCAACACGGTATTGGTAAACACATTCTGAAGCAAAAAGCCCCACTTTGGCTGGCTCAGCACCCTGATGTGATGGCCTTCCACCAAGCACCGTTAGAATTTGGCGGTGACGGCGCGCTGCTGGTTTTACTCTCTATTCCAGAGAAGTAACACATACACTCTAAGAATAAGAAAGGCAGGATATTCCTGCCTTTTGTTTATCTATATCTAATTTTTAAATGCTCATTTTAGATGTCTGTCTATTTAAGAGATCGATTTATCTTTAGATAACGATGACTTAGACGCT
This sequence comes from Vibrio sp. S457-15, assembly GCF_000960545.1. NCBI lineage: Bacteria > Pseudomonadati > Pseudomonadota > Gammaproteobacteria > Vibrionales > Vibrionaceae > Vibrio > Vibrio sp. S457-15. The sequence continues at coordinate 56,915 of NZ_JYOQ01000114.1, read as the reverse complement.
TAAGGCGTAATATGCCAAAGCACCTCACCACGCTGTGTTTGTGGTTCGTATTCGATGCACACTAAACCAGAGGTTGGGAACATTGGAGGCGTCATCTCTTTCACAAACTCAGACGTCAAATAACCAACTAACGGTAAATGAGAAACAAACAATAGAGACTCTAGTTTCTCGACTTCAATGAGCGCGTTCGCAAAATCAAACACGCAATCCGATTGACCGTATGGTGTGATGTCGTCACTGGTCTCGATGCTTTTTGTCGAGAAAAACGTACTGATTTCTTGCCAGGTTTGCTGAGCACGGATGTAGGGGCTCACCAACACTTTGTCAAATTGAGCAAAACCTTGCTCAGCACAAGCTCGTGCAACAGCCTCTGACTCAGTTCTGCCTCTTTGGGTCAGTTCTCTTGCTGCGTCTGAATCTGCGAAATGCTCAGCTTCGCCATGACGCATGATGAATATTTTCATGTTATTTCCTAGGGATAGCTAACGCTACCAAAAGGTTGACTGCTATCTTTATAGATAACCGGGGCTAATTTTAATAATGACGAAACAAAAATACTGATATAATTATCTGTTCATTATACCAATTCGCTTGCTAAAGATAGCGACTTTCTTAACAATCTATTAAAAAGAATATACTCAGTTCATCACATTCTACGATGAAGTCATGAACTCAGTGCATTCCTTCAAACAGCTCTACCCCATACGCAAAAGCGATGGGCCCAATGCAGTACTCTTACGAATAACAAAAATGCGGCAAGCAGTATTTGTCGAACGCAACATTTGCGCTACCCCCTTTGGGGTTCATAATTAATGTAATGCGAAATCTGGAGACGCATCGTGCACCTAAGTCCAAACGATTCAAACCAATACCGCTACCTTACTTTGAGTAATGGCTTGCGCGTATTGCTGATTCATTCTGATACAGCTCAACAGTCGGCAGCCGCCCTAGCTGTGAACGTTGGACACTTCGACGACCCAGTTGATCGTCAAGGTCTGGCTCACTATCTAGAACACATGCTTTTTTTGGGTACGGAAAAATACCCTAAAGTGGGCGAGTTTCAAAGTTATATTAGCCAACATGGTGGAACGAATAACGCGTGGACAGGAACGGAGCACACCTGCTTCTTTTTCGATGTCACTCCAAGTGCATTTGAAAACGCACTGGATCGCTTTAGCCAATTCTTTACCGCGCCACTGTTTAACGAAGAAGCATTAGATAAAGAGCGCCAAGCGGTCGACTCTGAGTACAAGCTGAAATTGAATGACGACTCGCGTCGCTTGTATCAAGTCAACAAAGAAGTCATCAATCCAGAACATCCATTTTCAAAATTTTCTGTCGGCAATTTAGATACGCTTGGCGACCGAGATGGTCAGTCTATTCGTGATGAAATTGTCGAGTTTCATCATTCTCAATATTCAGCCGATCTTATGACGCTGACGTTGTTTGGGCCTCAATCTCTTGATGAGCAGCAAGCTTGGGTAGAAGCCATGTTCGCTGACATCCCTAATCATCAATTAAGTGGTAAATCGATTAACGTACCGATTGGGACTGAAGACAGCACCGGAATTTTGGTTCAAATTGAGCCCATCAAAGAGTTTCGCAAACTCATTCTCACCTTCCCTATGCCGGGAATGGATAAACACTACGGCGTGAAGCCTCTCTCTTATTTCGCTCATTTGTTAGGTTACGAAGGCGAAGGGAGCTTGATGCTTCAACTGAAAAGCAAAGGCTGGATCACTTCCCTGTCAGCCGGCGGCGGGGCAAGTGGCAGCAACTATCGTGATTTTACGGTCAGTTGTACACTCACACCAGAAGGGTTAGATCACGTAGATGACATCATTCAAGCTGTGTTCCAATATCTAACCATGATCAAACAAGACGGAATGAATGAGTGGCGCTACCTAGAGAAGCAAGCAGTATTGGAGTCTGCGTTCCGCTTTCAAGAACCTTCACGCCCTCTCGATTTAGTTAGTCATTTAGTAATCAATATGCAGCATTATCAGCCGCACGATATTATCTATGGCGACTACAAAATGTCGGGCTATGATGAAGATCTGCAACGTTCTCTGCTGCAATATTTATCTGTCGACAATGTCCGCGTTACGCTGATCGCCAAAGGACTTGAGTACAATCGCACTGCGGAGTGGTATTTCACCCCCTACTCCGTCACTCCATTCAGTAGCGAGCAAAAACGCTTCTTCCAACAAATTGATCCGCGTTGGCAATTTGTTCTGCCAGAGAAGAACCCGTACATTTGTTACGACCTCGACCCAATGCCCTTTGAAAACGGGGGCTCACTACCGGAGTTGATTGAAGATCTCGAAGGTTTTCGCCTGTGGCATTTGCAAGATGATGAGTTCCGAGTGCCGAAAGGCGTAGTGTACGTTGCGATCGACAGTTCTCACGCGGTCGCGTCGCCTAAGAATATTGTGAAAACACGTCTTTGTGTCGAAATGTTTTTGGACTCATTAGCTAAAGAAACCTACCAAGCTGAAATCGCGGGAATGGGCTACAACATGTATGCGCACCAAGGTGGTGTAACTTTGACGTTGTCGGGCTTCAGCCAAAAACTGCCGCAACTGCTTGAGATGATTTTACGCCGTTTCGCCGCGAGAGACTTCAACCCGACTCGGTTCGAAACCATCAAACAACAGTTATTACGTAACTGGCGAAATTCATCTCAAGATCGCCCAATTTCTCAACTTTTTAACGCATTAACAGGTTTGTTGCAGCCCAACAATCCTCCTTTCGCGACACTTGCAGAAGCGCTGGAAGAGATTGAAGTCGATGAGCTGTCGACATTCGTCGAGTCGATTTTGGCGGAACTCCACGTAGAAATGTTCGTTTATGGCGACTGGCAACGTCAACAAGCGCATGATATGGCAACAACCTTGAAAGATGCCTTGCGCGTAAAAGAACAGCGCTACGAAGAAGCACTGCGTCCGTTAATTATGCTCGGTCAAAATGGCAGTTTTCAGCGCGAAGTACATTGTAATCAACAAGACTCTGCTGTGGTAATTTACCACCAGTGTGAAGACATCGAACCGCGCAGCATCGCACTTTATTCTTTGGCCAATCACCTCATGTCGGCAACCTTCTTTCATGAGATTCGCACCAAGCAGCAACTCGGCTACATGGTCGGCACTGGTAACATGCCACTGAACCGTCATCCGGGGATTGTGCTTTATGTGCAATCACCAAACGCAGCTCCTGCGGAATTGGTCACCTCTATCGATGAATTTTTAAATGCATTTTACATGGTGCTTTTGGAGCTCAACGACTACCAATGGCACAGCAGTAAGCGTGGCCTTTGGAACCAAATCGCAACCCCAGACACGACTTTACGTGGACGAGCGCAACGCTTGTGGGTAGCCATAGGCAACAAAGATACCGAGTTTAATCAACGCGAAAAAGTACTAGCCGAGCTCAAAAAGCTAACAAGAGCAGACATGATTCGCTTTGTCGTTAACGAACTGAAACCGAGAACAGCAAACCGGTTAGTCATGCACTCGCAAGGCCAAGCACATGTCGACGCACCTCGAATTCACTTAGGGCAAGAAATTGGTTCTATCGAAGAATTTCAGTTACGACCAAAAGATTGCGGTCTGGGCTAAGACCATCACCGTAATGGATAAAATGGGCGGAAGTCGAGCTGTAAAATATGTGAGAAACCCATCAATTTACTAATACGACTTGGATAGTCTTAACAGAAAATTGAAATTACGCGATTGCCGCTTATGCTCTAATTACCGCACAAAAAACATGTAGATGAGGCACTCATGAAGAAACTATTACTACTTGCTGCAGTATTATTACCATTCGCATCCGCTCATGCAGAAATCACAGTAAAAGGTGACGATTTTGAGTTGAGCAAAGATTGTGTTCGCCTAAGCGGTGACAATATTTCCGTCAAATCCGACGATTGCTCTTCTAAAAACTGGGATGATAAAGACAAAAAAGGAAACGCTAGCGTGCATGGCGATGACAACCCAGGTAAAGGGCATAACAAAGATAAAAAAGACAAGAAGAAATAAACACTTCTGTTCGAAAAAAGGCTTGCGCGATGCAAGCCTTTTTAATGTTCAGCGTTTCAAGCACTTAGTAGAAGGTACGACCTTCACCCGCTCTAGTCAGCAGTCCGTCGCATGGCGCATAACGATCGCCATATTTCGATGCAAATTCGTTCATTTTCTCAACCAGTTCTTTCAAACCGAATTGATCCATATAACGGAATGGCCCGCCAAGGAATGGAGGGAAGCCAATACCAAAAATCGCACCAATATCGCCATCGCGCGGAGAGCGAATAATACCGTCGTCCAAGCATCGTACTGCTTCATTAAGCATTGGCAGTACACAGCGCAACGCAATATCGTTATCGCTGAGCTTCGATTCTGGCGTCAGTTTGAGTAGCTTGTAGATGGATTTATCGACTTCTTTCTTCTTACCTTTGTAAGTGTAGAAACCTTTCCCGCTCTTGCGTCCTTTGCGACCGTCATTCAATAAGATATCGAATACATCAGGACCTTTGAATCGCTCGCCCAACTCATTGACCAGAATCGGCATGATCTTCGCGCCAATATCAACACCAACTTCATCAAGTAACGTGATTGGCCCAACAGGGAAGCCGAAATCCAACAGCGCACCATCTAACTTCTCAATCGGCTCATTTGCCAGCAAGATATGCGCAGCTTCATTCATGTAAGGCGCAAGAATGCGGTTTACGTAAAAGCCAGCTTTGTCCTTCACAACGATTGGGGTTTTACCCTGCTTCTTAGCCAATGCGACAACTGTCGAAATGGTTTCATCAGACGTTGTTTCATGCGGAATCACTTCCACCAGAGGCATTTTTTCTACTGGGCTAAAGTAATGTAAACCGACGATGTTTTCTGGTCTCTCTGCCTTTTCTGCAATCTTGTGGATTGGTAACGAAGACGTGTTCGTAGCAAAAATAGTTTCAGATTTTGCGTTTGCTTCAATGTCCGCAACCATCTGTTGTTTTAGATCCAAGTCTTCGAAAACCGCTTCGATCACAACATCAATGTGGTTGTAACTTGTAAAGTCTACGCCACCTGACAGTTGCAACATCTTTGCCTGTAAATCGGCTTTCGACAGGATGCGACGTTTACGCTGCTTCTCAAACAACTTGTAGTTGTAGTTAAGCGCATTCAACACACCGTCATTGCTCACATCTTTGATTCGAACAGGCACTTTTGCTTTTGCTACCGTTACATGACTGATCCCAGCGCCCATTAAGCCGCCACCAAGAACACCCACTTTTTTCACCGCTGCAGGCTGTGCATCCGTGCCGTGTTCCTTCTTCATTTCAGTTGTCGCGAAGAAGATAGAGCGCAATGCCTTCGATTCGGAGCTCATCACAAGCTCACCAAATCGTTTCGCTTCAAGCTCTTGCCCTTGTGCAAAGCCTTTTTCCAGACCGTGTTGAATCACTTCAAGAATCGCGACCGTTGCTGGATAGTTGCCACGGGTCTTCTGGTTGGTTTTCTTCGCAGCTTGTTCGAAAACAAGCTTACGACCTAACCCACTGCCCGACATCAACTTCTCTTTCGTCGATTGCTTTTTCTTGCCCTTGTTCTTGCCTTTGTCGATAAACTGTTTTGCCACGTCGAGCAAAATTGTGTCTGGGACACACGCGTCCACAACGCCCAGTTTTTTGGCTTTCTTCGCGCGAAGCTGTTTACCGGTCAGGATCAAGTCCAATGACGGTAACAAGCCAATCAAACGTGGCAAACGCTGAGTACCGCCAGAACCCGGTAATAGACCGAGTTGAACTTCTGGTAAGCCTAAGCGTGTCTTATCGGAATCCGTACAAACACGGTAATCACATGCAAGCGCAAGTTCTAAACCGCCACCCAAACATGGGCCGTGAATAGCCGCAACCACAGGGTAAGGTAAGTCAGACAGTTGTAGGAACAACTCTTGACCTTGTTTTGCCAATGCTTGTGCTTCATTCGCTGTGGTACATGCCTCCAACATACGAACATCGGCACCTGCCACAAAATTATCCGGTTTTAAGGAGTGAATGATCATCCCTTTGATGCCACTGGAGTCTTTTAGCTGAGCAAAAATTTCTTTCATTTCGTCAGCAAAAGCCGCCTGTAGCGTGTTCATCTTTTCATTCGGTACGTCGATCGCTAACCATGCAATATTCTGCTCATCAACGTTAAGACTAAATGCTTTTTGCTCGCTCATTACTCAACCTCCAGAATCATTGCTGCGCCAAGACCACCCGCAGCACAAGCGGTATTCAATGCAATACCACCACCACGACGTTTCAGTTCACGTAGAGTTTGCGTCATCATACGCGCACCCGTCGCCGCGAATGGATGACCGTAAGCAATTGAGCCACCGAGCACGTTGAATTTATCCATGTCGATTTCACCGATCGCTTTCGAACGACCTAGGTTTTCTTGAGCAAACTTATCTGAGGCAAACATTTTCACGTTTGCCAATGCTTGAGCAGCAAACGCTTCATGCATATCGATCAGCGTCAGATCCGACAGTTCCAAGCCTGTGTTTTCGAGCACTTTCGCAGTCGCGTAGGTCGGTCCCATCAGCATGTCTTTTTCCACACCAATCGCTGAGAATGCGTAGCCACGGATGTAGCCAAGAATTTCCATGCCCAACTCTTTCGCTTTACCTTCGCGCATCAGCATCACTGCCGCGCCGCCATCAGTCAGCGGCGTACTGTTTGCTGCGGTAACACTGCCGTACTGGCGGTCAAATGCAGGACGTAACTTTTCATAGCCCTCTAACGTCGAGTCGTGACGAACGTTGTTGTCTTCAGAAATCCACTTTTTGTAAGGTTCAGGGAAAGCGGTCATCACCTCACCTTGGATTTTGCCTTCTTTCCAAGCTTGGGATGCCAATGTATGAGAGCGATGAGCTAGCGCATCTTGTTCTGCGCGTGAGATACCGTGCGTCTTCGCCATTTGCTCTGCCGTTTGTCCCATCGACAAACCCGTCGAGTATTCCGCGACGGCTGGCGGAACAGGCATGAGATCTTTAAAACTCAGACTCTTGAGAATATTGAGCTTTTGCCCCAATGTTTTGGTTTTGCTTAGAGCCAACAGGTTAGCAGCAAGTTTTTTGGACACACCGATAGGAAGTACAGAAGATGAATCCGCACCACCAGCGATACCAATTTCAATGGTGCCAGCCATGATGCTCTCTGCTACGTTTACCGCCGCTTGGAAGCTCGTCGCACACGCACGCGTCACGCTGTAAGCGTCGGTATGGATGTTCATCCCCGTGCCCAATACGATTTCTCGTGCGATGTTTGGTGCTTCAGGCATTTGAACCACTTGTCCAAACACCACTTGTTCAATTAATTTCGGATCAATATCTGTTCGAGCAAGCATTTCGCTTACTACCATTTTCCCTAAATCGACCGCTGGCACTTGGCTAAATTCCGTGCTTTGACGAGCAAAGGGAGTTCGAAGCCCCGCGACAATAGCAACACGCTCACCATTGCGTGTTTTTACTTCCTGCTTGCCCATTGTTTCTCCTTAAATACAAGAGGTCTGACCTGATGCATTGTAATCAATTTGTTAAATTTATCAAACGTGCGTTTAAATAAACGTGAAGCAAGTAGATCAATTGCTCTAGTTCGTTGATTATATTGAATAACTATAGAAGCTAAAAACGGCAGAAAGTGTGTGGCAGGTAAAATTGAAGCAAAAAAAAACCACACATAACTGTGTGGTCGGAATATCTATAAAACAATTAACTTACGCCAATTGAAAATTAATCAGTTTCCTGATTAGGAGAAAGTAAAGTCAGCCTTCAAAAGGAAGTGTCATCTTGCTCAACATGTTAGTCACAAGGACTAACGAGATGACAAGATGTACTATAACCCCTTCACTGCTTGAGATTTTGAAATAGATCAATTTTATGGTGATTTTACGATCTTCGAACGCATCTAAATGCCTCCTCTATTCAAGTCCATTCACAAGCTTGCTACTCAAAATACGCATCAGATACATAAATCCAATGCATTTAACCAAGTCATTGATAACTAAATGATGATATTGTTAACAAGCAAAACTGCATCACTAGGGATAATATCGGTTATTTGTGTATACACTTTTATATACCGACTTAGCTTGTAACGAATCGATTTATCACTCGATACTGGCTTAGATTGGCTTAGCCATAAGTGATGGAATAGAAGTAAAGTCATGCTCAAAATGTATAAGAAATACACAGAGCGAGGATGGAGGCTCCTGTGGCCATATTAAAAATGTTTGGAAAGAAAAATTCCAACAGTCCGGTCAACTCTGATATGGACAAACAAAGAAAATATGAAGCGCTCGTCCGGGGCTATCACCGCGATTTGTACCGTTATGCATACTGGCTGTGTAAGGACAAAGCAATTGCGGAAGATTTAGTGCAAGAGACCTGCTTACGTGCATGGAAGTCTCTCGATAGTCTTCAAGATGAAAAAGCTGCGAAATCTTGGCTTATTACTATATTAAGGCGAGAAAACGCGCGTCGCTTCGAACGCAAACAATTTGATTTAGTTGATATCGATGACTACGGCAATGATGCTAAGGTCAGCGACGATCCTCATCATCAACAAGAATGGCTTCAAGCACAGATCATGAGGTTGGATGTGGAATATCGTGAACCTCTGTTTCTTCAGGTTATTGGCGGTTTCAGTGGAGAAGAAATCGGCGACATTCTTGATTTAAATAAGAACACAGTAATGACTCGACTTTTCCGAGCTCGAAATCAACTTAAAGAGATGTTGGATTCTCAAGATACTAAGAGAGGACAAAAAAATGGATGATTTAGAATTTCGTCGTCGTATTTTGTCGGATCCAAAACAGAAGGATGAAGAGATTCTGCAAGCGTTGGCCGCTAGCGATGCCAACAGTAAGTTTGTTGATGACGTTTTGGATCTCGACGCGAAAATTAAGCAGGCCATGAATGTGGATGTGCCAGAGGATCTTGCTGATAAAATCTTGTTTAGCCAAACCTCTAGCGCGCTTGACGAAAAAGTCGTCAAACCCAACTTTGTCCGCAAAGCCATGGCGCTTGCAGCTTCTGTTGCCTTTACCGCAGGTTTACTGGTGGGGCAAATCAACTGGGGCAACATTCTGGTGCCACCTGCGCAAGCCAGTCTCGCAGATACGGCTATTAAACATGTCATTCATGAAGAGGCATTTGTACGCCATTTAGATGAAAACGTGCCGAGTTCCCAGATCAATGCGAAGATGTCGCCATTTCATTATCAGTTTAGTGACAACTTCCCGTACCACGTTTACTACCTAAACCACTGTGGATTTGGTGAAGCTAATGCTTTACACATGGTTTTTCAGGGTGTAAAGGGCAAAGTAACGCTCTTTATTACGGGAATTTCTAGCCAACAAACGGCAGATTTTGAAAAAGATGGTATGACAGGTATCGTCCAACCCGTTGGTTCAACCAGCATGATTTTAGTCGGCGAACAAGGTGAAGACATTGACGCTATCGCCACTAAACTGGCGCCTATGCTAAAACCAATGTAACAACTTCACCAACTTTAGCTTAGAAACATTGAAATGCCGTCAAACGCTCTCATTTGGCGGCATTTTTGTATTAATCGCTCACAAAACATTCACCACGTCGATTGCATTTAGAGCTTAAACTCTAAATTATGCAATTTAAGTGCAATTTCCCGTCTTTTAGACATCATTTCCGCAATTTTTATTCAATTTTATCTAATGGTCGGATTTGTCTAGCCCACTCTTGATACTACTATCTGCGCCACTGAGCAAAAGCTCAATTTATCGTCCAGAGAGACGAATCTAATAAGGAAAAACAAATGACTCAGAATACGCGTCTGTTTAAAAAGACTCTCCTAGCAGTAACGGTAGCTTTTGCCTCAGGTCAATCGATGGCAGCAGGTTTCCAAATTAACGCTCAATCAGCAACTGGCATTGGCCGTGCATTTGCTGGTGATGCAGTCATCGCTGATAACGCGTCAGTAATGGCTCGTAACCCAGCGGCTATGGCTCTGTTTGATAAAATGGAGCTGTCGCTTGGTTTTGAAAGTATCACTTCAATAATTGAAGTAAAAGATGCTACTTACCGAATTAACAACAACGAAATCCCTGTGGCCAACACTGATGATGTTGGTGACACTTCTATTGCGCCAAATATTCACCTTATTGTACCAGTTAATGACAAATTTGCCTGGGGTGTAAACGCATACTCAAACTTCGGTACTAAAACTGAATTTTCAGATAGCTATGTAGCAACTGAATATGGCGGTCTTACTGACGTTAAGAGCGCAAACTTTGGTCTAGCAGGCTCTTACCGTCTCAATGAGCAATGGAGCTTTGGTGCTGGTCTAGACTTAATCTACGGTCAAGGTACGATGAAACGTACTGCTAGCGCAAACCTTCCTCTAGTTGGTGGTGCTAAACTTCTTGATGTAGATAAAGCAGACGGTTGGGCTGTAGGCTTTAATGTGGGTACTGTGTATGAGTTAGACGAAAACAACCGTTTTGGTTTATCTTACCGATACAGTCCTGAGTTTGAAGCGAAAGATGACAAAGGTCAGAAGATCACATTGCCTCTACCAGATATGGCTGAGTTCTCTGGCTACCATAAAATTACCGATACTAAGTTCGCAGTTCACTACTCTATCCAATACATCGGCTGGAGTGACTTCGATAAAATCGACTTCGACAACTTGAACCAAGGCTTGCTTGGCCCTACTTATTCGAAAGATTACCAATGGCAAGATGGTTGGCACTACGCTATCGGCGGTACTTACTACATGAACTCAGACTGGACTCTACGTGCTGGTTACATGTACGACACTAGTGCTCAAGACAACCTAACATCGATTTCAGTTCCTGACTCAGATCGCCAATGGTTCTCAGCAGGTTTCACATACCATATCGATACTAAATCTAATGTTGATTTCGGCTTCACTTACTTAATGGGTGATGACGTAAAAGTAAACGAAGAAACGCCAATTGCGCCACCTCTACTAACAACTGGTGTGAGTGCGACAACGCACGCAGACGCTATCCTGTTTGGCTTACAATACAGCCGTAGCTTCTAAGAAAATTCCTTACATTTAATGTAAGTAAACTCTATATAAAAGGCTGGATTTCCAGCCTTTTTTCTTATCTAACACTTATCGCCCGCTCAATTTGAGTGAACACGTGTATCTAAAAATCACAATTAGACCTCACAGGTGTTCGCTGAGTTTTTTTCATTCCACTATCATGGTTAGATTATAAAACCATAAACAAACAACAAATTAGAACAAAATACCAAATACATTCATGTTCCGGATTTTCATTTCTAAAGTAATAACTCTACCTTTAGACTTTTGCCCCACGTTATAATTAATTCAGCGAACATTAGAATGAAAACCAACAAGACTTTCCTATCAACAGCAGTAGCACTTAGCCTACTTGGCACTTCAGGCATGGCAAATGCAGCAGGCTTCCAATTAGCTGAATATTCTGCAACAGGTCTAGGTCGTGCTTACGCTGGTGAAGCAGCAATGGCTGACAACGCAAGTTCTCAATGGCGTAACCCAGCAATGCTTACTTACCTAGAGGGCACTCAAGTGTCTGTTGGTGCCATCTATGTAAATCCAAACATTGATATCAATGGTCAAACCACACTTAAGCATCCAGTAAATCAGAGTGTAATTAACTCCTCTTCAACCTCTTCAGATGACTTCGCACATGATGCGATCATTCCAAACTTCTACCTATCACACCAATACAACGAACAATTCGCAATCGGCCTAGCGTTCGGTACGAACTACGGTATGGAAACGGATCTAGGCAAAGGCTTTGCCGCCTCTCATTTTGGTAACGAAGCAAGCGTAACCACAATGGAAGCAAACCTAAACGCAGCATACAAAATTAATGATGCGGTAAGTATTGGTGGTGGTATTCGTTACATCATCGGTGAAGGAAGTTTTGGCGCTACGGCTCCTAAAGTAAACGTATTACAAAAACCTCAAGGAACGACTCTTAAGTACATGGAAGGTGACGATACGGCTTGGGGCTGGCAATTGGGTACAGCGTGGCAGATCAATGAAAACAACCGCATCGGTTTCACGTACAAATCTGAGGTTGAGCTGAAGCTTGAAGGTCATGCTGAGGGCCTTGGTTTTGGCTTCGGTACTCCTAAGCTTCCACAGCTACGTGACAATGGCTACATGTACCTAAACCTACCAGCAACGGCTGAACTAGCGAGCTTCCACCAAGTAACGGATCAACTTGCGCTACACGCAAGTTTCAACTGGACTGACTGGAGCTCTTTCGAGAAGCTAGAAGCTCACCTAGAAACCGCTGGTACACACATGGTGAAAGTGGAAAACTGGGAAGATAACTACCGCTTTGCTGTTGGTGCGACTTACCAACTTCAACCTAAGGTAGCCCTACGTACTGGTATTGCATACGATACGTCTGCTGTAAGTGATAAGAACCGCACGATCACTATTCCAGAAACAGACCGTACTTGGTTAAGCATCGGTGCAACTTATGACTGGACGAAAGACTTCAGCCTAGACGCTGGCTTCACTTACATTATCGCGAAAGACGCACCAATCGTTGAGTCTCGTGGCTACAAGTCAGACGATTCAGCTGAAGTAGTTGGCGGTCAATTCGTTGGTGAAACAACGGGTAACGTTTGGCTAATCGGTGTTCAAGCGAACTACCGTTTCTAATTACTCGTTAAAAAATCGAGAGACAAAAAAGGCTTAGCACTTGCTAAGCCTTTTTTATTGCGTTCATTTTATTTGAAATATCAACGATTAGAATTCATTTAGATATTCGTCTAACAACGCTTCCTCTTCCGGATTCACTTCTTCTACCGTGTCGATTTCTGCTTTAAAGTTTTGACGCTGAATGTAGACATCTCGAGTCAGTACATAAGGATCTGGAGAACTATCAAGCTGTGCTTCTTGCGGTACAAGCAACGCTCGTTTTTCCAAACCTTCTAATGCCCACTTCCCTAAACCAGCCCAAATATTCAAGTAAGATAATGGGAGATACATACCATCGACGGTATCTGTCACTTCTCGCAGAGTATAAGGACCATAACCAGGTATCATAAAGTATGGGCCATTCCCTACGCCATAATGACCAACAGCACTGCTGAACTCTTTATTGTCGTACTTGGTGATACCCGCCGCAGTTGCGATGTCAAATACACCGAGAATACCGAACGTAGAGTTAATCCAAAAACGGTTAAAGTGATCCACCGCTTTGCTACCGTTACCCATCAAAAGGTTGTTCACCATGCTTGATGGTTCATCAAGGTTTGACAAGAAGTTGGCGATACTGGAACGAATAGGCACAGGTGTGTATTCAACGTACGCGATCGACACAGGACGAACCAAATACGGATCTAAGTACTCGTAGTTGATTTCCCACATCGTGCGGTTAAAGCCTTCTAACGGATCATACACATCAGAAGTCGTTTGATTTGTCTCTCCTTCACTTGTTACTGCCTCCTCAGGCGCACTCGAACAGCCAACAAGACCAAGTGCTAACAGTAACATTAGGTAGGATTTACCCTTGTTATACATTCTATGTTCCATAACGACTATTAATATACTTAAGTAACCTCATTTAAAAATGTATGACCAACGCCAAAAAGCAAATGCAGGAACAACCAACAAGCTCAATGTTAGCGATAAATACATTTTAGAAGTCACTTGAGTATATAAACAAAGGCCAGCAAATGCTGGCCTTGGTCATTTTACTTGATAGTTTAGAGTCATACCACTAAATGGACCGACATTGACTAAGTGTCATATATCAGAGACAACAACTAACTATTGATACTGTTTATTGATGGTCACTGCAACCGGTTGACCGAATTCAACCACATCGCTTTCGCCATGCCAATCTTGGTCGCGCGTTGCAACGTTGCCATCAGAATCAGCACGTACACGCACGATAAGTTTTTCTAACGATGATAGTTTTTGCCCTTGCATCATCGCGTTACCGTCATCTAGCACCACTGTTCGTGGGAACGAACCAAGTGGATAGCGAGCGGCTGCAACCGGCATTGGTGAACCATCGGCACGATGAATTGAGACAATTAATACCGCGTTAGGATCAAGTTGTGCTTCAGGTGCGACATTAATCGTTACTGCCACGCTTTTATCCGGAGAAACCACTTCACCCATTTGTTTGCGTGCATGGTCGATACTGCGTGAAAGGCTTTCGTATCGGCTATCGTCAGGACCGATCATCTGCTGCATAATGCCCCAGTATTTAATTGCTGCGGGGTAATCTTTACGTTCAAATGCATCAAATGCGAGCAATGAGAACACGCGTAAATCCACGTAATCTTGTTGCATGAGCTTACCAAGTAAAGAGCGAGCCGTTGCTTGGTCCATCTCGTCTTGAGAAAGCATTAACGCCTGAGCGTAACCTAACATAACGTCAGGATCTTTTGGCTCAAGAGCATACGATTTTTTCATAGAATCGATGGCTGTCGTCACATCGCGGTTAGCTAATGCAATACGACCGAGTAGCAACCAACCGGTTGAATCTTCTGGTTGATAATGCAGGCGCGTGCGCAGTGCCAACGTTAAATCAGCCATTTCATCATCGCTCAGAGGTTCAGAAGACGACGACATCAGCTTCTTAGAAAGCTCTGGCAAGTTAGACGTAACCTCTTGCCATTTCACAACATCTTGAGATGCGCCAAACTTGTAATAAAGCCCGTAACTTAACGCAACCGTAAGAATCACAGAAGGAATAAGCACTGCCATCGGCGAGACTTTGGTTCCCTGACTCATTTTCTGTGCAGGAATATCATCCAAAAGTGACTGCTTAAGATCAGAAATCAGATCTTCTTGACTCTCGACAAGACCTTCTTCTGTTTCTTCTTGAAGCTCAGAAAGACGATCTTTATAAAAAGCTTTGTTCAACTCATCACGTAAGATGTCGTCGTTGTTTGCTTTCTGCTTCAAAAGAGGCAGCGCAACTAACGCACAAGCAATCAACGTAAGAATAACGGTGGAAATCCAAAATAGAGTCATTACTTATTATCTCCGTTATTCTCTTCTTCAAGCAGCGCTTTTAAACGCGCTTCTTTTTGCTCGTCCCATTTCTCGTCGTTGTTTGCCGTGACTTTTGCTTTTGACTTTCGGCTACGAAGCACGATCAAACCAAAACCGCCCAAAACCACAGCCAGTGGACCAAGCCATAAAATCGCTGTCGACATAGTGAATGGCGGATTGTAAGTCACGAAGTTGCCGTAGCGCGCGATCATGTAATCGACGATCTCTTCTTTTGACTTGCCCTCTTTCGTCATTTCGTAGACCTTGTGGCGCAAGTCTTGAGCAAGTTCGGCATTCGAATCAGAGATGGTGTTGTTCTGACATTTAGGGCAGCGCAATGTGTGTCCTAGCTCTTTGAACTGTTGCTCCTGCTCTAAGTTGTCAAACTCATACACTTCAATTGCAGCATGTGCCGCCAACGAGAATGTTAGGGCTGCAAACACTGCTAAAATCACTTTTCTCATTGCTTCGCCTCCTCAACCAGCTGGTTGTACATCGGTGCTAACGTGTCAGCCCAATTTCGAGGGTTAACATCACCTACATGACGGTAACGAATGACACCATTCGCATCGATAATGAAGGTTTCTGGTGCGCCGTACACACCAAGATCCAGACCCAACATCCCGCTGCCATCGAACAGACTAATTAGGTATGGGTTACCTAAATCGTTCAACCAACCGATCGCTTTGTTTCGATCATCTTTGTAGTTCATACCGATGATCTTCACGCCTTTACCAGCAAGTTCGTTGAGATATTTATGCTCTGCGTAACAGGTAGGACACCATGTAGCCCACACATTTAACAGCAGAGGCTCACCTTTAAAAATCGACTGATCGTACTGTTTACCCGGTTCGGCCAAGTCTTCTAAGTGAAACTTAGGAACAGGTTTGCCAACTAAAACAGATTCCAGCTTTGTTGGGTCGTCCCCATCTTGGTTACGAACCAACTGTGTTGCGAAGATCCCCGCCAGAACTAAGAAAGCAACCAACGGGATAAACAAGATTTTCTTATTCATTTTATGCTACCTGCTCGTTTGACTTTGCGTTCTTTTTCGATGACTTACGGAAGCGGTAACGCTTATCAGAAATCGCTAGTGCGCCACCTAATGCCATGATCAAAGAGCCAGCCCAGATCCAACGTACGAACGGCTTGTAGTAAATGCGCACCGCCCAAGAACGGTTATCTTCCAAACGCTCCCCCATCGCGATGTAAAGGTCGCGAGTGATGCCACGATCAATGGCCGCTTCTGTCATCATCGACTTCGCGGTGCGGTAGAAACGCTTCTCGGCATGAAGTGTATTGATGTACTTACCATCGTGTGTGATTTCGAAATCAGCGATGTAACCATCGTAGTTCGGACCGTCTTTATCGCGAAGACCCGAGAAGTAGAAATCATAACCTTCGATTTGGAAGTGTTCACCTGGCGCTAAACGCACATCACGCTCAATGCTGTAGTTTTGTACCATAGCGATACCAATGATCGTCACAGCAAGACCGATATGACCAAACATCATCGCCCAGTGGCTACGTTGAAGCTTACGAACACCTTCAGCAAAACTGTGACGGTGCGTCGCACGCTCATGCAATTCGAACGCATGCATTGCCACGATCCAAATCGACATAACCCAGCCGATGTACGCCATCACTGAGAAGAAATCAGCAAATAGGAATACACAAACCGCCGCCAACGCCAGAGACACAGTGCCCGACACAAGCATAGGCTTCACAATCGAAGATAACTGGTCACGCTTCCAACGGATAAGAGGACCGATACCTAGCAAGAAGGCAAACGGCATCATGAGCCATGCAAATAGCATATCGAAGAATGGGGCACCGATAGAAACCGAGCCCAAACCGAGCTGCTTGTGAACCAATGGCAACAACGTACCAACTAAGACAACCACAAGAGCTGCAATTAGCAAGACGTTATTGGCAAGAAGCGCGTTTTCGCGCGACACTAAATCAAAGTTACCACGAACACGTACCGCCGCACCTTTCACCGCAAATAGCAGTAAAGAGCCACCGATAACGAAGACAAGGAAACCAAGGATAAACATACCGCGAGAAGGATCGGACGCGAACGCGTGTACCGACACCAAAATGCCCGAACGAACTAAGAAAGTACCTAACAAACTCAACGAGAATGCAGAGATCGCTAGCAATACTGTCCAAGCTTTAAATGTACCGCGTTTTTCCGTTACTGCTAGCGAGTGCATGAGTGCAGTGCCTGCTAGCCAAGGCATAAAGGATGCGTTTTCTACTGGATCCCAGAACCACCAGCCGCCCCAGCCAAGTTCGTAATAAGCCCACCAAGAACCTAGTGCGATACCCAAAGTTAGGAATACCCATGCCGCCGTTGTCCAAGGACGAGACCAGCGCGCCCATGCTGTATCAAGACGACCTGTCATTAGAGAGGCAATCGCGAACGAAAACGCAACAGAGAAACCGACGTAACCCATGTACAGCATAGGTGGATGCACAATCAGCCCTGGGTCTTGCAGAAGCGGGTTCAAATCTCGACCATCAACAGGGAAGAACGGTAACGTACGTAGGAATGGGTTTGACGTTAAGATAATAAACAGTAGGAAACCTACTGAGATCATACCCATTACGGCAAGTACACGTGCAACCGACTCTTGTGGCATACCGCGGCTGAATGTAGCAACCGCGACAGTCCAACCTGCTTGGATAAGCACCCAAAGCAATAGGGAACCTTCGTGTGCACCCCATACCGCTGTCAAACGGTAGTACCAAGGCAGTTGGCTGTTTGAGTTACTTGCTACGTATTGCAGAGTGAAATCGTTAGTATAAAAACCCCAACACAAAATCACGAACGAGAAAAACAGCATGATGAACATCGACCAAGACAGCGGTCGAGCGGTATTCATCAGCATCGTATTATTGTTTGATGCGCCCCATAGCGGCAGTACAGAAAGCAGTACCGCCATCGCTAAAGATAAAATGAGGGCAAAATGGCCGATTTCAGCAATCATTCGCCGCTTCCTTGTTTTTGTTCACTGCTGTATTGCAATGGTTCATGCGTTTTCTTCATGGCTTCTGCAATTTCAGGCGGCATGTATTCTTCGTCGTGTTTAGCGAGAACTTCAAACGCTTCAACTGTCGTTGCGTCTTTTAGAACACCTTGCGCAACGATGCCCTGCCCTTCACGGAACAAATCAGGAAGAATACCTTCGTAAGTGATCGTTACTTTGGGACCCACATCATGCAGATCAAAGCTCACTTTAAGAGAGTTAGGATCACGACGAACCGAGCCTACAACCACCATACCACCAATACGAAGACGCTGACCAACCTCAGGTTTAGTACCATCTGGCTTACCGTTGACCAGTTCAGTTGGCGTGTAGAAAAGGTCCATATTTTGGTTAAGCGCATATAGCATTAAACCGATGGTGGCACTGATACCGATAAAGATCGCCAGAACAATACCTAGCCTCTTTTTACGTCTCGGGTTCATAAGGTGTTCTCCATATTCTTCGCTGCGTCAATACGCGCTTGACGGTCAATTTTCGCTTTCACTTCTTTCATTAATGCATCACCGCGACGTAGGCTGGTGATTAGAAGGATAAGCATTGATAAAAAAGTAATGCCGAACGCGCTCCATACGTATGACGCATAGCCACCCATGGCAAAAAAGTCGCTCAGAGATTCAAAGTGCATCGTTAATTACCTCACTGAGTTTTGTCTGTTGCGAGCTCGCGAACCCAAGGGCGATGACTTTCTTTACTGATGATTTCGTTACGGAAACGCACCATAGTCACAGCACCAAAGAAGAACGCAAAACCAAAGATGTTCAGCAACAGTGGCCAAAGCATGTCGGATGAAATTGAAGGTTGTTCGAATTTCGTAATTGTTGCGCCTTGGTGAAGCGTGTTCCACCACTCAACAGAGAAGTGGATGATTGGCAGGTTCACTACGCCAACAATCGCCAAAATACCCGCTGCTTTTGCAGCCGTTTTTTGGTCATCAAACGCGTGGTAAAGTGCTATCACACCAAGGTAAAGGAATAGAAGAATAAGTTCAGAAGTAAGACGAGCATCCCATACCCACCAAGTGCCCCACATCGGTTTGCCCCAAACGGCACCGGTCAGAAGAGCAATAAAGGTGAATACTGCGCCGATCGGTGCCATCGCAAGAGCGGCCATATCTGATAAGCGAACTTGCCAAACCAAACCGATAAAGGCAGCAATCGCCATCGACATGTACACGCCCATAGACCAAATAGCAGATGGAACATGAATATAAATAATTCGGAAACTGTCACCTTGTTGGTAATCAGAAGGCGCAAACGCCAGTCCCCAAACGGTACCTACCGCTAGGCATACGAGGGCCAATACAGAAAACCAAGGTAAGAACTTACCACTCAAACGGTAAGCTGCTTCTGGCTTGGCATAAGGATGTAGCCATTTCCACATGTTTAGTTCTCACTCTTACTTCAGGGACACTGTCTAAGGGGTCGAGACCGTAGCAGTGCTTTAATAATAATTCTTTGATCAAGCGTCGTGTTAATGACACTTTATTGAGTTAGTTAACACTAACTCGCAACGCGGCGCTGATTGCAAATGGCGTGAGAGTTATCGCGCCCATTAACATTGCACCTAAAATCGCCAATTGACCGTTATACGCCATACCTAACGCAGCAGCATCAATCGCCGATGTTGCGAAAATCAGAATTGGGATATAGAGCGGAAGAATAAGCAAACTCAAAAGAACGCCGCCCTTTTGTAACCCAACTGTCAGCGCCACACCAATAGCACCGATAAAACTCAGTGTCGGGGTGCCAATCATTAACGTGAGCACCACAGACAACCAAGTGTTAAAATCCAGAGAAAGTAATACTGCCAATAGCGGGCTGATCAAAATCAGCGGTAATCCCGTTAGCACCCAATGAGCTATGACCTTAGATATCACTACAAGTTGCAAGGGAATTGGCATGAGCATCATTTGCTCTAACGCACCATCTTGAAAATCATCACGAAATAGACGTTCTAATGATAATAATGCCGATAGCAATGCGGCAACCCAAACAATGCCCGCTGCAATACGTGCTAACAAATTAGGTTCAGGCCCAATACTCAATGGAAACAAAGTAATAACAATAATAAAGAACCAAAGCGGGTTCAAAATGTCGGCTTGGCGACGAAATGCAATCAAGAGTTCGCGGCGAATAATAGTTGTCATGGCCGAAATCATATCAATCACCCAATTTTATTTTTCTAAGTTTAGGGCTGTCAGCAAACATATCTTGGTGCGTCGTTAACATTACAATGCCACCGTTATCGGCATGCTGAGCAAACAGAGCTTCAAGCACTTTGACACCTTGTTTGTCGATTGCTGTTAGTGGTTCATCCAAAATCCACAAAATCTGCTTACTTAGCCAAAGTCTAGCCAAAGCAACGCGACGCTGCTGACCCGCAGAAAGTTGTGCTACAGGTACATCTTCTCGCCCCGCAAGCCCCACTTGGGTTAAAGCAGTAAAGATTTCTTCATCGGAAGTGCTGTTATTTTGAATAGATTGGTAAAAACGTAAGTTTTCAAATGCGGTGAGTTCGCGCTTTACGCCAGTTTGATGGCCGAGAAATAGCAAGTCTTGGTGGAAGACATCACGAGATTTTTCAACCTCTTCACCTTTCCACTTGATCATTCCTTCTTCTCTATCGCCTAACCCTGTAATAATGCGCAGTAGCGTCGTTTTACCTGTGCCATTACGCCCTTCGATCTGGACTAACTCACCAGGCTTAATTTCAAATTGCAGGTTTTCAAACAGGACCCTTTCATCACGGATCGCAGTCAGGTTAGACACTTCTAACATAGGGCTTCAACTTCATAAGGAACGAAGGGCTATATTAACACAGCTTACTTGTGACAAAACAGGATAAGAAAGCAGGGATGTATGTAAGTTCATGTATTTTTGTTAACTTACTGTCACACTTTGATAAAATTAACCATAAGTGGCTATAAGTTTTTATTTTAGATATAAAAAAAGAAGCCGAAGCTTCTTTTTATTCTCTTTATCGTCGACGCCCACGTGGTGGGTAATTCGAATCATCGGAAGGTTGACTGCTTAATGGCGGGATCTTCTCTTTTCCAGCCAGTTTTTTCTGCAAAGAGAGCATCAACTCTGCTTCTGCTTTTGGCAGTTCACACTCTTCGATTAGCTCGTCGATATCAGCCCCTAACTGCACCATTTTGGTTGCTCTACTGTATAAGCGACCATCAGTATCAGCGTGTTCTAGTTCGCGAATCCGCTCATTAAGATGTTGGATGATATCTTGCTGCTCAGTTACTTTTTGGCCAAGACCAACCACAACCGAGCGTACCTCTAGTAGCTGCTTGTTCAGCTTCTGCACTTCTTTATCCGCGTGTCGTGCCTGCGCTCGCTGTTGGTCCATTTGCTTTTGCAAACTAGCACGAATGCGCAGCTGCAACACAACCAACACCAATACAATAAAAGCAATGCCACCCGCGAGGAATGGTACAGATAAAAAAGTCTCTTCAGCCATCATCATTCAGCCAATTATAGGTGAGCCATCTCGTCCCATTCGTCGTCAGTTAGCAGCTTGTTCAAATCAACAAGGATCAGAAGCTTACCGTCACGGTTGCTTACACCTTGGATGAATTTCGCGCTTTCGTCTGTACCTACAGAAGGCGTAGTGTCGATCTCAGAAGAACGTAGGTAAACTACCTCAGCAACGCTATCTACCAAGATGCCGATAACTTGACGCTCTGATTCGATCACGATGATACGTGTGTTATCAGTTACTTCGCCTTCCATCAAACCGAAGCGTGAACGTGTATCGATAACCGTTACAACGTTACCACGTAGGTTGATGATACCTAGTACGTAATCTGGCGCACCTGGAACTGGAGCAATTTCAGTGTAACGAAGAACTTCACGAACTTGCATTACATTGATGCCGTACGTTTCTTCTTCTAGTTGGAACGTCACCCACTGAAGAACTTCGTCATTCGATGTATCTTTCTTCACTTCTACTTCAAAAGCTTGAGACATAGTTAATCCTCGTTAATGTCGTTCCCGACTTAAATCTAATTCAGTGATTTTACATCTAAACCGGCGTTTAGCATGTCTATAAGTGCTTGGACATGAATTAAAGCACACATTTTTTCTTTCACCATGCCCGCTAGCCAAGGGCGTTTACCCGCTTGTTCTCGCCAACGAACATTGTCGCCATTTAGGGTTTCAGTACCCAATAGTTGGTTACTGGCCAAACCCCACATGCTTTCACCAAGCATGACAACGTATTGGTAATTATCTTTGTATTCATCCCCACGGAGTTTGTCTGCCATCACCCACTTTGCAGTGTCGACGACATCAAACTGCTGTTCGCGGTTCGTCTGTAAACCTAAGTACCAGGCTGGTCGACCAATAAGGTGGTTGAGCTCGGTAATGCGATGAATGCCACCCAATTCATCGAGCGGTACGGCAAATGTCACTTCGTTGACATCAAAGTAAAGCACTTGAAAATCTTCACTTCTTTGCGTGCCTTCCCACGTATTGGGGATCGCAGGGCTCGCCTCGGTTTCCAGTTTCGTTTCGGTTTGCTGTTCTATCGCGATGTCTTGTTCTATCTCAGGAACAACTTCTACCGCTTCGACTTGAGCTACCTCAGTTTGAATTACTTCAGAAACAGGCTCTTCTATCACCCATTCTTGAATTTCTTCAACCACTTCTATTGGTGACTCAACAGCTACTTCAACGTCTGGTTGTATCGACTTTGCGTGAATCGCAATATCGATGGTGTTCTGTTCCAAAATGTCGTCTATGTCTAACTCATCTACGACATTGGTCGATTCGAGTTGACTCAATAACCTTTGAACGTCTTCTAAATTCGGCGCTTCCAGTTGCGGTGCGTAGTTTTCGCTAAACTGGTAAGAGTCTGACTCTGCGTATTGCATCTGGAGCTCTGGCTCTGGCTCTGGCTCTGGCTCTGGCTCTGGCTCTGGCTCTGGCTCTGGCTCTGGCTCTGCAGAGGATAGCTCCTGAGCGAGCAAGTCAAGCTCATGTTCGAGATCAGTCACCTCAACTTCTTCACCGAGTAATGCACTGAAGTAATCATCAAGCGCCTGCTCGCTGGAAAGTACGCTGTTACTGCTCATCGAACGCTAACCTCTCCAAGTAAATCAATAGCTGTTTGTACGCAAACACACCACGGCTACCGGATGCAAAGTGCGACGCTGGTAAGTGTTTCAAACTTGCGTCTCGGAACTTGGTGTCAATCGGTACTGCGGAAGTCCACACTTGGTTCGGGTAGTCTTTTTTCAGTTGCGTCAAAGTCTGCAACGAAGCGCGAGTTCGCTTGTCGTACATGGTTGGTACGATGGTGACTTTGAACCCATCTGGACGTGATTTCTGCATGATCGTCAACGTACGAATCATACGTTCCAAGCCTTTCATCGCGAGGAACTCAGTCTGTACTGGGATCAAGATACGATCACTCGCCGCGAGTGCATTAACCATCATCACACCAAGGATTGGTGGACAATCGATCAACACGTAGTCGTAATCTTGCGAAACCGCTTGAAGTGCGCGCTTCAAAATCAACCCCATGCCACTGCGGTTACCCATTACGCGGTCTAGCGTAGCCAATGACATGTGCGCAGGAATGATGTCCATTCCTTCCAACTCGGTTTCTAAGATCAACGGCTTAATCGTATCGCGAGTGAACGTCTTTAGCTGAAACAGATCGAACAAGCTTGATGACACGGTATCTGAGTCGTAACCAAGATAAGTCGTCAGTGACGCATGAGGATCGGTGTCGACCATCAATACACGATGACCTTTCTGACTCAACAAACCTGCTAGTGTCACTGTTGATGTGGTTTTTCCTACCCCACCTTTTTGGTTAGCTACACTCCAAACGATCATGATTTATCCTACGCTAAACCCACTTCCACCAGCATGCGTTCTGCAATTCGGTCAAGAGGTAAATCTTCAGAAGAAATGCCCGCTTTAGCAACAGCTTGAGGCATACCGTAAACCACACAGCTTTCTTCATCTTGTGCCCAAATGGTTGAACCTGCCGATTTCAGCATACGTGCACCTTCTCGGCCATCTGCACCCATTCCGGTGAGCACCATAGAAAGCACTTTGTCGCCGTAAACTTTCGCCGCCGAGCCAAAGGTCACATCCACACACGGTTTGTAGTTCATGCGATCACCGCCATCAATGATGCGAAGGCGAGCAGCACCTGCACGACCATCAATCATCATTTGCTTGCCGCCTGGCGCTAGGTAAGCCACACCAGCTTGTAACACATCACCGTCTTGTGCTTCTTTCACTTGGATCTTACACAACGTGTTCAATCGACTTGCAAATGCCGCCGTAAATGTCGCAGGCATATGCTGAATCAGCACGATTGGATGTGGGTAGTTCATCGGCAGACGAGTAAGAATTTTTTGTAAAGCAACTGGGCCACCAGTGGATGTGCCAATCGCTGTTAACTGGTATTTCTTACCCGATGCGCGGAACTTGGTTGCTGCCGGCCGAGCCGGAGCCGATGCGGCAGGCGTAGCGGTTCTTGAAGCCAGTGGGCGCGCAGCACTAGTTGCAGCAGCTGGACGCGCTACAGGGCGGCGCATGAAAGCACGCTTAGAGGCAATTTGAATGACACGTTGCTGAAGCAGCGAAACCGCTTCATCGCGGTTACGTGCAATATCTTCAAACTTCTTCGGTAAGAAGTCCAGAGCACCAGCGTCCAACGCATCAAGAGTTGCTTTCGCCCCATCATGAGTCAGGGACGAAAACATCAGAATTGGCGTTGGAGATGCGGCCATGATTTCACGCACAGCCGTAATGCCATCCATAACTGGCATTTCAATATCCATGGTGATGACGTCCGGCTTGAGAGCTTTGGCTTTTTCGACCGCTTCTCTGCCATTTACCGCAACGTCAATCACTTCTAGGCGCGATTCTGAGTTGATGATTTCGCTTACGCGACGACGGAAAAAACTCGAATCATCAACGACTAGTACTTTAATCGCCATTTTGTTCCTTTTCTTTACGTCAGCTTAGATGCGCGAAGCTGCTGCGTATTGCTTCAATAGATCTGGCACATCAAGAATCAATGCAATGTGACCATCACTGGTAATCGTCGCACCAGCCATGCCTGGTGTACCTTGCAATAAGTTATCTAATGGCTTGATAACCACTTCTTCTTGACCGATAAGCGTGTCGACGACAAAACCAACGCGTTGGCTGCCGATCTGCACAATCACAACATGACCATGACCGATGCGTTGCTCCACGCGAGGAGACTTAGACGCCAACCAGTTTTGTAGGTAGAACAGTGGAATAGACTTATCGCGAACGATGATGGTTAACTGACCATCTACCACGTTGGTGCGGCTTAAATCTAAGTGGAAAATCTCGTTTACTGACGCAAGTGGTAGTGCAAACGGATGACCGCCAACACCCACCATTAAGGTCGGCAAAATCGCAAGAGTCAGTGGCACTTTGATGGTGATCTTCGTGCCCTTGCCTAGCTCTGAATCGATGTCGATAGAGCCGTTTAGGGTGTTGATCGCCGTCTTAACTACGTCCATACCCACACCGCGGCCTGAAATATCAGAGATTTTCTCTTTACTTGAGAAGCCAGGGGCGAAGATAAGGTTAAAACACTCTTTATCCGATAAACGCGCTGCTGCATCTTCGTCCATCATGCCGCGTTTTACCGCAATGCCACGAAGTTTGTTAGGATCCATACCGCCACCGTCATCAACGATAGCCAATTCGATATGGTCACCTTCTTGTGAAGCAGATAGGATGACTTTACCAGTGCGCGATTTACCCGCTTTTACGCGGTCTTCTGGCATTTCAATGCCGTGGTCAACCGAGTTGCGCACCAAGTGGATCAATGGATCCGCTAGCGCTTCTACTAGGTTTTTATCGAGATCGGTTTCTTCACCGCGCATTTCCAGCACGATGTCTTTATTTAGGTTACGCGCCAAGTCACGTACAACGCGAGGGAAACGGCCAAATACTTTCTTAATTGGCTGCATGCGCGTTTTCATTACTGCACCTTGAAGGTCTGCAGTAACAACGTCTAGGTTTGCCACAGCTTTCGACATTTCTTCATTGTCGCTGTTCAAACCAAGACTTAATAAGCGGTTACGTACCAACACGAGCTCACCCACCATGTTCATGATGGTATCTAGCGTTGATGTATCAACACGTACCGTCGCTTCTGCTTGTGGCTTTTTCACCGCTGGTGCAGACGCTTTTGACTCCTCTTTCACCGCCACAGGTTTTGCTGCCGGCTTTGGAGCAGAGGCTGGCGTTGAAACCGGAGCAGGCTGCGCAACAGGTGCTGGTTTTGGCGCTTCTGGTGCTAGAGCGGAAGCAGGCTTAGTTGCCATATCAAGCTCTTCAAGCGTTGGGCCTTTGCCCGCACCGTGTAGCTCGTCAAGCAGCTTCTCAAACTCTTCATCGGTCATCAGGTCGCTATCGCCTGAAGCAGCTGAAACCGCAGGAGCAACAGGTTCTGGTGCTTTAGGCGTCTCTACAGGAGCGGCTGTTGCAGCTGAAGGGCTCTGACCAACACCATGCAATTCATCGAGAAGACGTTCGAATTCGTCATCGGTGATATCGCCATTGTCCAGAACAGGCGCACTTGCTTGAACAGGTGCAGCCGCTGCTGGAGCTGGTGTCGATGCGCCTGGTGCAGCACCTTTACCGTGCAGCTCATCAAGAAGCTTTTCAAACTCGTCTTGAGTAATTTCGTCGACAGAACCTATAGAACCCGCCTCCGTTGTGTTGGCTGCAGGGGCAGCTGGCACTTCGTTAGCAGGTTCTGGGATAACTGGTTCTGGAGTAACGATAGGTTCTTCAACCACAGTAGCTACTTCGTCTTCAGACTCAGGCTTACATAGACGGTGCAGTTCATCCAGCAACGCAGGGTCTGCAGCTTCTAACGCTTCTCGATCTTGCACAGCTTGGAACTGGGTATTTACCGTATCCAACGCCTTCAACATGGTATCCATGAGGCTTGGCGTTACAGAACGTTGGCCATTTCGCAACACGTCGAACACGTTCTCTGCACCGTGGCAGGTGTCGACCAGTTCAGCTAAGGATAGGAAACCGGCACCACCTTTCACGGTATGGAAACCGCGGAAGATAGCATTAAGTAAGTCTTTGTCTTCTGGATTGTTTTCTAACTCAACCAGCTGCTCAGAAAGCAGCTCTAGGATTTCTCCGGCCTCAATTAGAAAGTCCTGAAGGATATCTTCGTCTAAATCGTAGCTCATACGTTACCTTTAAAATCCAAGACTGGACAACAAGTCATCGACTTCGTCCTGCGATGAAACCGCATCTTCTCTCAGTTCTGGATGAAGAATAGGGCCTTCGGCTTCGCTTGATTGTTTAATCTTTTTATCTGCCGGTTCTGACAAAACTTGAACCTGTTCTGCTGGTTTTTGGCCAGAGAATACGGTGAGGATTTCCACCAAACGGCCTTCTACTTCGTTTACCAGCGTAATTACGCGACGAATAATTTGACCCGTTAAGTCTTGGAAGTCTTGCGCCATAAGAATTTCGGTCAACTGACCGCGCAATTCAGTGCTATCACCTTCGACCTGAACAAGCAGTTTGTCGATACGGTGACACAGAGCTTTGAATTCGCTTAATTCAATGCGCCCGTACATGAGTTCATTCCATTGAGGACGAACTTGTTGAAGGCAATCATGCAGGTTATCGGCGATTGGAAGGCAGCAATCTACTGCATCCATCGTCTTGTTTGCTGCCAGTTCCGTTTTCTCGATCACATAGTGCAGACGATCCCGAGCATTCGGGATTTCATCTTTAGCTATTTCGGTCATGCGTTGATCGAGGTTGAACTGCTTTAGTGAATCATGAAGGTCTCGAGTCAGTGTTCCGATTTCTTGCAAAACCGGATTCTCTGTACCTTCATATAGCGAGGCAACAAGCATATTCGCTTGATCTTGTTCCCCGTTTTCTAGCATTTGAACGAGCGACTTCGCCTGCTCTAGTGAGATCATTCTGAATAGACCCTTTTACGTTTAGTTCTTCTTATCGCTTCGAAAACGTCAAACGAGTCATTTTATGTGTATGTATTATTTGGAATAAACGACTCGAATAACAAAGAGAAAGAGAAAGAGAAAGAGAGAGTTATAAACGTTCGAAAATTTTCTCTAATTTTTCTTTTAGTGTTGCAGCAGTAAATGGCTTAACAATGTAGCCGTTTACACCTGCTTGAGCAGCTTCGATGATCTGCTCACGCTTCGCTTCAGCCGTGATCATAAGTACAGGAAGGTGCTTAAGCTCTGCATCGGCACGGATGTGTTTAAGCAAATCGATACCTTGCATTCCTGGCATATTCCAGTCGGTTACAACAAAATCGAAGTCACCTTTTTTCAGCATTGGTAATGCAGTTAAACCGTCGTCGGCTTCTTGAGTGTTATTGAAACCCAAGTCACGAAGCAGGTTTTTAACAATACGGCGCATTGTTGAGAAATCATCAACAATAAGGATCTTCATGTTTTTATTCAAAATTGCCTCCACTGAATCGTAAAATCAGTGTTTTTAGTCATTTTGTGTCCACGCACTGAGCTTGGTGCGTAAACGTTGCATCGCTTGGCTTAGTATTTGGCTTACACGAGATTCGCTTACACCTAATACATCACCAATTTCTTTCAAATTGAGTTCTTCGTCATAATAAAGCGAAAGTACTAAAGCTTCACGCTCTGGAAGCTGTTTTATTGATTCAACCAGTGCTTTTCTGAACGATTCATCTGCTACCCCCTTAAATGGGTTGCTGTCATCAGTTTCATCTGCTGGTGAAATCACATCATCAGAAACGCCTAAATCTTCAATACCAACTAATCTTGAGCAGTTTATATCGGTCAGAGCACTATGATATTGATCCAGTGACATCCCGAGATGTGCTGCTACTTCAGAATCTGTCGGATCACGATTTAACACGCCTTCCAGCTCTGCGACCGCTTGATTAATTTCGCGATTATTCTTATGAACAGAACGCGGTACCCAGTCACCTTTGCGCATGTCATCTAACATGGCGCCACGAATGCGGATACCAGCATAAGTTTCAAAGCTCGCACCTTTAGAACCATCATAATTCTGCTGAGCTTCGATAAGACCGATCATGCCGGCCTGAATTAAATCCTCTACCTGAACACTCGGCGGTAAACGGCCTAACAGGTGGTGAGCAATACGCTTAACCAACACAGAGTAGCGCTCAATGAACGCTTGCTGACTATTAAACTTGCCATGCTGGTCATAGGTTATCGCTTTATTCACCAAAAGGGTCCTCTGCGAATTCGGTACGATTTAGCAACCTTTCCACAAAAAATTCCAAGTGTCCACTTGGTGTTTTCGGTAGTGGCCACATCAGCGCTTTGTTTGCCAATGAGCTGATAGCTAAAGCCGCAGGAGAGCGAGGGAACGCATCAACGACAATTTTTTGTCTTTTTACGGCTTGTCGTACTTTATCATCTAATGGAATACATGCTACGAGCTCAAGGCTTACATTCAAGAACCGCTCTGTGACTAGCGTCAACTTTGCAAACAATTCTCGACCTTCTCGGTAGCTTCTGACCATATTTGCAACAACTTTAAAGCGTTGGACTTGGTGTTCTTTGCTCAAAAGCTTAATTAGTGCATAAGCATCAGTGATAGAAGTCGGTTCGTCACAGACTACTACAACTACATCTTGAGCTGCACGAGAAAAACTAATAACCATATCAGAAATGCCAGCTGCTGTATCAATTAGCAGGATGTCCATTTCATCTTCAAGACTACCAAATGCGCGGATGAGTCCAGCATGTTGAGCATGAGAAAGCTCAGTCATGCTTTGTGTGCCAGAAGTTGCAGGGATTATCTTTATACCATAAGGCCCTTCAACAATCGCATCTTTTAGCTCACATTCACCCGCTAGCACATGTCCCAGGTTACGTTTTGAACGAATTCCGAGCATTACGTCAACATTAGCCAGACCTAGGTCAGCGTCGAGAACCATCACCTTTTTGCCTTGGCGAGCCATGCAGATCGCCAGACCCAGCGTTACGTTAGATTTCCCCACACCACCTTTGCCGCCAGTAACAGCAATCACTTTTGTCAACGATGGTTGTGTTAAGCGACGGAGGCCGCTTGCTTGATCGTGTATCATATTCTCAGTCATAGTAGTCCGCCGCCCTAGAGTCCTTCGTTGTCACTGTTCCAAAAGTGAGGTTCGTTCTCTGTCGACTTCTCTAACAGTTCGTTTGCTTTCGCAAGCATGTATTTTGGTTGTGCTATCACAATGTCTTCAGGCACGCGCTGACCATTTGCTATGTAAGCCACTGGCATTGCGTTTTGAATCACCACACTAATGAATTCTCCTAAGCTTAATGACTCATCAAGCTTAGTGAGAATACAACCCGACAGCGGAATGCGTCGGAAGTGATCCAGAGTTTCTTGTAGAACTCGACGTTGTGCGGTAGCTGGCAAAACAAGGTAGCTATGAATCACTTCACCACTCTCTTGCATTAGGGTATCGAGCTGCTCGGAAAGCCTCACATCTCTTTGTCCCATCCCTGCCGTATCGACCAAAATCAGTCTTCTGTTTCTTAGCTGATATATAACATCGGCTAATTCGTTAGAATCTTTAGCAACTCTTACAGGACAACCCATAATTCTCCCGTAAATGGAGAGTTGCTCATGCGCACCTATGCGATATGTGTCTGTTGTCACAAGGGCCACATTGTCGGCACCGTATTCCATGGCTGCGCGTGCAGCAAGCTTCGCAACAGTTGTCGTTTTTCCGACGCCTGTAGGGCCAAGCAATGCAACCACACCACCACGTTTTAAAATATCTTGTTTTGGTATGTTAATTTGATCCGCAACGAGTGACAGCAAAGCCTTCCACGCACGTGCAGGCTTGGTGTCTTCTGGGATGTAACATGCCATTTGGTCTGCAAGCTCAGGAGACACGCCCATACGCTCTAAGCGTTTGATAAGCATGGCTCTTAATGGCTCACGACGTTCCACTTCTTGCCACATTAAGCCGGAGACTTGATGTTCCAGCAGACGACGAATCGAGGTCATCTCTTCGCGCATGTTCTCCAGCTCTTTTGCTGACTCGTCACGCTCTTCAGAGGATGGGCGACGACGGTCATAGCGCGTAGGATCTAACTTCGGCGTTGGTCGCTCAAAACGGTTATCTTGAGCAATCAATTTCGCCAAAGGAGAGTCCGGCTGGTATGGCACGGGCTTTTCTTGGTTGTAGCTTTCGCGGTGCTTATTTTGGCGTTGCAATAGGGCTGATAACGAATCTTCGTTTTCCGCAACATGATCGTCAGATTCTGCTGCGCCACCACTGTATTGCTTCAGCATGTTCGCGAATCGCTGTGTCATCGAGCCTGATTTTTCTTTGCTGTTTTGTAGGCTAATTTTATCTTCATCTAAACTGCGATCTTGAAAACGATCGGCCGCTGATGACGACATTTGACGATGTTCGTTATAGCGATTCGATTGAGAAGCACCACGATTTGATTGCGAAGAAGCACTGGATGAAGACGGATTGGATTCATTATCCACTGCAGCAACAATCGCTACACCGCCTGCCACTTTCTTGTTTGACATGATCACCGCATCTGCACCCAACTCCTCTTTCACTTGGAGCAGCGCTGATCGCATGTCTTTGGCAAAAAATCGCTTTATTTTCAAACTATGAATCCATTAATGATGCGTGAGATTAATTACCCACGGCTTGCACAATTCTGATCTGTTTTTCATCCGGTATTTCTTGATAAGACAGTACCCGGAGATTAGGTATTGTGTTCTTCACAAACTTAGCCAGTGTGGATCGCAACACGCCAGACGTAAGTAGAACGGCAGGTTCGCCCTTCAACTCTTGCTCTTGCGTTGCATGGCTTAGTGAAGACTGCAAACGTTCAGCGAGTCCTGGCTCAATGCCAGCAGATTCGCCTCCCGAGGCTTGCATAGTTTGATGCAATATTTGTTCCAGCTCAGGAATCAAGGTAATCACTGGCAGTTCTGGCTCTATACCATTGATTTCCTGAACAATTAGACGTTTCAGACTGATTCGAACCGCCGCTGTTAATATGTCAGGTTCTTGACTCTTACTTGAGTACTCAGCCAAGGTTTGTACGATGGTACGAATGTCGCGAATTGGAATGGCTTCATTCAACAAGTTCTGCAACACTTTCACCACCACACCTAATGGGAGTTGATCCGGAACGAAGTTCTCCACCAATTTCGGTGCACTTCGGCCTAGCATCTCCAATAAATTCTGTACTTCTTCATGACCAATCAACTGCGATGCGTTGTTGGTTAATAACTGACTTAGATGCGTTGCCAATACCGTCGATGAATCCACCACGGTATAACCAAGAGCCTGAGCGTGCTCGCGCTGCTCTTCACGAATCCACACGGCTTCTAGGCCGAATGCCGGGTCCATAGTCGGTTCGCCATCAATCATGCCGTAAACCTGACCTGGGTTAATCGCCAGTTCTTGATCTGGGCGAATTTCCGCTTCACCCACCGCAACGCCCATCAGGGTAATTCTGTAGCTGTTTGGCGTCAGCTCAAGGTTGTCGCGAATGTGTACAGCTGGGATCAAGAAACCAAAATCTTGTGAGAGCTTTTTACGAACGCCTTTCACGCGCTCTAATAACTCTCCGCCTTGGTCACGATCCACCAGCGGGATTAATCGATACCCCACTTCTAAACCAATAATATCAACAGGTTGAACGTCATCCCACGATAACTCACGTTGAGAAATCGGCTCGCTGCCATCTTCTGCTTTCGCAGGTAATGCTGGTTCTTTTGCTTTCTGCTTCTGACGCTTGTCAATTAAGTAAGCACCCGCGCCAGCAGCAACTGCCAACGTTAAGAAAGCAAAATGCGGCATGCCCGGTACGATACCCATCACGCCTAAAATTGCCGCCGTGATCATCAACGCTTTCGGATTGTCGAACATTTGGAAAACCAACTGCTCGCCCATGTCTTCATCGGTGTTTTGGCGCGTTACCATCATCGCCGCTGCAATTGACAGCAATAGCGATGGAATTTGAGCAACCAGACCATCACCGATCGTTAGCAAGGTATAGATTTGGATCGCTTCACCAAAGCCTAACCCGTACTGCGCCATACCAATCGACAGACCGCCGATGATGTTGATAAACAGAATCAAAATACCGGCTATCGCATCGCCTTTTACAAACTTGGACGCACCATCCATTGAGCCGTAGAAATCTGCCTCTTTGGTCACTTCAAAACGACGCACGCGCGCTTGCTCTTGGTCGATAAGGCCTGCGTTTAAGTCCGCGTCAATCGCCATCTGTTTACCAGGCAACGCATCAAGGGTGAAACGAGCGCTCACCTCCGAAATACGCCCCGCACCTTTGGTCACAACCATAAAGTTAATGATCATCAAGATGAGGAAGACGACTAAACCGACTGCGTAGTTACCGCCAATTACAACGTTACCAAACGCCTCGATAACGTTACCCGCTGCATTGCCCCCTTCATGGCCGTGAAGTAACACGACACGGGTGGACGCAACGTTCAGCGCCAAACGCAACAACGTCGCGATCAGCAGCACCGTTGGGAACGCGGCGAAATCTAACGGACGGCGTGTATATACCGTCACCAACAACACCACCATGGCTAAGGCGATGTTAAAGGTGAAGAACATATCCAGTAGGAACGCGGGTATCGGTAATACCACCATCGCAAGGGTGGCCAAAACCATGACAGGCGCGCCAATAGCTGGCATCTCACGCTGACGAATTCGTGGCAATTTATCTGCAAACGGCAGGCTTAACTTCATACTGCGAGGTATCTCAATCGAATTGAAGCGTCACGCGAATACGCACTTTAATACGTATGTCTAATGTTTATACGCGACCACTTTCGCCTAAAAGTTTAGGTATAGTTGATAATTAGTCGACTTAAGCAATCTATGTACCAAAATCAACGCCAAAATAATGACTCAAAGCTAAATAACAGCACAATCCATTGATTGTTTTATATTTTTCTTAATTTTGCTTTTTGTACGATTAATGACGATGTTCCGGCGGGATTGGCAAGTCATAATCTTGAATTTTCGGTCGCTGACCACCACGTTTGCGGTACTGTTTTAACTGGAACACAAACGCCAGCACTTGCGCGACCGCGGTAAACAGACCGTCAGGAATTTCTTGTTCCAACTCAGTGGTATGGTAAAGCGCACGTGCAAGTGGTGGAGCAGGCACAATCGTAATGTCGTGCTCGCGTGCCACTTCTCGAATTTTCATCGCCATATGATCCGTACCTTTCGCAATCACGACTGGCGCACGATCTGTTTTCTGCTTATAACGCAGCGCCACTGAATAGTGCTCCGGGTTGGTGACAATAACGTCTGCTTGAGGTACATCGGCCATCATCCGGCGTTGTGCCGCCTCCCTTTGCAGCATACGAATACGACCTTTCACCTCTGGCTTACCTTCGGTTTCTTTGTATTCGTCTTTCACTTCTTGCTTGGTCATCTTCAACTGATCGGCATGCTGCCAAATCTGGAACGGTATATCGATGGCCACAACAATCAATAACGAGCAGCTGATCAACAAGATGAAGTTGAGCAAAATATCCAGCGCGTGGAAAATGTTCTGCGGGTAAACATCCATGCTAAGTTGGATCAAATCCGCTTGCGACGCTTGGATCAAATACATGGCAACGCCTGTCACCAACACCACTTTCAAGATCGATTTGATCAGTTCAACCCAACTTTGCATGCCCACCATGCGTTTTAAACCGCTCAGAGGGTTCATTTTGGACAGCTTAGGCATTGCCGCTTCGGCAGAAAAGCTAATGCCCCCAACCCCTGCAGCACCAATCGTCGCCGCCACAAACAACGTGATAAGGATGAGAAACAGTGGAAAAAGCAAATCTGTCATTGCGCCTAATGCGATATCAAACAGCTTTGTGGTATCAAAGATTTCGTCGCGTTTGAGGTCGAACAAACGACTCATAATGGAAAACAGCGAACGTGCGAGTGACTCGCCAAACCACATCAGAGCGATAGCACCCACAATCAGCACTGACGCCGATGCGAGCTCTTTTGAGCGTGCGACCTGCCCCTTTTCTCTGGCTTGTTGTAACCGTCGGGGCGTGGCTTCTTCGGTGCGTTCCTGACCGTCTGACTCTGCCAAACCAGCCTCCTAACAATCCAAGCGAATGAGGCTACAAATCTGCTCCTCACCCAATGCCCAGTACAATTCATAATGACTGTATAGACCAGCCAAGATGTACCAGCAAATCAATAGACCCACCATCAATGCAAACGCAAAGCCGAGCGAGAAAATGTTCAGCTGAGGCGCGGCACGCGTCATTACACCAAACGACAAGTTGATAGTAAGCAGCGCGATGATGCCTGATAGCGACATACTCAGAGCGGTTTTGAACATAATGCCAAGCCAACCCGCCATATCACGAAAATCCACCGCGGTAAGCGTGCCCGACCCTATCGGTAGGGTTTTAAAGCTGAAGACCACCAGTTGCAGCATTTTTAAGTGACCATCGGTTGCGAGGAAAAACATGGTGGTCAAGAACATGAACAATTGACCGAGCAATGGCGTGTTCTGACCATTGGCAGGATCGACCATCGACGCAAAACCCAAGCTCGATTGCATACCAAGGATTTGCCCGAGCAACACAAACGTTTGGATCATAAATTGCGTCACCATGCCCATCGCGACGCCAATGATCATCTGCTCTGCGATGGTCATAAAACCACGAAATGAGAGCAGTTGAATGTCTTGCGGAACAGCAGGAATAGCGGGCATCACGGCAAAAGTAATCGCAAGGCCGAGATACAAACGAATACGAGGAGAAACAAAGCGAGCGCCAGTAACGGTCATTACCATCAACATCGACGAGATACGAACGTACGGCCAAAAATAATTGGCTATCCAGTCTAAGATGATTTGAGTGGGATACTCCATACCAGCCTCTAGTACAGAACCTGAGGCAAGCGCTCAATCAAGCCGAAGAAATATTCCATCAGCATTTGGGTCATCCAGTGACCAAACAGCATCAAAGCTAACAAAGTCACGATCAAACGAGGTAAGAAGCTTAACGTCTGTTCGTTAATTGACGTCGCGGCTTGAAAAATCGCTACGACCAAACCGATGAGCAAACTGGGGATAATAATGGCACAGACCATGATCAACACCATCCACAGTGCTTCACGGAAAAGCTCGACAAACATTTCAGGAGTCATGTCTTACCTCTTTTCTCTGTGCCAATCTAAAGGGCAAAACTGCCGGCTAATGTCGACAATATCAAGTTCCAACCATCCACCAACACAAACAGCATTAACTTAAACGGCAGCGATACAATCATTGGCGATAGCATCATCATACCCATGGCCATCAAAACCGATGCCACCACCAAGTCGATGATCAAGAACGGCAGAAACAACATGAAACCGATTTGGAACGCCGTTTTCAGCTCCGAGGTGATAAAAGCGGGAATCAACACCGCCATCGACACATCTTCTGGATTGGTTACTTGCTCGCCCGACATATTTACGAAGGTTTCCAAATCCTTAATGCGCGTTTGCTTAAGCATGAAGGCCTTCATCGGCACTTGCGCTGCATCGAATGCTTCGCGCGCTGTCACTTGTTCGTTGAGGTATGGCTGGATAGCCGTGTCATTGATTTCGTTGAGCACAGGAGACATGACAAAGAAGGTCAAAAAAAGCGCGATGCCAATGATCACCTGATTCGATGGTGTTTGTTGTAAGCCCATCGCCTGACGCAGAATCGACATTACCACCACAATTCGGGTGAAAGACGTCATCA
Organism: Vibrio sp. S457-15; assembly: GCF_000960545.1. Lineage (NCBI taxonomy): Bacteria > Pseudomonadati > Pseudomonadota > Gammaproteobacteria > Vibrionales > Vibrionaceae > Vibrio > Vibrio sp. S457-15. Next base: position 19,996 of record NZ_JYOQ01000114.1, on the reverse strand, counting down.
AAATCACCATTGCTGGCAAGAAGCCCAGCATGGTCATTAAGGCGAGAATTTGCAATGTCACGGAATAGTCTTCACTACCATCCGGATTGGTGGTCATGGTGAAAGCTGGAATACCAGCACCGTTGCCAACCGACATAGAGCGACTGGCTCCAGTATCGCTTTGCATGGCCTGAACCGTCACACTGCTCCCTTCTGCTAAATTCGCAGGCAGCGGTGATTCCTCTGCCTCAGCAAACGAAAATGAAGAAAACAGCACGCCAACCAGTAGCACCACAGTGCTAAAAAGCAGACGGATTGGATTACCCTTTGTCATTTTTCTTGATCAGTTGGCTGAACTGACTGGCAAAAGCATTGGTCGCCAACTCTTCCTCTTTCAATGGCTTTTCTAGCTTGGCTAAGGTTTGGATCGATTGACTGGTGATGCCCACCAAAAACTGCTCTTCTCCAACCTGAACCACAGCGATTCGCTCTTTGGTGCCGACAGGTAATTGGCTCACGATGCGTAAACCTTTTTGCTGCCCTAACGCCGGCACTTGCATGCGTTTAAGCAACCATGCCAACAGCAAAATGACACCAATAACCAGCACAAGTGAACCCAAGGTGGTCGCTAAATCGAGATTACTTGGTGCAGCCGCAAATGCATAAGGAGCACTCAGCATTAAACCGAGTGCTCCTGTGATTTGCTTCAATCTCTTTGTGATTGAACTTGTCATATTAACGCAGCTTTTTGATGCGTTCAGTTTGGCTGATCACATCAGTCAAACGGATACCAAACTTGTCGTTCACTACCACGACTTCACCGTGCGCAATCAACGTACCGTTAACCAAGACATCAAGCGATTCACCCGCTAGGCGGTCTAGCTCTACGACCGAACCTTGGTTCAATTGCAATAGGTTACGAATGCTGATTTGCGAACGTCCCACTTCCATCGAGATGGTAACGGGAATGTCCATGATGGTATCGAGTTTACGACGTTCATCGTCGGTAATTGGTCGAGAAGTATCTTTCAGCTCTTCCAGTGGCGCTGCCAATACTTCATCTACATCAATAGAAGGTGCAGACGGGTCTTCGCCAAGAGCGGCTGCCCATTCGTCTGCTAGCTTTTGATCGTCACTTGGTTCCATTTTTCTATCCTGTGTTAAGCCTTACTCAATCAAATCAACGAGTAAGGAGTCTTAATCATCTCTATCATCGTCATTCTCAAGCTCAGACATGATGTCTTTGCCCAAGAAGGCTAAATCAGTTTTCACTACGTGTGGGCGTTCAATCTCTTGAGAGACTTGCACGGCAAGCTTGTCTTCAGAGCGCCCCATTTTTACGCGGTAAGTCGGTAAATCTTCGATAAACATGGTAGCGTGCTCAGGCATTTCAATCGGAATAATGTCGCCTGGTTGCAGCTCCATCAAATCGCGCAACGATATATCTTTTTCCAGCAAGTTCACTCGGAAGTTTACCGGACAGTCCATGATCTCTTCGCGCAGCGCTGAACTCCAACGTACGTCAGTTTCCATCTTGTCCGACTGAACACCAGCATCGAGCAACTCGCGGATTGGCTCGACCATGGAATACGGCATTACGACATGGAAGTCACCGCCACCGCCATCCACTTCAATATGGAATGAGCTCACGACAATCACTTCGGTCGGGCTCACGATGTTTGCCATGCTTGGGTTTACTTCAGAATCGAGGTATTCGAACTCGACGCCCATGACTGGCGACCACGCTTCTTTGTAGTCTTCAAACACGATTTTCAGCAGTAGCTGAATAATGCGACGCTCAGTTGGCGTAAATTCACGGCCTTCGATTTTGGCGTGGAAGCGGCCATCACCACCAAAGAAGTTTTCTACCAGAATGAAGACGAGACGCGCTTCCATGGTAATCAATGCCGTACCTTTAAGAGGACGGAAGCGAACCATGTTCAAACTGGTGGGCACGTACAACGTATTTTGGTACTCGCCAAACTTCATCATCTGTACGCCGTTGATCGACACTTCGGCCGTTTTGCGCAGCATGTTAAACAGACTGATCCGCATGTGTCGTGCAAAACGCTCGTTAATCAGTTCGAGCGTTGGCATTCGACCACGGACAATCCTGTCTTGAGACGAGAAATCGAAACTGACGGCACCTTCCGTGTCGTTATCTAAGGGCTCATCAATGTCATCGACATCATCAACCCCGTGCAGTAGCGCATCAATTTCGTCTTGGCTTAATAGATCGGTCACGTTTTACCTATTGAATAACAAAATCTGTAAACAGTACTTTTTCAATCACTGGCTTGCCGACCGCAGCATTTAAAGCTGCTTTAATATCTTCGGAAGCTCGGTCTCGCAGTTCCACTCGACCCGTTGGAGAACGAAGCTGCTCTACCGTTGCCGATGCAAATGTTGATAACAAAGAGCTCTCAACCAACGGAGAATGGTAACGCGCCAACTGCTCATTCTCTGAGCCACGTACCATAAGCTGCGCTTTGATTTGCACCAGTCTATCGCGACGGTCACCCGTCACGTTAAAAATGAACGGTTGCGGAAGATTCACGTACGCAATTGGGTTAGCCGCTGCGGCCTGTGTTTGCTGTGACTCTGCCTCTGCGGCTTGAGCCGAATCATCCGATCCCATCAAAAAGAACGCCGCCGCGCCACCACCACCGAGCAGAACCACGACTGCAATAATGATGATCAGTAGCTTGCTTTTACCTTTTGGTGCATCGGTACCTTGTAGCTGTTCTTCTGCCATTGTTTTCTCTAATTATTTGTTCTTGTTCAAGATGGTTGAGGTTACGACATTAGGCGTAAAAACTAATTCCATCACGCTTTGAAACCACATTCAAATCAAGATTCACGTCGGCATCAAAGTTTTCGTCTGACTGGCCAGAAAAACCGCGTCCAGACGTGCCTTGGCCATTTTGTTCAGCCGCTGCGTAACCACTTTGCTGTTGTCCACTGCTTTGCTGCTGAACCGAGGAATCCGCCAGTTGCATCCCTTGTTGAGCCAACATTTCACGTAGACGAGGCAACGTTTGTTCAATAATGTCACGCGCTTGTGGGTTGGTAACCGTAAAATGCACGTTGGCCAAATCGTTGTTCATCGTCATGCGAATTTGCATACGGCCAAGCTCTGGTGGGTCAAGTCGGATGTCGAGGTTCTTCAAGTTCTTCGACATCATCATTTGTACTTTTTCCGCCACTTGCTCATTAGCGAGCTCTTTTGTTAATTGCAGAGGCAGTTGCGCTTGCTGAGCGGCTTCCGATCGGGTTTGCTGTTGGGCTGCTACACCTTGTTGACCTGCTGCCGCTTGCAGCTGTCCTGCTAATCCGTATTGCGACTCTGGCTTATCTTGCTGGCTCGCCGTAGCTTTCAACGCACCTGCACTTAACGCGGCATTGATCGCTTTGTGGCTCACTTCCCCATTAGCAGCCATTTGAACTGCTGGGTTGAAATTATTCGCCACCAGCGCATCAGGCATTGGTGCGGACGTAAGTTTATCGGCATGTTGAGCCATTGGCGCTTGCGCAGCGGCGTGCTTCATCTCTTGCGCGTTTACGTATTGTGCTTGTTGCCCGATCGCGACTGCAGCAGCTGTTCGTTCACTGCCGTTTCGTACATTGTTATGCTGCGTTGTATTTTGCTCCGCAAGAATGGCTTTCACGTCCGTTGGCAGCGCAACCAACTGGGCTAGCTCTTGCTCAGGAATATCCGCGACGACGTCACCCGTTCTCAAACCTTCAATGACATTGATTTCTTGTTCGCTCAGAGGTTTGCCTTGCGCCAACTTGGTATCAATGACTTCCAGCTCATCAATTGAAACCAGCTGAACCGCCTTACCTTCAAAGCCGAGCATCTCAGGGTCAAGTGACACCGAACCATCCAATGCACCTGAGGTGTTCGCCTGAGCTTGTTGCATTGCTGAAGCATCCATTACAGGAGGCGCAGTCAGGTTTTGCCATTCAGTTGATTGAGACTGTAGCTTCTCAATATCAATCGGCTTTCCATTGGCATCTAAGATTGGTTCCAGTTGCTGCTCGGCCGCCAAATTCACTTGCTCAACAGAAGGCGTCGATTGCAACGCTGCTAGCGCTTTTGCGTCATCTGTTTCGACCAGTTTCGACACTGGAGCAGAGAAAGAGGTTGCTTGCGTCGCCTGTAGAGGCAAACCCTTGCCGCTATCAACAAAAGAATCATTGGTTTGCAATGCTTGATTCGCTTGTTCAATACGACCGAGTAGTTGCTGACCTTCTCCCATCGCACTGGCCACCGCTATCTTATCTTGCGAGTCTGTGTTCTGAGCGCTTTGTTTTGAATCCAGCAGAGCCTCTGACTCCATTGGCGACAAAGCTTGCTTCGCTACGACGGGGGCTTTACCTTCTTCTTGAAGTGATTCCGAAGTTTGCTCGGATTCGTCAGCAACGGCTTTTACGCCTTCATGCTCTAGCAATGCATCAGCCGCTTTTCCGTCGACACTCTCACGGTTCGCGACTGATTCTTGGCTCTCGCCATTCTTCTCGACCGTTTCACCTTCTGTGGCGCTAACGTCGGTCTTTGCATCTGTACTTGCTGTTTGAGTGACCGCTTTTTCTGCTTTTTGTGAACCTGTAAAAACTCCCGCTAAGGTTTCAAAAAAACCTTTGCTTTCAGAGCTTTCTGTAGGTGCTTGTGCGGAAGACTCAGAAGTTGAGGTCTTGCTAGTCGCAGAAACATTAGACAAATTCACATTCATAAAAACTTTCTCGTTTTTAGCTACGCCTTTTTATGGCGTGACCAGATTGCCCATCAGAGGCAAAATTAGATAATTAAACCATGAATTTGCAAAAATCACGCCAACGCATAAGGCTATTTTCCTGACGGACAACGCACACGAAAAGAGTGGAAGCGAGATCAACTTCAACAAAAATTAGAACGGCTTGGCCTTACGGCTAAACAACAACGTGGAAAACTCATCCATCTGCTTTTGCTCACGTTTGGCTTCCGCGATTTGCTTTTCTTTCGCTTTCTTTTCGATCATCCACTCGTAAGACATGCGTTCTTGGCGCATCTTGAGCCAGTAGTCTTTGCAGTTTTCGACTTGTTCTTTGAAGTGATGCTCTGCTTGCTTTTGCTTTGATAGTGTCTCGTCAAGCTGACATAAGAATCGGTTGAGATGCCCGTATTGGCTGGCGGTTAAACCCGCTTGACCACGATCCACCAACTGCTGGCAGTAATCGAGACGATATTTCTCGATTTGCTCAACCTGACGGTAATAGTCTTCAAGCTCAGAGCGCGCTTTGTTCAGCGCAAGCACGGCTTGGTCTTCGCGCTCTTTGGTCTGCTCAAGTAGGAATTCCATCGCATTATTCATACGCTATTACCCACCCAAAATATTTCTGAGCATATTGACGCACATATCGTATGGCACCGATTCTTTCATACGCTGCTGCAAGTATTCGTCTAGCTTTGGCTTTAATGTAAATGCGCCATCGATAGCCGGATCGGTGCCCGGCTTGTAAGCACCAATCGACACCAAATCTTGATTTTTGCGACAAATAGACAAGACCTGACGTACCGCTTTCGACATCAACACATGTTCTTCGGTGGTGATCTGAGGCATCACACGGCTGACCGATTTCTCGACATCAATCGCAGGGTAATGACCCGCGTCTGCCATTTCACGCGACAAAACAATGTGACCATCGAGAATGGCACGAGACGCATCGGCGATCGGGTCTTGCAGATCGTCACCTTCGGTTAAAACGGTAAAGAAAGCGGTGATCGAGCCTTGCTCTGGGCTGCCATTACCCGCACGTTCCACCAGCGCAGGCAACTTGGCAAATACCGAAGGCGGATAACCTTTGGTGGCTGGCGGTTCACCAACCGACAAGGCAATCTCACGCTGCGCTTGAGCAAAACGGGTCAGTGAATCCATCAGCAACAGCACATCCAAACCTTGGTCGCGGAAGTACTCGGCAATCGTAAGCGCCGTTTGACACCCCTTCAAACGCATCAACGGAGATGCATCAGCTGGAGCAGCCACCACAACAGAGCGACGACGTCCGTCTTCGCCCAAAATCTCTTCAATAAATTCTTTAACTTCGCGTCCACGTTCGCCAATCAGACCTACCACCACCACTTGCGCCGTGGTGCCTCGTGTCATCATGCCTAGCGTGACCGATTTACCCACACCAGAACCCGCAAACAAGCCAATACGCTGGCCTTTGCCTACCGTCAACAAACCGTTGATCGCTTTTAAGCCAACATCGAGTGGTTCAGATATCGGTTTTCGTGCCAGTGGGTTGATGGGTTCCGCATTAAATGACGCACGGTGCTCAGTGTAAATCGGACCAAGTCCATCCAGCGGATTGCCCACGCCATCAATAACGCGACCAAGCAATTCCATACCAACAGGCAAACCTGCTTCGCTGGTTAATGGCGTCACTTTTGCACCGGGCAAAATACCGGTGATTTGCTCACTCGGCATCAAATACAAGTTATCACCAGAAAAACCAACCACTTCGGCTTCCATGTGACCAGACATGGTTTCAACCAAACATAGACTGCCGATCGGCGCACGACAGCCCGTTGCTTCTAAGGTCAAACCAACAACGCGCACCAATTTGCCAGAAGCGACCGGGCGCGTGGTTAAGCCTTCGACTTTGTAGTTTTTGAGACGATCGGCCAAAGCTTGCATGGATTACTCACCCTCTTGGTGACGGTTCGCGCCACAAAAGCTGTGCAGCACACTCTTGATGCGCTCTTCCATGCGGTAGTTAATGCTCGATTCGCCTGCTTCGATTTGCACATCGCCACGATTAAGTGATGGCTCAGAAACCAGTGTCCAGTTACGGCAATCTAAATCTTCTTCACCATACGCAGAGCGAATGATGGCAACATCTTCCGGGTTGAGATGCAATGTGATTGGATGGCCAGAAATCGGCAGCGCTTCTACCGACTGCTTAACCGTATCGAGAATAATTTGTGGATTGGTTTGAACCTCGACATGCACCACTTCTTTGACTAAGCACAGCACCATGTCCACCAGTTGCTTCTCTACCTGAGCATTCATCAGCTCCAAAGGTTGAGCAAACTGGTTGGCGAGATTCATAAACACTTCAACCTGCTGTTGAATAAACTCTTGGCCAGCAGAAACGCCTTCTGCTTTACCCAGCTCTAAGCCCTCAGCATGGCCTGCTTGCAAGCCTTCTTCTTTGCCTTTGTCGTACCCTTGCTTAAAGCCAGCTTCTTGACCTTGGTACAAACCTTCTTGATAAGCGCCTTGCTTGATCAGTTCGATCTCTTCTTCTGTCAGTTCAAGAGCTTGCTCTTCTTCTGGCTCGTCAAAGTTTGGCACCCAGCTAGGATCGTAGTTAAACGCAGTCTGTTTGGCTTTTTTTTCCTTTGAATCGCCATAGTCGGGCAAACCCCAACGCTGCGGTTCAATCAGCGCATCATCTTCATCAGGACGGATAAATCCACGTTTTCTATCGCCAGCCATGGGTTACCTACTGTGTATTAGATTTGAAGTGAAGCTGCCCCGCAACAAGAAGGTCGCAGGGCTATAGAGATTATAAGAACTCGTCTGCGCCGCCAGAAAGCATGATTTCGCCAGCGTCGGCCATACGACGAGCAATCGCCAGGATTTCTTTCTGCGCCGCTTCTACGTCTGCCACACGCACTGGTGGCATCGCTTCGATGTCGTCACGCATCATCTCAGCGGCACGCTTAGACATGTTCTTGAAGACTTTCTCACGTAGAGAATCATCGGCACCTTTGAGTGCTTTTTGTAGAACGTCTTGCGGTACATCACGCAGCAATTTCTGAATACCTTGGTCGTCCACTTCGACCAAGTTCTCGAAGACGAACATAAGATCTTGGATTTGCGTCGCCATGTCTTCGTCTTGGTCGCGGATTTGTTCCATCAAGATACCTTCGACGTTGTTGTCTAGGTAGTTCATGATCTCGGCTGCTGCCTTCAGGCCGCCAATTTTGGCTGCTTGTGCACCCGCTTGACCCGCGAACTGCTTCTCCATGATCTCGTTTAGCTCTGCCAATGCTGATGGCTGAACCTCTTCAAGGTTGGCAATACGCATCATCAGATCCAAACGCACACGCTCTGGGAACTGAGAAAGAATTTCCGCCGATTGATCCGCTTCCAAGTACGACAATACGATGGTTTGAATTTGCGGGTGTTCGTTGACGATAATGCTTGCCACTTGGCGTGGGTCCATCCATTTCAATGAATCCAGACCTTTCGAACCGGTACCCAGCAAAATTTGATCAACCAAGTTGTTCGCTTTGTCTTCACCCAGCGCGGCCACCAAGGCATTACGCATAAAGTCTTCGCTGCCCATACCAATGTTGGTGTATTTCTGGATATCTTCCAAAAACGTACGGTGCACCGCCGATACTTTCTCTTGGCTTAAATCTTTTGCACGCGCCATTGCACTACCAACGCGCTGTACTTGTTTCGGTTCTAAATGACGGATGATGCCAGCCGCATCTTGCTCATTCAGACTTAATAACAAAATGGCCGCTTTCTCTTCACCAGTAATGGTGGAGGCATCAAACTCAACTGGCATGCCTGCGCCGTTTTCATCTTGAGGTACGATATCGTTAGCCATTTTCGTTCATCCAGTTTTTCACAACTTGAGCCGCTAGCTCTGGTTCGTTCGCTACAAGTGCACGAACCGCTTTCAGTACGTCTTCATCTTTATGAAGGTTAGGCAGATCGATACTTGAACCAAATTCAAACAGCTCACTGCTTTCAATGTCGCTACCAATTAGGCTGGTTTCGCCATCGGCACCAATTGGCAAACCGTCTGGGCCGTACATTTCATCGTCGTCATCACCAGCTGGGTTAAGCAGTTTCTTCATTGCAGGGCGAACCAGTACAAGCACAACCACGATGATAACTAAAGCGCTGGCGAACCAACGAACCCAATCGTTGAAGTTCGGGTGTTCCCAAATTGGTTGGTCAACAAGCTGCTCGGTTTCTGGCTCGGCAAACTTGACGCTCAATACGTTAAGTAAATCACCACGAGATTGATCAAAGCCGACGGTGCCAATCAACACCTGACGAATCGCGTTGATTTCACCTTCCGACATAGGTGTGTAAGTCACTTCACCTGTCTCTGGATTAACTTGGCGACGGTCTTTGATGGCCACTGAAACAGTCTGGCGCGCCACGGTGCCCGTTTGCTTACGCTCATGGCTAATCGTGGTATCTAGCTCGAAGTTGCGGGTCGATTCTTTACGTACAGAGCCTTGCCCCATTACCGAGCCGTCTTTCATTTGCGCGACGTCTTGCGGAATAGAAGCATCCGCCGGAGGCTGATTACTAAGCGCACCCGGAATGCCTGCTACCATGTTGCCGTTGTTGTAATCTTCTAACGCGTACTCGCTGCGGGTCGATGGCGTATTTGGGTCGAAACGTTTACGAGTTTGCTCAACCGCACTGAAATCCATTTGGATATCCACTTGCGCGGTGTAGTTACCAAAACCAAGAATAGGCAACAGAACAGAGTCGATTTTTTCACGCAATGCTTGTTCTTGGCTGCGTTCTAACTCTTGCTCTTTACGACGCGCGGCAGACGCCGGATCTTGCGAACCAGAGCTCAACAAACGGCCATGCTGATCCGTGACGGTAATGCGCGATGTCTTCATGCCTGGAACGGCGCTCGCGACCATATCGACAATCGAGTCCACTTCTTGCTGCTTGAGGTTGGCGCCTGTCGATAGCGTCAAAAATACTGAGGCGGAAGCTTCTTGGTTATGACGCACAAACACACTGTGTTTCGGCAACGCCAACAACACTCGCGCTTTGCGAACCTGCTTCATTTCTTCTATGGCTTGAGCTAGCTGACGCTCACGGCTGAGCTTAAGACGTTCTTGCTCTAGGCGCTGAGAAACACCAAAGCCCATGTCTTGCAGCAGAATGTCATCGCCCGCTTCGGTCGCTTGATTGACGCCCGAACGCACCATGCCTAATTTGATTGAGTTGTACTCGCTCGACTCCACCGAAACGGTATTACCATCGAGTTTGTAATTGATTTTTTGCTGGTCAAGGTAATCCAGAACAGGGATCAGTTCTTCAGTGTCGTAAGCGCCAAGCGGACGCATTTCTGGTTCTTTTACCCAGAAGAACAACATCACGATTAACGCAACACAGATAGAGATCGATAGCACAAGCACGACCTGTCGAAGCAAATCGAGGTCGCCCACGGCCATATCGAATTTTGATGCACTGCGCTCTTCTAAATCTGGATTTTGGCTTTCCACATCCATATCGGAGCTAGAAACCAGTGCGCCATCTGAGCCGCCATCAGTGACGGTTAAATCTGTAGACTTGTCTGCCACACTTATTACCTAAATTACACTGGCATGTTCATGAGGTCTTTGTAGGCCTCAACGAGCTTATTGCGGATTTGAACAGTGGCTTCAAAAGCAACACTGGATTTGTTACGAGCAATCATGACGTCAGATAAGGAAACATCGGCATCACCACGATCAAAACGCGTTTGTAGATCGCCAGATGATTTTTGAAGTGAGTTTACGTTATTGATGGCTTTGGTTAGGAGATCATTGAAATCTGCACCCACTTTCGCACCCGTTCCTGTCGGAGTGGTGTTGGTCGCTTCAACCATCATGGCGCGCATTTCGGCCTGAATACCATCAACTTTCATTATCACCTCTGAGCCAAAAGTTTGACTATCTATTTAAACTAAATATTGACACAGCAATTTATGTGCCATAAGACGCCAGCAGTATAGTTTACTCACACTTTTGTCTTATGGCTACGCGTGTGAAACCTAACTCGGAATATCTATACCCGCGTCACGCATTTTGGCAAGTTTGTAGCGCAGAGTACGTGGGCTTATGCCCAATTTCTCTGCCATTTCTTTGCGTCGACCATTACATTCCACCAAGGTTTCTAGAATGATCGCATACTCTTGATCGCGTAGCTCGCCACCCAACCCCTCGCCGCCAGTGTTAACGCGGTTGACGGATTCAGCTTGAGCAACAGGCTTGACATCAGGAACCAACGTTTCTGCACTTTGGACAACGTATTGCAAGCTGTTGGCATCTTGCCAATCCACGCCTTCTAGCAAGATGTGCTCTGCACCGATATCGCCGTTTTCACTCAAAATCAGCGCGCGTTGTACAACGTTATCCAGCTCTCGAACATTACCTGGCCATGGGTACTGCAATAGTTTTTCCACTGCAACTGGCGAGAACTGAGGAACAGGCATACCCATTTTGCTACAGTGACGCTCGGCAAGATGCTTCGCAAGTGGCGCAATGTCCCCTTTACGCTCATTCAGCGCTGGCCATGCGATTGGGAACACATTCAGGCGGTAGTACAAGTCTTCACGGAAATTACCTTCCGACACATACTGTTTGAGATCACGGTTACTGGTCGCTAGCACACGAACATCTAGCTTGATGCTCTTACGGCTGCCTAAGCGCTCTACTTCGCGCTCTTGTAGAACACGCAATAACTTCGCTTGCAGGTTTAAGTCCATCTCGCTGATTTCATCAAGTAAGATTGTGCCGCCTTGCGCTTGCTCAAACTTACCCGGACACGCCTGAACAGCACCAGTGAATGCACCTTTTTCATAACCGAATAGCGTCGCTTCCAGCATGTTGTCAGGAATCGCCGCACAGTTAATCGCAACGAATGGACCGTCTTTACGGTTTGATGCTTTGTGAATGTAACGCGACATCACTTCTTTACCCGAACCGCTTGGGCCTAAGATCATCACGTTCGCATCAGTGCGAGCTACTTTATCAGCCAAAGCAAGTAAGCGCAGACTCTTTTCATCAGCAACGACAGCATCACCGTTGTCATCACTTTTGATAGGAGCATAGCGGCTTACCATATTAAGCAGCACTTCTGGTGCAAATGGTTTCGCCATGTAATCAATCGCGCCATCTTTCATTGCAGAAACGGCATCTTCGATATTGGCGTAAGCCGTCATTAGCAGCACTGGCAAGTTCGGCCAATTTTGTTTGATGTTACGCAGCAGCGCTAAGCCACCCATACCTGCCATTTGCACGTCAGATACCACGATATCAACCGCATTTGATTTCAGTTTTACTAATGCGTCTTCTGCACTATCGGCTTCTAACCATTCATACCCTGCCAGAGCCAGAGTATCCACGAGGGCTTCACGAAGACCTTCGTCGTCTTCTACGATCAGCACTTTGCTTTGCGCCATTCTGATTCTCCAGTAATTGTTATTACCAGAAGCCGCTTATTGCGCTTCTGATTGCACTCGCTCCAGCGGAATGCACATGGTAAAGCAGGCTCCATCACCCTGCTCTGAAATAAGTTCCAATCGACCGTCATGGGCACGGCAAACCATTTGAACGACAGCCAGCCCTAACCCGGTTCCTTGAGAACGCGTGGTAAAAAATGGCTCCATAATTTTGGCCTGTAGTTCTTGTGGTACACCCGGGCCGCTGTCTTGCACAGAAATGCGCAGTTCACCGTTCACCGGGCGGAAAAAGATGTCGATTTGCGACTCTTTGCCTGACATTTGAATCGCGTTCATCACCAAGTTACTCAGTGCAGAGGCGATAGCATTCGCGTTGCCAAGCAATTCGGTCTGTTCTTCTTCTACTTCGAGGAAGTAATCAATGTTGTTGTTTTTAAGAGCGGTTTCGACCATTGGTTGGTATTCAGCAACCAATTGAGCAATCGTAAATGGCTTAATGACTTTATTATCACCACCTTTGGCAAAAAGCAGCATATCATTAACCTGCTTCTCCAAATCGTGCAGTCGATCCATTAATTTACTTTGGAAGCGCTCTCTCGTCGCTGGCGGAAGATTAGGCGCGCCCAAATTAGAGGCGTACAACATTGCGCTCGACAGCGGCGTTCTCACTTGATGCGCTAGCGATGCAACCATACGCCCTAATGAAGAAAGACGTTGTAAATCACTCACACGAGCTTGCAGTAAACGGGTTTCGGTTAAGTCGGTGATGAGGATCAACTGCCCTGTAGCGGAAGCAGAAATCGCCAAACGCACTTTGCGACCATTACGCAATGACACTTCGTGGCCATCATCTTCACGCGGATCAAAAGCCGCTTGAATGATGTTGAACCATTTCTCGTTAACCAGTGGGATTTCTAGAATTCGGTGCGCCTCGGGGTTGGCTTCTCGCACAACACCATACGTATCGAGCAAAATAACCCCTGCGGGCATCACATCCAATACCTGCTTATAGCGCTCAACTTGGTTTTCTACTGAGTCTAAATGGGATTGGTTGGTGTTATTGTCCATTCACTGCCTGTCGAAATATCGCCACTAAAAAGTAAAATAGCTTGGTAAGCAATTAGCGTACCAAGCTATTTTTTATATTTATCATGACGTTATGTTATCGACAATAAGTTGACACCGAGAAATGTCTGATTTTAATGTCAGAAAAGATAACTTTTGTGATTGAACTGAAGCTCGATCTAACGCTGTAAATTATACTTGCGCATTTTCTCAACCAACGTTGTACGGCGCATACCCAGCATATCAGCAGCTCTTGCAACGACCCCACCTTGCGCTTCTAACGCTTGGCTGATCATATTGACTTCCAAATCTGCTAATAGCTCTTTTAGATTCACCCCTTCTGGTGGCAACGCCTGAGGAGCATTCATGTTGTGATCCAGATCGCTTTGCTCGTCAAAGCTGAAATCTTCCGAGAAGATGTCTTGGAACACATCGCGCTCTTGCTCTTCAATCGAAGTGAACGGATTACCTTCAGGTTGGAACTCTGGAATATCACTGTAGCGATATTTCGTCGGAAGATGGTTCACATCAACCAGACTGTTTGGGTACAAAATGATCATGCGCTCAACAAGGTTAGCTAACTCGCGCACGTTACCCGGCCAGTGGTGTTCCATCAAAGAGTTGATCGCACGCGGCGTGAAACAGATTGGCTGGCCGCCTTCGGCTTCCAGACGTGTCATCAGCTCTTGCAATAACAATGGGATATCTTGCTTACGCTCTTTTAGCGCTGGCATTTCGATTGGGAAAACGTTCAAACGATAGAACAAATCTTCACGGAACGTGCCCTCTTCGATCATGCTTTCCAGATTACGGTGTGTCGCAGCGACCACGCGCACATTGACTTTGATTGTCGAGTTTCCGCCAACTCGCTCAAAACAACGTTCTTGAAGTACACGCAATAACTTCACTTGCATCGACATTGGCATATCACCAATTTCATCAAGGAAGATCGTGCCACCGTCTGCTAATTCGAATCGACCTTTACGCGCCGTTAACGCACCAGTAAACGCGCCTTTTTCGTGGCCAAACAATTCGCTTTCGAGTAGCTCCGGTGGGATTGCACCACAGTTAATTGGCACAAACGCACCATTGCGGTATGACGAATGGTAGTGAATGTTACGCGCTACCACTTCTTTACCCGTACCCGATTCACCAAGGATCAAGACATTGGCTTCTGTACCCGATACTTGCTCAATAAGATGACGCACTTCTTGAATACCGCGACTCTGCCCTACTAAGCTACGAAACAGCGTGTTTTTACGCGCACTAGCAACAACATTGACCCCTTTACGGCCAAGAAAATCTTTGCAGTGACGTAACGCTTCACTAAGCTGTGGGTAATTTAGCGGTTGCTCTAATTCGCCAACAAAGTTTGGGAGATCGTCCACAGGCAAAGGAAAGCTGCCCAAGACAAGAAGTGGGATATGGTATGCATCGTTGAGACGAGCCATCACGGCAGTTGCCGCTCGACCCGCTGAGATATTGCCAACGATACAGCCTGACCATACGCTAGACCAATCAACATCGCCTAGCTGTTCAGAACCAACAGCTTCGCAACTTTCTCCAACAAATTCCAATATATTGCTTAAATTCAAACGACTTGATGCGTCATCATCAATTACAAGCAGCTTTGCCAAACCTTGCATAAGTAAGAATGATTGCCTTTATTTTAGGTGCGTTGCGGCCAAACCTGGATTTGCGCAATTGGGTGTTAAAGAAGGCGGAAACACCACACTCAATTTACGATCGACAAAATAGGAAAATCAGCAACAAAAAAAGCCATTAGGGCTACTAATGGCTTCTATTTTATTTGAATATGAAAATAAGGCAACCAAGCAATATAGAGGTGTGAGCTCGATTGTAACTTTCATGCGCAACTTGTTGCTAATGCAGTCTTAATGTTTTAAGTCGATCCTAAAGCATTGTTTTGATTATTAAATGCCGACTTCTGCTGCCGTCAAGTTGTGGAACTCTGTTGGGATCTGATCCCAAGCGGATTTAATCTCACGAATAATGTCAATAACGTCGTCGATCGGCTGTGGATCATTCTGGTGGTTTGCCGCAGAAATCTGCGTGATCATAAACTCATACAATGAATCTAAGTTTGAAGCGATGTCACCACCATCTTCCATCGACAAACAGCTGCGTAGCGCAATAATAATGTCGAGTGCTTTACCTAAACGCTCGCCTTTTGCTGGGATATTGCCTGCTTGCATGGCTGCTTTGCCTTGAATAAGGCGCTCAATTGCACCAGCCATAAGCATTTGAATGACTTTGTGCGGAGAAGCCGCGCTCAGCTGGCTGTCGACTGATACTTTTTTGTATGCTTGCAAAGAACCGCGCATAGTAATCCTCTTTTAAATAAATTTTTTGTACTGCTGAAGCGAACGTTGGCCATAACGGAATTTGTGAAGCTCTTTTCCGACCTTTGACGTTTCTGATTGCATCAGCTCGACAATTCTTTTGGTACGAGTCAGCAAGTCTTGCCACTCTGCATCCTGCTTTACCAAGGGATTTTGTTGAATAATTGGTAACAGGTTTTGCAATAACCGTTCCCTGATATCGACCAAGCGAAGAATTTCTTCAGTATTAAAGTCAACTTTTTCCAGCTCTTGCGTAATTAGTTGATCTATATCACTAATTTCTATGAGTTCATTTTGCATTTATTAACCTAACGCACTCATAAGAGCCCCAAGTTGCCCCTGCATCTTACCTGTCGCGTCTTGCATCGCGGTAAATTTCGCATGGGTACGCTTTTCCAGCCCTTCCATGCGGCGATCTAATGCCGCTTGGTCATCATTCAAACGGTAGTTTTGTTCTGTGAGACTTTTCTCTCGCGTACGAATGCTGCCCGTAATACCGGTGATGCCGTGAATCGCATCTTCGATACGCTTCGCAAAACCAGTGTTACCACCGAAGAATTTTTCTAACTCGTTGAAGTTATTGTTCAACTGACGGTCAAGCATGTCATAGTTGATTTCAAGCGTGCCTTGACGTGTCGTGGTAATGCCAAATTCTGTCAATGATTTCAGATTTTCTGGTGCTTGATCGATTCGGCTTGAAAAGACGGCTTTCAATCGTGAATCGGCACTTCGCACCGTGCTGTCACCAGCTAGCGGCCCTTTTTGGCCGGTAGTTGGGTCCACACTCGAGAGTGCTTGCGAAGTTTGGTAAAACGAGTTGTACGCCGAAACAAAGTTTTCGATGTCGTTGCGTACACTTTGACGGTCGTACTCGACACCGATTTCTGCAGGCGGCTTGTTTGGTTCTGACTTGCCTTTAAGTGTCAAATCTACGCCTTCAATGGCGTCTTCAATTACGTTGTTATGGCTTGAAAGTTTTGCCACGCCATCAAGCAGCACTTCAGAATCTTGCCCTGCTTGTACCTCTGTCATACCAAGGTATTCTTCGAATGAGGATTGCGCTTTTGCGATTTTGGCTTCTGCTTCGTCGATTTTTTCTAGACGTTCACGCTCTTGAGGATCAAGTTTCGCACGATGAATTTGCTTGGCTTGCTCTTCGGAAAGCTCACCACGTTCGACTTTTGCGTCGAGTTCTTGCTTTTCATCCGCAATTTTCTGCTCGATTTCTGCTTTTTCTTGTTCTAGGAGCTGCTTAGCTTCTTTGGTCGTAACGTAAGAATCCGTCAATGTGCCTGAGGCGGCATTGTTCCAACCTGGAACATCCGGCGCTTTCTCTATCGCCTTTTCGTCCAGTTCCAGTTCTGGCTCTTCGTATGAATCCAGCAAGGTGCCTGACGCAGTTTCTGTCCAACCGGGAATGCGCTCTTCAGGTCGCAAGCTCGAACGTTGATTGGCCTTATCAATGGCTTCTTGTCCGGCTTTAGCAGCCTCTGCACCAGCAGCAGAGATCGGCTCTTGCGATGCATCATCTTGTGCATTATCTGCCGCTTTTTGCGCTTCTGGAGGTAGAGGGTTGCCGTTCTCATCCAGAATTTCTGGTTGATCCGGTTGTTGCGGAGCTTGTAGTGGCCCTAACACTTCTTCTGCCGCAGCACGTGCTTCTTCAAGCGCGTTAACTCGGTCTTCAAGTGTTTGGTATTCGAAATATTTCAGAGGGTTGCCTCTTTCGGCTTCCACGCTGACTTTGATTTGATGATCCTTACCAGAGAGGTTTGAGGCAAGGATGAGACGCGGTCCTTCGACATCATTAATGACGGAAGCACGAACGCCAGGGTTGTCTTTAGCGCCATTGATGCCGCGTACGACATCGATGAGCTTAGATCGAGAACGAACCTCGATATTAAAACGGTCATCACCAAGCGAAATCTGCAGCTTACCAGGACCAAATTTTGCGTCTTCTGGCAATACGTCAGAAGCGACTTTGTGGCTCTGTGCAAGCTGCAACACATCGATAGCATACTTACCGGCTATAGCGTCAGTGGTTGCGGTGGCCGATACGATATTGTCGTCCGTGGTTTCAACCGTGCGGACGGCAAACGCTTTCTCCTGACGAAAGTTCGCCATGAGATTTTTCATCGTATCCAACGATTCTCTGAGTCGCCCATAGGCACTGATACTGGCATTGATTGTCGTGCGATCGTTGTCGATGCGTTGCTGCTTAGGCACACGTTCCGCATCCACAATTTTGCTGACCATGGAATTAATATCCATGCCGCCAGACATCCCAACAGGGCCTAAACTCATTAAATCACCTCAAAAACGACTTACACTTTTTCAACTAACAAACCGCTGTTAGCTGTGTGCTCAGCTAGGCGACGCAATACCACTAGCAGTTCTTCATCAGGAAATTGACGAATCACATCACCAGTATTGGTTTCGTAAATCGTCACAACGTCTCTGCCGGATTCTTCATCCACACGAAACGCTACTCCTTTGTTGATGGACGAGACAAACTCATTCATTTGTTCGACCATTTTTTCACGTTCTTCTCTGTTTAGCTCCTGACGGCTTTCCGCCATCTCGATTGCCGCTTGAACAGAGAAGTCGTGCTCGGTGCCTTTCGCTTTTTGCGGCGAAACGTCACCGGTTGAACTTGCTGTGCTAGGCGTACCTATGCCGTTGCCATTTTTATTTGCAACATTTGTGCCATTCGGTGTGCCGTAAGGCTGGATGTTCGATGCGTAGGAGGATATTTCCATTACAATCTCCCTTCCACCTTATGAGCTAACGATAGGATCTATCGTTTTGGTGACCTAAGCACTAGGCTGGGTCGACCTTGTTAGCCCAACAAGCTTAGCGCTGCAGATGGTGACTGCTTCGCTTGAGCCAGGATTGAAGTACTTGCTTGCTGAAGAATTTGCGACTTAGTCATCGCTGTTGTTTCTTTCGCGTAATCAGTATCTTTAATACGGCTGTTAGATGCATTAACGTTTTCGTTAATGTTGTCTAGGTTGCTGATTGCGTGGTTGAAACGGTTCTGGAAAGCACCTAGTGACGCACGTTGGCTGTCTACTGATTTAAGTGCACCGTCGATAACTGCTACAGCTTCTTGAGAGCCTGCAACCGTTGTTACGTCGATGTCTTTAACCGTTACGTCTTTCGCATCACCAAAACCGATCTCGCCAGCTAGGTTGCCAGAGAACTCAACTTCACCATTTACTTTCTGAGTAGAAGCAAATACTTGTAGCTTGCCGTCTTCACCAACAGACGCTTTAACATCTTCGCTTTGACCGTTGATGTAAGTTGCTAGCTGCTCGATGTCGTCGCCTTGCTTAGCCTTGATGGTAAGTTCTTTCTCTTCACCTTGTTTGTTGGTGTAGCTCATTTTAAGCTCAGTTTTATCACCAACTGTCCAAGATGCATCTTTACCTTCTTCTGCTGAGTAGCTCTTACCACCCATTGCTGAAGTATCAGAACGTAAGCTGCCCATAGAAAGCATTACTGCTTCGCCAGAGTCCGCACCGATTTGGAAAGATTGAGTACCGTACGTACCGTTAAGCAGTTTGTTACCACCGAAAGAGGTTGTTTCAGCGATACGGTTTAGTTCGTCGTTTAGCGCTGTTACTTCTTCTTGGATCGCTACACGTTCTGCTTTTGAGTTAGAACCGTTCGCAGATTGAAGCGATAGGTCACGCATACGTTGTAGGATGTTGGTAGATTCATTCATTGCACCTTCAGCAACCTGTGCAATGGAGATACCGTCGTTCGCGTTTTTCACAGCCATGTCTAGGCCACGGCTTTGAGCGTTCAAACGGTTTGAAATCTGTAGACCTGCAGCATCATCTTTCGCGCTATTGATTTTATAACCCGAAGACAAACGCTCCATTGATTTTTGTTGACCTTCAGCCGCGTGGTTTAGGTAACGCTGTGCGGTCATCGCAGAAACGTTAGTATTAACGTTAATCGCCATAATTGATCTCCTTAAGGCTTAGTGAATGTACCATCGTGTCTCTCACCTCACTTAGGCACATCTCATTTCTCTCAGTCCCTTTAACGGCGACGTATGCATATCCTTTAGGAGAAATTTTCAATTTTTTGCGATTATTTTCTTTGGCTTACTGAAGTGTGATGAAGCTCTAATATTGTCTTTGATGAATACCTTCGCTCTTTTAAAGGCAGAAAAAACCCAGCCGAAGCTGGGTTTACTCGCTCATCTCTCACCACGAGCCAATGAGGTTCTCGTCTTAGGTTTAAAATTAACCTAGAAGACTTAGCGCTGAGTTTGGCGCTTGTTTCGCTTGCGCAAGGATTGAGCTTGACGCTTGCGATAGAATTTGTGACTTGGTCATTGCCGTCGTTTCTTTCGCGAAGTCGGTATCTTT
>NZ_JYOQ01000113.1:0-378 GCF_000960545.1 Vibrio sp. S457-15 | reverse complement strand
AATTGGTACGTCCAACCACCTGGACATGCACCTAAGTCAACGCCCCACATGCCTGGCGCCAAACGCTCATCCCACTCATCTCGCGGTATAAATACGTGGAAAGCTTCTTCCAGCTTTAGCGTTGAACGGTTTGGTGCGTCTGCTGGGAATTTCAAGCGAGGGATACCCATAAAGAACTGCGAGTTGTTGCCTGGTAGTGAGTACCCCACGTAGCAATGACCCGGGGCGACAAAACAGATGTGTAGCACTGGCTTCTTCGCGTTGTCTTTATTCCACATCAAGCCTTTTCCGCGCAACGCTTGGCGCCTTGGTACGGTGAACTTGCGGCAGAACTTCAATAGCTCTTTTGCTTCGTTCGTGTCTGGCGTTTCGCTACGT
>NZ_JYOQ01000112.1:0-381 GCF_000960545.1 Vibrio sp. S457-15 | reverse complement strand
AAGTGCAAGCCGAAGCGGGCAAGGGCCGTGTTGGTTTATCGTGTGGTAACTTAGCCCATGCAGTCGCCGCTCCTTGCTCTTCTGAAAAGAAAAATATTCTCGAATTTACGCATGCCAATGTCGCGCTGATCAGCGCCTACAACGACATGTTGAGCGCCCACCAGCCGTGCCAAGACTACCCAGCGCAAATCAAACAAGTACTGGCGGACTACGGCCATACAGCGCAAGTCGCAGGTTGTGTGCCAGCGATGTGCGATGGGGTGACTCAAGGTCAAGCCGGCATGGGTATGTCGCTGTTTTCGCGAGACTTAATTGCGCAATCAACGGCGTTGTCTTTGAGCCACAATGTCTTTTATGCCACATTACTGCTTGGTATCTGTG
>NZ_JYOQ01000111.1:0-404 GCF_000960545.1 Vibrio sp. S457-15 | reverse complement strand
TGGGAGCCCGCTTACCCAAGTGTGACATCGTCAGAATTTGATTACGAGCGCATGGGCACCAAGGCTGCAGAAAAACTGTTACATGCCATCAAAGGTGAGCCAGAAGAACGGCCGACCAGTATGGTCTTTAAGCTAAAGCGTCGAGCAAGTACCGCGATTAATTGACCCCTCCGCTTTCCATAAATACAAAAAGCCTCTCAATATTGAGAGGCTTTTTGTATTTATGGAAAGCGGAGGGGTCAATTAATCGCGGTACTTGCTCGACGCTTTAGCTTAAAGCCCATACTGGTCGGCCGTTCTTCTGGCTCACCTTTGATGGCATGTAACAGTTTTTCTGCAGCCTTGGTGCCCATGCGCTCGTAATCAAATTCTGACGATGTCACACTTGGGTAAGCGGGCTCCCA
>NZ_JYOQ01000012.1:0-450 GCF_000960545.1 Vibrio sp. S457-15 | reverse complement strand
GGAACGCGCCGCAAACGGGTACACCAGCACAAGCAGGCAGCTCGAAGGGTGTGGAGCCAAATGTGGCAACACCAGAGCAGAAACCAAGTGTGAACGGGGCTACCGGTGAGCCGACTTCGGCACAAGGTAATGCCTCAGAAGGTATTGATTCCGGTGTGGCAACGCCAGAGCAGAAACCAAGTGCGAACGGGGCTACCGGTGAGCCAACTTCGGCACAAGGTAATGCCTCGGAAGGTATTGATTCCGGTGTAGGTACGCCAGAGCAGAAACCAAGTGCAGATGTGTCTAGTGGTGAGCCAACGGTAGCACAAGGCAATGCCCCTGAAGGCACTGATTCCGGTGTAGGTACGCCAGCATCGACACCGAGTGTGGACGCGGCAACGGGTGAGCCAAACACGGCAGACGACAAGAATGCCGCGGGCGAAAGCATCCCAACGTTAGCGGGAGGGG
>NZ_JYOQ01000110.1:0-382 GCF_000960545.1 Vibrio sp. S457-15 | reverse complement strand
TTGGACTGTGAAAACCGCATGCTGTTCCATGGTGTACGACGACCAAGGTCTTATCGCCGCATGAGCCGCCCCAAGCCAATTGAACCAGCAGTTCTTCATTTCCATCACTATTGAGATCGTACGTTAGCCAGCGGTATAGGTTATTGCTTTGTTCGGTT
Organism: Vibrio sp. S457-15; assembly: GCF_000960545.1. Classification (NCBI taxonomy): domain Bacteria; kingdom Pseudomonadati; phylum Pseudomonadota; class Gammaproteobacteria; order Vibrionales; family Vibrionaceae; genus Vibrio; species Vibrio sp. S457-15. The sequence goes on along the minus strand of NZ_JYOQ01000110.1, from coordinate 224 downwards.
GGATGTTTGAAGAAGTGTTTACGTACCGCAGCATCGACTTTGGAATCGATATCGGCACTGTATGTGATGTCAGCACTGCCGATAGGTTGGTCTGCACGCCTCGCCGCCGGCTGTTGAACGCCTGCCTCACCGCCGGTAGCTGGGTAATGCAATGATGACCCATCGGCGATCGGGTCCACCATGTTGCCAACTTTTTCCTTGCTGTCTTTGCGTTGGTTTCCTTT
>NZ_JYOQ01000109.1:0-400 GCF_000960545.1 Vibrio sp. S457-15 | reverse complement strand
GTGATACGTTGCGATTTCATCTTGTAGATCGATGAAGTAGTTACGAAGCATTGTACGAGCTACTTGAAGTAGGTTTTGCTTGGTGCGTTGTTGAGCCATCTTACCGCCTGAATCGACGTTATGACGGCCTTGGTTAATGACTAATTCAAACTCAACTTTTGATAGAGACTCGCCACGACCTTCGATTTTTTTATCGCCCATCGTTGGCATACCGCCCAAGTTGTGGAACAAATCCATTTCAACTGTGTCACCAGCCTGTTTTGTAAGGTCGGTGATCATTACAACTGGCGCACCAGCTTCAGTTTGAGTTTTGTTTCGGTTGCGGTCTGCTGGCACTGCCTTTGGAGCTTTACCAGTTAGCATGTTTACAAAATTATTTTGGCGGCGCGTATGAGTAAAC
>NZ_JYOQ01000108.1:0-392 GCF_000960545.1 Vibrio sp. S457-15 | reverse complement strand
TCTTTGGCGAAACACCCGGAAAATTGCCTCGGCTACTGAAAAAATACCGCCGAGGTTCCTTGCTCTGCGCCCAACCCCCAGCGCACGACCGGATGGTAATCGAGCTTGATTTCAGACTCGCCATTCACCACCGGAGGTAATGGTTCTTGTGGGTGGACGAGCACCTGTTCTAGTAATCTAGCCGCTTCATCACCTTGGCGATAACCGCTTTGAATCACGCCGCCCACCGCGCCATGACCCAATCCTACATCGTGCACAATAAACAATGGCGCGTTGGAGGCCTTGTTGATCTGAGTCCCGTCACGCTCGCTGCCGACCCCACCATCGTTGTCGCGGTAGTAAGCCCACAACAGCACCACCTTTTCTTTATTGCGTTGAGCGATTTTTTTCTT
>NZ_JYOQ01000107.1:0-331 GCF_000960545.1 Vibrio sp. S457-15 | reverse complement strand
TTAGGGGGATTGATACGGTTTATAAAGTAAAGAGAAGAAGAGTTCCCAAACTCTTCAATCCAGTGTCCCGTTCGTCTAGAGGCCTAGGACACCGCCCTTTCACGGCGGTAACAGGGGGTCGACTCCCCTACGGGATACCATTGGGTCGTTAGCTCAGTTGGGAGAGCAGTTGACTTTTAATCAATTGGTCGCAGGTTCGAATCCTGCACGACCCACCATTCTTCTCCACGAAGAATTAAAACTTATGTGGGCGGTTAGCTCAGTTGGGAGAGCACCTGCCTTACAAGCAGGGGGGCACTGGTTCGAGCCCCGTGTCGCCCACCATTCTCTA
>NZ_JYOQ01000106.1:0-1462 GCF_000960545.1 Vibrio sp. S457-15 | reverse complement strand
TAATCATCGTTTAAGGAGGTGATCCAGCGCCAGGTTCCCCTAGCGCTACCTTGTTACGACTTCACCCCAGTCATGAACCACAAAGTGGTAAGCGTCCCCCCGAAGGTTAAACTACCTACTTCTTTTGCAGCCCACTCCCATGGTGTGACGGGCGGTGTGTACAAGGCCCGGGAACGTATTCACCGTGGCATTCTGATCCACGATTACTAGCGATTCCGACTTCATGGAGTCGAGTTGCAGACTCCAATCCGGACTACGACGCACTTTTTGGGATTCGCTCACTTTCGCAAGTTGGCTGCCCTCTGTATGCGCCATTGTAGCACGTGTGTAGCCCTACTCGTAAGGGCCATGATGACTTGACGTCGTCCCCACCTTCCTCCGGTTTATCACCGGCAGTCTCCCTGGAGTTCCCGACATTACTCGCTGGCAAACAAGGATAAGGGTTGCGCTCGTTGCGGGACTTAACCCAACATTTCACAACACGAGCTGACGACAGCCATGCAGCACCTGTCTCAGAGTTCCCGAAGGCACCAATCCATCTCTGGAAAGTTCTCTGGATGTCAAGAGTAGGTAAGGTTCTTCGCGTTGCATCGAATTAAACCACATGCTCCACCGCTTGTGCGGGCCCCCGTCAATTCATTTGAGTTTTAATCTTGCGACCGTACTCCCCAGGCGGTCTACTTAACGCGTTAGCTCCGAAAGCCACGGCTCAAGGCCACAACCTCCAAGTAGACATCGTTTACGGCGTGGACTACCAGGGTATCTAATCCTGTTTGCTCCCCACGCTTTCGCATCTGAGTGTCAGTATCTGTCCAGGGGGCCGCCTTCGCCACCGGTATTCCTTCAGATCTCTACGCATTTCACCGCTACACCTGAAATTCTACCCCCCTCTACAGTACTCTAGTCTGCCAGTTTCAAATGCAATTCCGAGGTTGAGCCCCGGGCTTTCACATCTGACTTAACAAACCACCTGCATGCGCTTTACGCCCAGTAATTCCGATTAACGCTCGCACCCTCCGTATTACCGCGGCTGCTGGCACGGAGTTAGCCGGTGCTTCTTCTGTCGCTAACGTCAAATAATGCAGCTATTAACTACACTACCTTCCTCACGACTGAAAGTGCTTTACAACCCGAAGGCCTTCTTCACACACGCGGCATGGCTGCATCAGGCTTGCGCCCATTGTGCAATATTCCCCACTGCTGCCTCCCGTAGGAGTCTGGACCGTGTCTCAGTTCCAGTGTGGCTGATCATCCTCTCAGACCAGCTAGGGATCGTCGCCTTGGTGAGCCCTTACCTCACCAACTAGCTAATCCCACCTAGGCATATCCTGACGCGAGAGGCCCGAAGGTCCCCCTCTTTGGCCCGTAGGCATCATGCGGTATTAGCCATCGTTTCCAATGGTTATCCCCCACATCAGGGCAATTTCCTAGGCATTACTCACCCGTCCGCCGCTCGACGCCG
>NZ_JYOQ01000105.1:0-1216 GCF_000960545.1 Vibrio sp. S457-15 | reverse complement strand
AAGTAACTTTGAGAGAACTACTTGGTTTTCCGAGACGTCGGAAACCGCTACATCGGAAAATCAATTGGAGAAATCACCATGGCAGTGAATGTAAACACTAACGTATCAGCGATGACCGCTCAGCGTTACCTAAACAACGCAAACTCAGCACAACAAACCTCAATGGAGCGTTTGTCTTCGGGTTTCAAAATCAACAGCGCAAAAGATGACGCTGCGGGTCTACAAATCTCGAACCGTTTGAACGTACAAAGCCGTGGCCTGGATGTGGCTGTTCGCAACGCGAACGACGGTATCTCTATTGCACAAACTGCTGAAGGTGCAATGAACGAGACCACCAACATCCTACAACGTATGCGTGACCTGTCTCTACAATCAGCAAACGGCTCAAACTCGAAAGCAGAGCGCGTTGCGATTCAAGAAGAAGTGACAGCACTAAACGACGAACTAAACCGTATCGCAGAAACCACCTCTTTTGGTGGTAACAAGCTACTAAACGGCACACATGGTGCGAAATCGTTCCAAATCGGTGCTGATAACGGTGAAGCAGTAATGCTTGAGCTTAAAGACATGCGCTCAGACAACAAAATGATGGGCGGTGTGAGTTACCAAGCTGAAAGCGGTAAAGGCAAAGACTGGAACGTTGCACAAGGCAAAAACGACCTAAAAATCAGCCTAACAGACAGCTTTGGTCAAGAGCAAGAAATCAACATCAACGCGAAAGCGGGCGATGACATTGAAGAGCTAGCAACGTACATCAACGGTCAAACAGACCTAGTGAAAGCGTCAGTAGACCAAGATGGCAAACTGCAAATCTTTGCTGGTAACAACAAAGTAGAAGGCGAAGTGTCATTCTCTGGCGGCCTGTCTGGTGAACTAGGCCTAGGCGACAACAAGAAAAACGTTACGGTTGATACTATCGACGTAACTTCAGTTGGCGGCGCACAAGAATCAGTCGCGATCATTGATGCGGCACTGAAATACGTAGACAGCCACCGTGCAGAGCTGGGTGCATTCCAGAACCGTTTCAACCATGCAATCAGCAACTTGGACAACATTAACGAGAACGTGAACGCGTCGAAGAGCCGTATCAAAGATACCGACTTCGCGAAAGAAACGACGGCAATGACCAAGTCACAAATTCTATCGCAAGCGTCAAGCTCAATCCTTGCGCAAGCGAAACAAGCGCCAAACTCAGCGCTAAGTCTTCTAGGTTAAT
>NZ_JYOQ01000104.1:0-264 GCF_000960545.1 Vibrio sp. S457-15 | reverse complement strand
CCCCTCCCGCTAACGTTGGGATGCTTTCGCCCGCGGCATTCTTGTCGTCTGCCGTGTTTGGCTCACCCGTTGCCGCGTCCACACTCGGTGTCGATGCTGGCGTACCTACACCGGAATCAGTGCCTTCTGGGGCATTGCCTTGTGCCGAAGTCGGCTCACCGGTAGCCCCGTTCACACTTGGTTTCTGCTCTGGTGTTGCCACATTTGGCTCCACACCCTTCGAGCTGCCTGCTTGTGCTGGTGTACCCGTTTGCGGCGCGTTCC
>NZ_JYOQ01000103.1:0-278 GCF_000960545.1 Vibrio sp. S457-15 | reverse complement strand
CTCTTGACTTTATGTAATGTTCAGTATTCATTGAGCCGAACAAAATCTTAAATTGAAGAGTTTGATCATGGCTCAGATTGAACGCTGGCGGCAGGCCTAACACATGCAAGTCGAGCGGAAACGAGTTGTCTGAACCTTCGGGGAACGATAACGGCGTCGAGCGGCGGACGGGTGAGTAATGCCTAGGAAATTGCCCTGATGTGGGGGATAACCATTGGAAACGATGGCTAATACCGCATGATGCCTACGGGCCAAAGAGGGGGACCTTCGGGCCTCTC
>NZ_JYOQ01000102.1:0-393 GCF_000960545.1 Vibrio sp. S457-15 | reverse complement strand
CTATCAACTCATTAAACAATCGACTTATTGTGTTCCACATCCCAAAACAAGTGAAAGTTACTATCTGTCACAAAAATGTGCCACATATCCTAGCGGCGCAATATCAATTAATTATATGAAATTCGTCACTTATTTCTCAACAAGTGTAGTCGGTCTGATAAAAAACGGAGTTATCAAAGTCACTTAACTAAAAGCGATACTGCCAGTTGCGATCAAAAGAGGTAAAAACGCAAACAAAATACTGTAGAGGCTTGTGCGAGTTGTTAACTCTACTTATTATATTGATTGATAATAACGATGGGATTGATATCTTAAACGCAGCTGAATATATTTGCATATTTTCCTAACATTGCAACTGAGAATTATTTTTATTTGTGTCGTTTTTTTGATGTA
>NZ_JYOQ01000101.1:0-449 GCF_000960545.1 Vibrio sp. S457-15 | reverse complement strand
AACAGTCTCGTACATGGCTAGCCAAGCGTGCAGCAACTTTGTGGAGAAGCTAAATGATCGTGAGTTGAAAAACTATGTCAACAAAGACCATGGTTCTTTAGTGTCTCTAAGCAGCTTCTCTACAGTAGGGAGCTTGATGGGCTACTTAACCAAAGGTTCGATGCTGGTTGAAGGACGTATTGCACGAGGTGGTTATATCTCACTATACCGCATGGCATTGATGGCACTTCACGGCGTGTTCAAAACATGCTTTCTGAAGCAGGTTGGCCGCAATAACCTAGCAAAGAGTCCGAAACTTAAGCGTTACTAATATCTGCGACTCAGCCAGCGTCACTGTTGAACTCATAGAATAGAAAAAGCCCGCGTTGGTCGGTGGTTTTTTATTTATGTTTTGACTGGTCCCCAATACAGGCACACACTTATCATCACTTCACGATGTGTTAAATCGA
>NZ_JYOQ01000011.1:0-437 GCF_000960545.1 Vibrio sp. S457-15 | reverse complement strand
CTCCCCTTATTGGCAATGGAATAATAAGTAGCTGCGCGACGAATATGTAACGCCCATTTTCTGGACACACTTCAGAGCAATATTTACAAGGTGGAACAAAAAGATAGAGGGATAAGCAGAAAAGGCTATAACGAACGCATCATCTTGGTGGTGATTATGCTTATTATGATAAATAGCTAAATTTAAGGTCATTTTTGCTCAGTTCAGTGCCGCGAACATAACAGAATGGCAAAAGTGACCTTTTCCTCTCTAAAATCCATCAAAATCTTTCTGTAAGTTAATTACAGTTTTCTGCCAAATGTTAAACGTTTGTGATGCGTTTTTGTTTCGGCTCAATCCTGTCCTCTAATCGGCTTTGTTGCTTAAATCGATGGAACTCAATCAATTGATCGACTACACCCATTAATCTCCGTAGCCGAATGCCGAAACCTCGTTAC
>NZ_JYOQ01000001.1:0-1171 GCF_000960545.1 Vibrio sp. S457-15 | reverse complement strand
GCAAACTAACAAACTGCTCAAGAGGGATTCGCAACGCGTGGCATTTTTACTATGCGTTCAATTTGGTGATTAAGGTGGTATGCGGCGGCTTTGGTATTGCGTTGCTCACCCCTTAGCAGGGCGTTATACGCTATGAAGTAAAATTTGGAATAAAATGAATAATTCAAGCTTGTACCCAGATATTCTCTTTCACTTTACGCGTGAGAAAGAATCACTTTTTAATATTTTAAATAGTACTTTCAGAGTCTCGTATGCTAGAGAAAAAATAGAAGGCGTCGATACAGTTAGAGAGTTTGCTGTGCCAATGGTCTCATTTTGTGACCTAAAACTACCAGAGCTTAAAGTCCATATGGGGAAATATGGTAAGTATGGTATTGGTCTGACGAAAGAATGGGCAAATAGAAATGGGTTGAACCCCGTAATGTACATAAATAAGCATTGCCCTTTTACTGATAATTTCAATCAGTCGTTGCAGGGCGTGTATCAAAGACTCAACCGATTAACAGATGAAGATCATTTTAAAGGTGTATCACAATCAAATATGAAGATATTTGATGCGTATCGTTATATTAAAAATTACGAAGGAAAGTTAGAACGTGAAAATATCGTCATAGAAAATTTTAGGTTTGCTGATGAACGAGAATGGCGATATGTTCCTCCTATTACTGAGCAAGGTATTCCACCTTTTGTCGCAAAATCAAAGATAGATACTACTTCAAAAAAGCAAAAGTATAACGAGTTAGCTCACCAGTGTTCGCTAAACTTTCAGCCTAACGATATTAAATATCTAATTGTTAATTCAGATGAAGAGATTAATGAGTTAATAGACCATTTGCGCCATGCTAAGAGACATTTTGAGCAACCAATTATTGAAAGGTTATCGAGTCGAATTCTAACAGCAGAACAAATATACAGTGATATGTAGACGCGTATAACAATCTGTTTAAGAGGGATTCGCAACGCGTGGCATTTTCACTATGCGTTGGTTTTAATGTTTTAGGTGGTATGCTGCGGCATCGGTATTGCGTTGCTCACCCCTTAACAGGGCGTTATACCAATCATTAACAATATGTAAATAATTTTGAGGGTTCTATGACAATAACAAATTCGCAATTCGAAGATATATTTTTAGATCAAAAGCGCTGGATTGACATGTTCATTTCGCATTGTA